>NZ_JBXWQD010000005.1:0-385667 GCF_059612205.1 Ruegeria sp. CDSA089 | reverse complement strand
CGCGCCGTACAAGCCTGCGCGTAACCGCCTAGACAAACGAACCCAAAAGCCCCGCAACAAAAGCGGGGCTTTTTTATGTTTTAACAGATTGAATGGTACCGTCGGTTTGCACACAGATTGCGGTCGGATTGTCCGGCGATCGGGTTAAAGTGCGCGAGATTTCCGCAGCGTTCGCATGGCAAAAAGCCGTGGAAAGCGCGTCTGCCCAAGTGGTCGTGTTGGCGGTGACGCTGACGGTTGACCACAAGGCTGGATCTTGCCCGTCGGGGTTCAGGATGTGGGATTGAGTTCCTTCCAGGTACATCGCCCCAGGGCTGGAGGTTGCGACGGCACGGTTTTTGAGCGCGACCGTTTCTACCAGGCCATGTAGGGGATCAGCAATGCCCATAGTCCAGGGGCGGCCCCCTGCGTAGAATTCACCTATGTTGACCAAAACGCTGGACCATCCGGCCTGTTTCAGCGCATGTGCCACAAGATCGGTCGCATATCCTTGCGCGATGCCATTCAGCGTCAATGCCTGACCATTGTCCAGCCTGATCCGTTCGGCTGTGATGCTAACGCGTTCCCAACCGATCAGGGAGCGCGCATCATTCACATCCCCGCCCTGCCGCAAAGCGGCCCAGAGCGGTTGTACTGTTGGGTCAAACAGGCCTTTGGTCACTCGATGTGCTTGCCCGCAGATGCGCAACAGGTCCAGCATTTCGCGCGGAGGGTTCCTCAGCAAACCGGTCTTGTTGAGTTCAGATAGGACCGAGTTTGGATCATAGAGGCTGAACATCTCTTCGCATCGTTTGAGCAGCCTCTCAACGCGGGAAATGGCGATTTGGGCATCTTCGGGGGTGGCATCCAGGGTCAGGCTGACCTCGGCCCCCATGGCGTATCCCTGCCAGTGGATGGACCTCGCCGCGGCAGGCGTGGCCAGTGCAGCTGCGGAAATCGCGAGGAAACGGCGGCGGTTGATCATTCGGCGGCGACCTTTCTGGCCTGACGTCGGGCCGCTATGATCAATGGCACACAGCGTTGTTCGTCGTCGTGAATCGTAACGCAGTCGAGGCATTGGAAGCACTCGTCATATTGAATCTGGCCTGTTTTCTTGATCGCGCCGTATTTGCACTTCACACGGCAAAGCTGACAGGGTGAGCCACATTCGGCGCGTCGATCGATCCAGTCGCGTCCGCGCAGAAGCCCACCGATCGCCAGAAATGCGCCCAGGGGGCAGACATAGCGACAGAAGCCTTTGAACAGGACCATGCCCAGCAGCAGCCAGAAGACAGCATAGGCCACATAGTACCATTCACGGATGAAGAACGTGGTGATGGCGGTTTTGAAGGGCTCGACCTCGGCGGCTTTGTCGACCTGATCAGGGGCAACGAAGACGGTGACGATCAGACCGCCCAGCACAATGTATTTCAACCACTTCAACCTTTGGTCCCAGGCGCGGGAAGGTTCGATCTGCGGGATGCGCAGGGCTTTCCCGATATGATGTGCAAACTCTTGCAACGCGCCAAAGGGGCAGAGCCAGCCACAGAACAGCCCCCTGCCCCACGCGACGAGGCCTGCAATCGACACGGCCCAGATCAGCAGCGAAAACGGGTCGTATAGAAGGAAAGCATAGCTGCCCCCGTCGAGGGCTGTTCTAAGCGTGCCCAGTACGGTGACAATGGAAAGCTGTCCCTGTCCCCACCATCCGACAAAGCCAACCACCACCGCCAGAATGGTCAGGCGCAGTGGTGTGAACATAGGTTGCGCGGCCAGTGCATTCATGCGCAGGCTCAAGATGCCAACAAGCACGGTCAGCAGGACACCAAGCACAATCATATCGTTTTGACGATTGCGCAGCGCTTCGAGCCAAGGTGGCGCGGGCTTGATTTGCACGGGGCGCTGAAAGAACCGAGCAGGGGTGACATGGGGGACGTCCATGGTGACCGAGCCAATCTCGGGTTGAAACATCCCGTGTTCGCGTACAGCCAGTACCTTAAGCACCCATTCCCGCGATGGATCGAAGCCCAGTCGCCGGTCGGTGCGCAGGATCATAGCGGTGCCGTCCGGCATTCCGTCGGCAAGCTCGACCAGCAGGTCTGCATCGCGCAGCGCGACCGGCAGTCCATCCTGTTCAGCCGAGATCCAATCGGGCGCGGTGTTGCGCACAAACTCGTCGCTGACCAACCCGTGACGGGCGGTTTCGATCAGCAGGATCGGCTCATCATTATCCGAGATTTCCATAAAGCGTTGAAGCTCATCAAAACTGTCGTCGGACAGGGCCGCGCGGGCGATGGATTTCGGTCCGATGTCCACAATCCAGAGGTCCAGGAACGGCTCGTCCGGGTAGTCCTGCGCTTCGGGGTCGTCATCCTCCCACAAGGTTCCAGCAAACAGCGCGTCGACTTCAGCATTGCTGAGGGTCTTGTGAGTGGCGATGCCTTGATCAACCAGATCGTCCCATGTCAGCGCTTCGTCGTAATTGGGATCAGGATAGGCCGGGGGCGCGGTGGCCAATCCCTGCATCTTTTCGCGGGCAACTGCCAAGGCGGCCCCCATGACAGATTCGTGGGCAATTCGGACGCTGGCTGTGGCCTTGGTGACGCCGTCGAGGTAAACAAGCTGTGAGCCGCTGGCGGCATCCCCATAGGGCGTTCCGACGACGATCGAGTCCGAAATAGACAGGCCTCCATACTGTTCGAAATACTTGTGGAACGGTGCCTGGCCTAGACCGGACACAAAGATCGGCTCATTATGTTCGATAAGTTGAACATCCAGAAAACGCCCTTCGAGATCGAGCACGACCAGCATATTGATGGGCGCGCCCGAAAAACCGGGCAGCGGGGCTAGTGGTTTTGTTTCAAAGACATAGCCCGCCTCGATCCCGCCAGAGTTGAGCAAGGAATAGACGCCGTCGTCATTCAGGGCCTCGCCCAGCGAAAAGGGCGCGCGAATGAACAACGCCAGTTTCTCACGTGGCAACGGCTCGGCCATGGCCGTCAGACCGCTTAGGATCAGCAAAAGCAGGGCAACGATCACGCGCATATACGCAACATTATATTTACGCCCCAAGCCGCGACATTCGACAAAAGTCCTAAGCCTTATCTACGACCCCAAGACGGTTGACGTGGTGGGGCGCGGCTCGGACACTGTGACCGGAGCGTACGACCAAAGCAGCATTTTCCGAAAATGATGTGGGTTGTAGGTTTTTTGAAATTGCCAGTCACTCATGGGAGGTAGCGATGACTTGGAGCACACCGAAACTGAAAGAAGTGAACTGCGGTATGGAGATCAACATGTATTCTCCGTCCGAGGATGAAGGCCGCGAGCACGAGCGCGACCTGTTCTGATTACGTGAACTCTAGCGGAGGCCCGAGGTGCATTTTCTGGTTCTTGGGGCTTCTGCAGGCGGTGGTCTACCGCAATGGAATTGTGGTTGCCGGAATTGCGAGGACGCCCGCAAGGGCCTCATCCCGCCTTCCGGCCAATCATCGTTGGCAGTCTCGCCAGACGGCGTTCGGTGGAGCATTCTGAACGCATCACCTGACATCCGGCAGCAGATGCTGGACAATCCGAAAATGCATCCTCGTGCGCTGCGCGACACGCCTGTGGCGTCAGTTTTGCTGACCAATGGGGATATCGACCATATCGCCGGGTTGTTGAGCCTGCGTGAACAGACGCCGTTTTCGTTGTTTGCAACGGGGGATATTCTGGATGTTCTGGCCCAGAACAGAATCTTCGATGCTGTGAACCGGGAAAAGGTGGAACGGACACGCATTTCTCTGGATCAGGACTTTGCTTTGCAGGACGGCTTGCAAGCGCGGCTGTTTGCGGTTCCGGGCAAAGTGCCTTTGTTCATGGAAGGTGACAGTGTTCAAACCAATCTCATCGGGGAGCAAACCGTTGGGGTGCGCCTAACTACAGGGGAAAAGGTCGCCTATTACATTCCCGGATGTGCGCAAATCACCCCTGCTCTGCTGGATCAGCTTGCGGATGCGGATCAGTTGTTCTTTGACGGAACACTTTGGGATGATGATGAGATGATCCGCACCGGCACCGGAGTAAAGACGGGTCAGCGCATGGGTCATATCTCGGTCAGTGGTGCGGACGGTTCGATCGAGGGGCTAAAGGGCATCGCGGCGGCCAAGACCTATATCCATATCAACAACACCAATCCGATGCTGCAGCCAAACGGACCCGAGCGCGCCTTTGTCGAGGCCGCAGGCTGGACCATTGCCTATGACGGGCAGGAGATCACGATATGAGCCGAGAGAGCCTTGAAGCCCGTCTGCGTCAGATAGGGGCCGAGCGCTATCACGACAAACACCCGTTTCATCATCGCCTGCACAGCGGTGAATGTACCCCGGATCAGGTGCGGGCCTGGGTGATCAACCGCTGGGCCTATCAGGCCGCGATCCCGATGAAAGACGCGGCCTTCATGTCGCGCTGCACCGATCCGGACATCCGCCGAGAATGGCGCTCGCGCATCGAGGACCACGATGGTGACGTTGACGAAGGCGGCGGCATCCGGCGCTGGTTGAAACTGGCCGAGGCGGTTGGGCTTGATCCGGACTATGTCGCCTCGGGGCGTGGGATTTTGCCTGCCACGCAATTCGCAGTGGATGCTTATGTGCATTATGTGCGTGAGAAGCCGCTGTTGCAGGCAGTCGCGTCCTCGCTGACCGAGCTTTTTGCGCCGAAGATTCATGAACAGCGGATCGAAGGACTGCTCGAGCATTACGATTTTGCCAATGCCGACAGCCTGTCCTATTTCCGCAAACGTCTGACTCAGGCCCCCAAGGATGTGGCTTTTGGTCTGAGTTGGGTTCTGGATCATGCCGACACGACCGAGAAAGAGGACATGGCCTGCGAGGCTCTGATCTTCAAAACCAATGTGTTGTGGGCGCAGTTGGATGCGCTGTGGTCGGCCTATGTTGAGCCTGGGATGATCCCTCCGGGTGCGTGGCAACCGGACGAGGGTTTGCTATGACGCTGGAACTGCGCCAGACCGACCGTCCATATCTGCCGCGCGGCGTGCGGGTGCAGCGCGATGAGGTGCGCGACCGGACGGTGTTGATGGCGCCCGAGAAGGTGATCGAGCTGGATCAGATCGGGATGGCCATCTTGTCCCGCGTCGATGGTTCTGCCCGGTTTTCCGAGATCGTGCAGGACCTTGCCGCAACCTATAACGCCCCGGCCGATCAGATTGAAACGGATGTGCAGCGTTTTCTGCAGACCTTGCGCAGCCGCGTTTATCTGATGGTGCGGGAATGAGTACCCCTGCCCCCATCGCCATGCTGGCCGAGCTGACGCATCGCTGTCCGCTGAGCTGCCCTTATTGCAGCAATCCGGTGGAACTTGAACGCAAAGAGACCGAGCTGGACACTGAAACCTGGAAAGACGTGTTCAAACAGGCCCGCGCGCTGGGTGTTTTGCAGCTGCATCTCTCCGGGGGGGAGCCCGCATCCCGCCGCGATCTGGAAGAACTGACAGAATACGCATCACAAATTGGGCTTTACACCAATCTGATCACCTCGGGCATCGGGCTGACCCCCAAAAGGCTGGACCGGCTGGAAGAGGTCGGGCTGGATCATGTCCAACTGTCGCTGCAAGGGACGAATGCCGCTTTGGCTGATCATATCGGCGGGTATCGCGGCGGGTTTGACCGTAAGATGATCGTTGCGCGCGAGATCCGGGATCGGGGCATTCCCTTGACCCTGAATGCCGTGATGCATCGGCAAAATCTGGATGATCTGGACCGCACGATTGAAATGGCCGTCGAATTGGGAGCACGCAGGCTTGAGGTTGCCTGTGTCCAATTCCATGGATGGGCTTTGAAAAATCGTGCCGCACTGTTGCCGACACGTGAGCAGACTCTGGCCGTGAAGGACACGGTCGCCAAAGCCGCGCAGCGTCTGCAAGGCGTTCTGGCGTTCGATTTTGTTCCGCCAGACTACTATGCGGATTTTCCAAAGGCCTGCATGGGCGGCTGGGGCTCGACCGGGTTGAACGTGACGCCAGATGGCACTGTTCTACCCTGCCACGCCGCGCAAACCATCAAACATCTGCAGTTTGACAACGTCCAAAATAAAATGCTGGCGGAAATCTGGCAAAACAGTCCGGCCTTCAACGCCTATCGCGGGACGGATTGGTTGCCGGAACCCTGCCAGAGTTGCGAGCGGAAAGAGATCGACTTTGGCGGCTGCCGCTGTCAGGCCTTGGCCTTGGCCGGGGATGCGGCTGCGACTGATCCGGTGTGTCGCAAGTCGCCCTTGCATGCGCAGGTCTCGGCCATTTTGCAGGAAGAGCCGGAAGCAGGTTCGAATGATCTGATCTACCGAAAGCTTTGATTTCACGTTCGGTTTTTTGCTGGTGAAAATATGTTACAAAAATATTGAATATTGGAAAAAATGTAACATAATAGAGGGTGGGACGACTGAATCAGTCACCCAGGGTGTGTAAGGAGGACGCAGCCATGTACGCGCAGATGGTACAGTCGACCGGAAAAGGTGTTCAGGACCGCAAGGAGATGAGCCCCGAGGATCAGGCCTTTCAAGACCGCATTGATCGCGGCGAAAAGATCGAGCCCAAGGATTACATGCCCGACGCCTATCGCAAGACGTTGATCCGCCAGATCGGACAACACGCCCATTCCGAGATTGTCGGCCAACTGCCCGAAGGCAATTGGATCACCCGCGCCCCGACACTAGAACGCAAAGCCAATCTGCTGGCCAAGGTGCAGGACGAGGCGGGGCATGGGCTTTATCTTTATTGCGCGGCCGAAACGCTGGGGGTCAGCCGGGATGAGCTGGTCGAGATGCTGCACTCCGAGCGGATGAAGTATTCGTCCATCTTCAACTACCCCACCCTCACATGGGCCGATATGGGCGCGGTTGGTTGGCTGGTTGATGGGGCTGCGATCATGAATCAGGTGCCGTTGCAGCGCACCTCTTATGGTCCTTACGCGCGGGCGATGGTGCGTATCTGCAAGGAAGAAAGCTTTCACCAGCGTCAAGGCTATCACATCATGATCAAGATGGCGAAAGAGGGCACAGCTGATCAAAAGCGCATGGCGCAGGATGCGCTGAACCGGTTCTGGTACCCCGCGCTGATGATGTTTGGACCCTCCGACAATGAAAGTGTGCACTCGGCGCAGTCGATGGCGTGGAAAATCAAGATCAACACCAATGATGAGCTAAGGCAGAAATTCGTGGACGAAACCGTTCCGCAGGCCGAGTTCCTTGGCCTGACCATCCCCGACGAGAACCTGTGTTGGAACGATGAGACCGGACATTATGAATTCAGCGAACCCGACTGGTCCGAATTCTTCGAGGTGATCTCGGGCAATGGCCCCTGCAATGTCGAGCGTCTGAACGCCCGGCGGAAGGCCTGGGACGATGGCGCGTGGGTGCGTGAGGCCATGCTGGCCCATGCCCGCAAATCCCAAAAACGCGCGCAAGCGGCGGAGTAAGCAATGACACATGAAAACGAATGGCCCCTGTGGGAAGTCTTTATTCGCGGCCAGCACGGGATGAGCCACCGGCATGTCGGCTCATTGCACGCAGCCGATGCAGAACACGCGATCCGCAATGCGCGCGATGTCTATACCCGTCGGAACGAGGGCGTCAGTATCTGGGTGGTCGAGGCCGCGAAGATCACCGCCTCCAGCCCCTCGGATAAGGGGCCTCTGTTCGATCCAGCGCGGGACAAGGTCTATCGTCATCCAACGTTTTACGACATTCCCGAAGAAGTTGGGAAAATGTGATGGCTGCTGGAAACCCGCTGTTCGAATTCCTGCTCAGGCAAGGGGACAATGCCCTTGTGCTGGGGCACCGCACGTCGGAATGGTGCGGGGTTGCGCCAATTCTGGAAGAAGATATCGCGCTGGCTAATATGGCGCTGGACCTGATCGGTCAGACGCAGATGTGGCTGGGCTATGCGGGCGAGGTCGAAGGGACCGGTCGCTCGGCCGATGATCTGGCCTATCTGCGCGACGTCTACGATTTTCGCAACCTGTTGATGCTTGAGGTTCCGAATGGCGACTTTGGCCGAACTCAGATGCGTCAATTCCTGTTTGATGCATTTCAGGTGCCTTGGCTGACGCGCTTGCAAGACTCTCGCGATACCCGCGTTGCCGAGATCGCGGCGAAATGCGTGAAAGAGGCGCTCTATCATCTGGAACGGTCGTCCCAGACCGTGATCGCTTTGGGTGATGGAACCGAGGACAGCAACGCGCGCATGGTTGAGGCGTTGATGTTCCTGTGGCCCTATAGCGGCGAGATGTTTGTTGATGACGCAACCGATCAGGCGATGGCCGATACGGGCGTTGCCCCCCTGCCCTCGGAGCTGCGCGCGCCGTGGTTGGAGACCGTCGAAGCTGTTGCGGCAGAGGCCTGTCTGACCCTGCCTGACAGCGACTATGCGCAGAAAGGCGGGCGTACAGGGTTCCGCCATACAGAACACCTGGGCCATATGCTGGCGGTGATGCAAACCTTGCAGCGCTCCTATCCGGGGGCCACGTGGTAGGTACGATGGCTGTCACCGAAGCGGAGGTCTGGGATTGGCTTGAAAACGTGCCCGACCCCGAGATTCCGGTGATCTCGGTCGTTGATCTGGGCGTGATCCGGGGGGTGGACGTCAGGAATGACAGTGTGACTGTGACGATCACGCCGACCTATTCCGGGTGTCCCGCCATGGCGGTGATTGCGTTGGATATAGAAACCGAATTGTCGCGCAACGGTATCGACAATCTGGACATCCAGATCCGTATAGCGCCGGCATGGACAACCGACTGGCTGTCCCCAAGAGGCCGCGCGCGGCTGGAGGAGTTCGGCATCGCCCCGCCGCAACCCGCAGGTGGCCCTGAACGGTGCCCGCATTGCAAATCTGAGCAGGTCGAAAAGATCAGCCAGTTCGGCTCGACCCCTTGCAAGGCCCAGTGGCGCTGCATGGATTGTCTTGAACCCTTTGACTATTTCAAATGTATCTGAGGTCCCGTTATGGCTATGTTTCATCCCCTTAAAGTAACGGACATCCACAAAACCATCCGCGACGCGGTGGTCGTGACCTTGAAACCCGAAAACCCCGAGCATTTTGCGTTTGCGCCGGGCCAGTATCTCACCTTCAAACGGGATTTCGATGGAGATGAGTTGCGCCGGTCCTATTCGATCTGCGCCGCCCCGCATGAAGGTATCTTGCAGGTTGGCATCAAAAGTGTGGATGGCGGTGCCTTTTCCACCTGGGCTAATACCGAGCTGCAAGTGGGCGACGTCATGAACGCCATGCCGCCGATGGGCAATTTCCATGCGGCCGCCAATGCCGATGCGCCGCACTACCTGGGCTTCGCTGGGGGCTCTGGCATCACGCCGGTGCTTTCGATCCTGAAAACCGCATTGACCGAGGACCCGTCGGCCCGGTTCACACTGGTTTACGCAAACCGTACCCCCAATACGATCATGTTTCGGGAAGAGTTGGAGGACCTCAAGAACCGCTTTCTGCACCGGTTGAACATCGTGCATATCCTGGAAGATGACAGTCAGGAGATTGACCTGTTCAAAGGCCGCGTCGATGCCGAAAAATGCGCGGCCCTGTTCCAGCACTGGATCGACATCAACTCGGTCTCTCTGGCCTATATTTGTGGGCCAGAACCGATGATGCTGGCGATTTCGCAGTCGTTGCAAGATCACGGCCTGACAAAGGATCAGATCCGGTTCGAGCTGTTTGCTTCATCCCAACCGGGACGTGCCAGAACCCGCGCTGTCTCGCGGTCGGTGGCTGAGAATGGCATCAAGGGGCGCGTCACATTGGGCGGCGAAACGCGGCAGTTCACCATTCCCAAGGATACCAGCCTGCTCGAGGCCGCGCTGGCTGAAAACCTGGATGCGCCCCATGCCTGCAAGGCGGGCGTGTGCTCGACCTGCAAGGCGAAAGTGTTGGAGGGCGAGGTCGAGATGGTCGCCAACCATGCGCTGGAAGACTATGAGGTTGAGGCAGGGTTCGTTCTGACTTGTCAGTGCTTTGCACTGTCCGACAAGGTGGTCTGGGACTATGACGAGGCGGGGCACTAGCCCGCGTTCTGCACTCCGGGCAACCCGGCAACGGTTAGGCGCGCGATGGTTCTGGCATAGCCTTCGCGATCGGCCCGCGTGGCTTTGGGTTGCCACATATAGTACCAGTTCAGCATTCCGAAGACTGACATTGTCACTTCGCGCAAAAGCTGCTGGTTATCTCCCAGCTTGCCGTCACTGATCGCGTTGAGAATAGCGCTCATCTGCGCGACCATGTCTTTTTGGTAGGCCTTCAGAACCTTCTGCATGTTTTGCGGCAGCAGCGACACGCCTTCGCTTTGGATTTTGTGTTCGAAATCCATGCCTTCATAGGCCAACAGGTATTCCCGCAGAACCAGATGCAATCGATCCGCTGGGGGCATGTCGTCCAAATTGAGAGCCGTAACGCGGTTATTCAATTCAGAGAGGTAAGTGTCCAGAATATCGAACAACAAGGCCTCTTTGCCGTCGTAATAGTGGTAGATGTTGGCCTTCGAAATCCCCGCAGCCTTAGCCACTTGGTTCATCGAGGCGCGCGCAATGCCTTCGCGTGCGAACACGCTGGCGGCGACCGACAGGATGCTTTGACGTTTCTGGTCGTGGTCTTTTGCGATAGTGCGAGCCACTGGCTTAGCCCTTGGGCCTGTTGTCGATCACGCGGCGGGCTTTGCCCTGACTGCGTTCAACACTGCCAGGGGTGCCGACAGATACGGTCGCGCCGACGCCGATTGTGTCCCTGATCTTTTTGGCCAATACCCCGGACAGGGCCTGTCTGGCGTCCTCGCTTGCCGCAGCCTCAACATGCACCGTCATCGCGTCCATGCGCCCGTCGCGGGTCAGTTCGATCTGGAAATAGGGGGCCAGATCAGGGGTCGCGAGAACGAGTTCCTCGACCTGAGTGGGAAACACATTCACGCCGCGCAGAATGATCATGTCGTCCGAGCGCCCGGTGATCTTCTCCATCCGCCGCATGGACCGCGCTGTGCCCGGCAACAGCCGTGTCAGATCGCGGGTCCGGTAGCGGATCATGGGCAGGCCCTCTTTGGTGAGGGTGGTGAAAACCAATTCGCCCATTTCGCCATCCGGCAGAACCTCTCCGGTTTCGGGGTCGATGATTTCGGGAAAGAAGTGATCCTCCCAGATATGCAACCCGTCTTTGGTTTCGACACATTCATTGGCCACACCCGGCCCCATGATCTCGGACAGGCCGTAGATATCGACCGCATGCATGTCGAACGCCTCTTCGACCTCGGCACGCATTGCGTTGGTCCATGGCTCTGCGCCAAAAATGCCGACCTCCAAAGAGGTGTCACGCGGGTCGATCCCCGCCGCGTGGAATTGTTCCAGGATGTTGAGCATATAGGACGGCGTCACCATGATCGTGCTGGGGCGGAAGTCTTGAATCAGCATCACTTGCCGCTCGGTCATACCGCCCGAGACCGGGACGACAGTGCAGTTCAGCTTTTCCGCACCGTAATGTGCACCCAAGCCGCCGGTGAACAGGCCATAGCCATAAGCGACTTGCACAGTATCACCGGGTTTGGTGCCGCTGGCGCGCATGGATCGGGCGACCAGATGGGCCCAGTTGTCGATATCCGTGCGCGTATACCCGACCACCGTCGGCTTTCCGGTGGTCCCGGATGAGGCATGAAGGCGCAGGATCTGATCCTGCGGCACGGCGAAAAGCCCAAACGGATAATTGTCGCGCAGGTCATTTTTGTAGGTGAATGGGAATTTGGACAGGTCGCTCAGGTCCGTCAGATCATCCGGGTGAACCCCTGCTGCATCGAACCGCTGTCGATACATGCGCACATTGTCATAGGCGTGTTTCAGTGACCATCTGAGCCGCTGTAACTGAAGCGCTCTGATTTCATCCAGAGACGCAATTTCGATCGGGTCGAGCGTGTCTCGGGCCGGTGTCAGGTCTTTCATGGGCGCCTCCCTATTCTTCGAACAACTGTCCGGGCACGGCCCGAGAGCCGCCGCGGAATTCAGCGATCACAGCGTCGCTTTGGTTGGTGACGGTCACGTCGTAAATGCCGCTGCGCCCGGTCAGGGCGATCTCGCGCGCGCGGGCCGTCAGGCGGTCGCCCAAGCGGCCGGGCGTGATGTAAGAAATCGTGTTGTGTTGGGCGACAGTGGATTGATTGCGGCTGTTGCAGGCAAAGGCAAAGGCGCTGTCGGCCAGCATGAAGATCAGCCCACCGTGGCAAATCCCGTGCCCGTTGACGTGATGTTCTGCGACGGTCAGGGACAGCTGCGCCTGCCCCTCATCCACCATATCAATCTGCATACCTGCCCAGGGGCTGGCATTGTCCGAGGCCCACATGACCTGGGCTGCACGTTCGGCGCGCTCTCTCGGGGTCATGATGGCACCTTTGGACGTCTGTCAGGCGCGTTATCCAGCACGACATTCTCCTTGATCTTTGCCCGTCCTAAATCTAAACATTCCATAAACCGACCGGTAGGTCAATTAATCAGTGACGCCTTGCCGGTCCTTATCGCGGGGATCGCCAGATGAATATTCAGGACGTGCACAGCTATGTTTGCGGGCAATGGATCGGCAGCGACAGCACCGCACGCGAGATCCATTCGGCCGTTACCGGCGAGCTGATCGCGCGCGCCGGAGCCAGCCACTTGGATGTGGGCGCGATGCTGGAATACGCGCAGACCAAAGGCGGCCCTGCCCTGCGCAAGATGAGCTTTCACGACCGGGCTAGAATGCTCAAGGCGCTGGCGCTGCATCTGGGTCAGCATAAACAGGCGCTTTATGACGCCTCTTTCGCGACAGGGGCGACTCAAAGGGATCACATGATTGATGTCGATGGCGGGATCGGCACGGTTTTGGTCATCGCCAGCAAGGGTCGGCGCGAGATGCCCAATGACACGATCTATCTGGACGGCCCGGTTGAACGTTTGTCGCGGCAGGGCACGTTTTTGGGCCAGCATGTCTGTACCTCGCTGACCGGTGTGGCCGTTCACATCAACGCGTTCAACTTCCCGGTCTGGGGGATGCTGGAAAAGCTGGCTCCGACCCTGCTGGCCGGTATGCCCGCGATTGTGAAACCGGCCACCGCGACCTGCTATGTGACTGAGCTGTGCGTTCGGATCATGCTGGACAGTGGTCTGCTGTCCGAAGGGGCCGTGCAGCTGGTCAGCGGCAATCTGGGCCCGATACTGGATCATCTGGGCGGGCAGGATGTCGTCAGCTTCACAGGCTCGGCGGCGACGGCCCGCAAGCTGCGCAGTGCGCCCTGTATTCTGGACAACGCCACCCGCTTTGTGGCCGAGCAGGACAGCCTGAACGCGTCAGTCCTTGGTCCGGACGCAGTGCCCGGAACGCCCGAGTTTGACTTGTTTATCAAGGAGGTCCAGCGTGAGATGACCGCGAAAGCCGGGCAGAAATGCACCGCCATCCGCCGCATCATGGTGCCTGAGGCGCATATCGACGCGGTGTCAGATGCCCTGCGGGATCGGTTGAGCTCGGTCGTGATCGGGAATCCGGCGGATGAGAAGACTCAGATGGGAGCGCTGGTTTCGCAAGCTCAACGCCGTGATGTGTTGGAAAAGGCGGCTCTGATCGGGCAAGAGGCCGAGCGTATTTTCGGCGACCCCGATGATTTTACTGTCCACGGCGCCGACGCAGACAAAGGGGCATTTGTCCCGCCGATGCTGTTCCGCTGTAATACGCCGGATGCGGCCCAAACTCTGCACGCGGTCGAGGCCTTTGGTCCTGTTTCTACAGTGATGCCCTATCGGGATTTGGATCACGCGATTGAACTGGCCAACAAGGGCAAGGGCAGCCTTGTGGCTTCGGTCATCACACATGACCCCGAGGTCGCGCGCCAGTTTGTGATTGGTGCCGGGGCGTTTCATGGGCGGCTCTACCTCAACAACCGTGACTCGATGAAAGAAAGCACCGGCCATGGGTCCCCCCTGCCCCACATGGTTCATGGCGGCCCTGGTCGCGCAGGCGGCGGCGAAGAGCTGGGCGGCATACGCGGTGTGATGCACTATATGCAGCGAACTGCCGTACAAGGCAGCCCGGACCTGTTGACGCGGATCGGCAAGAAATGGGTGCCGGGGGCGACCGAGGCCAGGGACCGCGCCCATCCCTTCACCCGCACGTTCCACGAATTGGAGGTCGGTGAGACGCTGGTGACGGACCCGCGCGAGATATCGCTGGATGATATTGAAACCTTCGCCCATTTCACGGGCGACACGTTCTACGCGCATATTGACGAGGCAGCGGCAAGTCGAAATCCGTTCTTTCCGGGGCGGGTTGCCCACGGATACCTGCTGCTGAGTTTTGCGGCGGGGCTGTTTGTACAGCCGGACGAAGGCCCGGTACTGGCCAATACCGGCCTCGACAATCTGCGGTTTCTGAAACCGGTGCAGGCGGGCGATAGTATCCGCGTGCACCTGACGGTCATGCAAAAGACCCCGCGCAATCAGGACTATGGTGAGGTGCGCTGGCATGTCTCGATCCGCAACCAAGAGGACGACCTGACCGCCGAATACGAGTTGCTGACTATGAACGCCTATGCGCAGCCTGATCCTGCGGGATAAGCGTAGCCACGTGACCCGTCGGCATGGTACTTAAAGGGGCGCAACAGAGTGTACCCCCTTGGAAAGACCTACATTTGACTCCTGCCGAGACATTGATTGAAGACCTTAGCGCGCTGGAGCCGATCAAGACCTGGTCCCTGATCGTGACGCTGTTTGGTGACCTGAATGGCCAGCCCGTCACCGGCAAGCAGCTGGGTGCAATTCTGGGCCGGGTCGGGATTAAGACCGAAGCCATGCGCGTTGCCCTGCACAGGCTGCGCAAGGAAGGCTGGATCGTATCCACCAAAATCGGCCGCGAAGTGACCTATAGCCTGTCCAGCCATGGTTTGGCCGAAACCCGCGCGGTCTATGAGGACGTGTACCGTCAGGATGTTAAATTTCCCGATGGTTGGTGTGTGGCTTTGACTCGACAGGATTGTGAGCCGACCGGCGCGATGATCCGTCTGGACCGGGCATTGTTTCTGGTGCCGGTATCCGAGGCTACGCGCAGCGATCAGACACGGCTGCGGTTTGAACCCGAGCCCGTGCCCATGTGGTTCGCCGGCAAGATTGTTGCACCGCAGACCATAACGCATGTGCAGCGTCTTCATGATCTGGCGGGACGCATGGATTTTCTGACCCTGCCCGCCCTGCCCCAAGCCACGATACGCCTTCTGCTTCTGCACCATTGGCGCAAAATTGCGCTGCGAGGGTCAAGCTGGGCCCATATCTCACTATGTCCAGACGGCCCGCTTGCGCTATGCCATCAACGTGTTTCGGGTTTGTTGGCCGAACTGCCCAAACTTTCAACGGATCACCTGACGATGTGAGGTCGACTCCGTCGTGCTCACCTATGCAACAGCGCAACGAACCCTTTTTGTAACCTGGTGTTGATTGGTATTTCATTGCCCAATACGCCATCTTTTACCGATCAGTAAGAAAACGGGTTGAAATTTGACCGCACGATCAAGGTGACTGCGTGACGACAAAGATAGTTTCATTTCTAAACGCAGCGCTGGTTTCGGTGCTGATGTTGGGCGGCCACTCGGCCTCGGCACAGCCAGATATTCTGGTGCTTGGGGATAGCCAGATCTCGTTCGGGGCGGGCAAGGAATATGTTCGGTTCTTTGCGGAATTGCCGAACCGCTGCGAGATGACGCAAAAGCGCACCAAACTGCTGGAAAAGCTGGGCACGCGCCAGACGGCGGCCATCGGGGTGCGGTCGACATCGCTTCAATCATGGACCTCGACCAGCGGGCCGACGCGCGGTGCCATTTGTGACGTTGACAAGAAATACGGCGTGAATGCAGGCGCCTACGGCATCGACGGCAACCCGGACCGGGTGTTCATCCAGATCGGCAAAGGCAAGTCCTATCAGTTCTGCAAGCCGAAACAGACCGCCTTCGAGTCGATGTTTGCAGATGGCTACTATGACCCTGACCTGCTGATCCTAACCTTTCTGGGCAATTCTGCGGACAGATGGGCAAACTCACCCGACGCGGCCGAAGAGGACGTGCGGCGGACTTTAGCACAGGTGCCTGAAGATACGGCATGTATCTATATCTCCAGCGCACCGGTTTACCTGAAAAAGACCAATGACAAGCGGATGAAAGCGCAAACCGCCATCGCCCGCGCGTTCGACCGCGCCGATGCGCAGTGTATTGCGGTTGAGGGGTTCAACGCGAAAACACGTGCGGCAATCGAAGGGAAGCCCAAGTTTTTTCGCCGCAACGATGCCGGTCGCGTCAAAGACCCGCATCATCCCAGCAACGCCGCCATTCGCCAATTTTTAAAGATCAACACGACCGAGTTTTGCGACGCCATATTCTCGGCCCTTGAATAAAGAGACCGCATAAAGGGGGAAACATGCAGTTTCTGACAAAAGCACTGAGCCTTGTCATAGGCGCGTTGATGATGGTGCCTGCAGCGCAGGCGGAACCTTTCGACTCGCCCGAGATTTTGATTATCGGTGACAGCCAGATATCTTTCGGGTCAGGCCCGGCATTTCTGGAGTTTTTCAGCGACATAAAAAGCCATTGCAAACCAAACGCCCAGCAAAAAAGCCATCTGAAACGTTTGGGGAAGATGCGCGTGGGTGTCATTGGTGTTCGTTCCAGCTCGATCAGCGCGTGGACGGCGCGATCGGGGGCTGGAAAGGACACGATCTGCAAGGTCGATCCGAAATGGCGGGTGAACGCGGGTGCCTATGGTTTTGTCAACAATTCCGACAAGAAATTCGTCCAGATCGGGCAAGGGCGCGAATACCAGTTCTGCGCGCCGGGGACCTCGCCTTTGGAGCAGATGCTGCGCGAGGATTACTATGACCCAAAGCTGATACTGATGTCATTTCTGGGCAATTCGGCCAAACGTTGGGCCAACAGCCCCGAGGCCGCGATCCGCGATGTGCAGCGCCTGAAAAGCCAGCTGCCGCCGGATTTGCCCTGTATCTTCATGACGACGGCACCGGCCTATAAGAAAAAGATCGTGGACCTGCGTCTGCGCGCGCAGGAAAACCTGATGAAGGCGTTTGAGACCTCTGGCCTGCGCTGTTCTTTCGTGCCGGGGGCGACGCCGGAAACCGTTGCGGCCAATCAGGGTAACAAAGAGTATTTCCGGCTGAACAAGAAAGGGCTGGTCAAGGATCCCTACCATCCCAACGAAGCGGCCGCGAAAAACTTCTTTGCGCTTGAGATGGATCAGATTTGCACGGCCATTTTCACCCAGATCGAACCGGTGAAAGAGCAGAGCTAGTCCGATGCCGTCTTGGACGAATAGTAGAAAGCAATTGCCTGGGCCCGGTTCTTGACCGAGAGCTTTTCGTAGATGTTGGACAGGTGAAACTTCACCGTGTTGGCCGAAATTTGCAGCTCTTTCGATAGATCACGGTTGGATAAGCCTTTGGCCAAGGCTTCAAGGATTACAATTTCCTTGCGCGACAGGCTTTGCAGCGGGTCCCTTTGCATTTTGCGCACGTCGATAAATGGGAACACCATCTTGCCGCGCGCAACGTCGATGCAGGTTTCCAGCAGCCCCTCGACCTCGCCCGAGCGCGAGGCGAACCCGGCCGCCCCCGCCTGCATCGCCAATCGGGGGATTTCTCCGCCGTCATCGCCATAGACGACAAAACGCGGCGGGTTCTCTTGTTCGCGCAGGACCTCGATCAGCTTTGCAGCACCAAGAACGGGCAAATTCCACGAGATCACGCAGATTTTGACCGGCACCCGCATGATGGCACCCAGAAACCCTTCGGCCGTTGCTGACGTGGCGACCAGAGAGAATCGTGGGTCACGCTCGAATATTTCAGACATGGCCGACAGAACCAGCGGGTTGTTGTTGGCCAGCATGACGTCGATGGGGCGTGAGGCGGCATCGGACATTGATTTTCCTCGAAAAATTACAAAAACTACCCGTATGGGTAGGATCAAAATCCGTATACAACGGCATATTTACCAGAATGGGTAGTTTCTTACCCACCCCAACAGATATCCAAAGGCAGTAGTAAGTTACGTTGCGTGACGAGGCAAGATTCGATTTTCCTCACCCTCAACACGTCTGGCTGGGCGCCCCCAACCCCGGTCGTTTTGGAGGATCGAATGTGACATTTCAAATCTACCCTACCCTCGAAATCCCTGAAACACTTGCTGCGGGTCCTGGCCCCGGCAACACGGATGCCCGCGTTTTGCAGGCATTCGCCAGTGCCGGTGTTGCCGACCATATGCAGGGCGATGTTCTGCGCGGCATGATCGAATGCAAGCACATGCTGCGTCAGATCTGGGGGACTGAGAACACCTATACTTTCGCTGTCGCCGGAACCGGTTGGAGCGGGCTGGACACCATGTTCTCGGCCGTGATGCCGGGTGACAAGGTTGTCGCCTTTACCAACGGCACCTTCTCGGGCATCGATGCGCTGACCCTGCGGATCAAAGCCGCCACCCCGGCCGAGCACGCAGCAAACCCGCTGGACCCGCAAGCTGCCAGCGTCACCGTGATTGAGGTGCCCCATGGCCAACCCGTCACCGGCGAGATGGTCGACGAAGTTTTGGCGCAGCATAAACCGAAATGGGCCTTCATGGCGCACTGGGAAACCGGTTCGGGCCGTGTGAACGATATTCAGGGCTTTTCGGACGCGTGCGAACGTCATGGCGCGATGGGCCTGATCGACGCTGTGTCGTCTCTCGGTGTGTCGGATTTCCGCATTGACGATTTCCCTGGCGTCGCAGGATGGGCGTCGTGTCCGCAAAAAGGCCTGTGCTGCCTGCCGCTGACCTATGCACCAGTCAGCTTTACCGACGCTTATATCGAGGTATTGAAGACGTCGGGCGCTTATTCCTACGTTCACAACCCGATCTTCGAGGCGCGCCACTGGGGCATCGTCGATGGACAAGATGTCGAGAAAGGCACTTACCACCGCACCCATTCGGGCTATGCCGTGGCCGCCTTCCATGAATCCCTGCGCCTGACCCTGATCGAGGGGCTGGCCAAACGTGCCCAATCCTACAAAACGCACGAGGCCGTGCTGCGCGATGCCGTGACTGCGATGGGATGCCAGGTGACGTCGGATATGCCCAGCCTTGTGGTGTTGAACCTGCCGCCGGAACTGGCCGGTCGTGAGATGGAGCTGGTGCAGAATTGTCGGGCACAGGGTTTTGGTATCTGGCCGACGCTCAGCGCGCCTGTTCAGGTCCGGATTGGCATCCTGAACCAGCTGAACCACCAGGCCATCAGCCACATCGTGCGCCTGTTCGGCCAAGCAGTGCAGGATATGGGTGGCTCTGTTGATCTCGAGGCGATCGAGGCCCTGCTGGAAAGCCGCTACGGCACGTCGATCGCGGCCTGACCGCACTGCATGAACGGGAGGATTGCAGATGGATATCCATGAATACCAAGCGAAAGAACTGCTGTCGAAATTTGGTGTCGAGACCCCTTCGGGGGCCTTGGCCTACAGCCCCGAACAGGCCGCTTATCGCGCGCGCGAACTGGGCGGTGACAAGTGGATCGTCAAGGCGCAGGTCCATGCCGGTGGGCGTGGCAAGGCCGGGGGCGTCAAGCTGTGCAACTCGGAAAGCGAAATCCATGCGGCCTGTGACGACATGTTCGGCCGTAAGCTGGTCACGCATCAGACCGGACCCGAAGGCAAAGGCATCTACCGCGTCTATGTGGAATCTGCCGTGCCGATCGACCGCGAGATTTATCTGGGCTTTGTGCTGGATCGGTCCAGCCAGCGGGTGATGATCGTGGCCTCGTCCGAAGGCGGGATGGAGATCGAGGAAATCTCGGCCGAGCGTCCCGACAGCATCGTGCGCTCGATCGTTGAACCGGCGGTGGGCCTGCAGGAATTCCAAGCCCGCGAGATCGCGTTTAAATTGGGGCTTGAGCCGAAGCTGACCCAACACATGGTCCGCACCTTGCAGGGTTGCTATGCCGCTTTCAGCGAGCTGGACGCAACTATGGTCGAGATCAACCCGCTGGTCATCACCGGCGACGACCGTGTGTTGGCACTGGACGCGAAGATGAGCTTTGACGACAACGCTCTGTTCCGTCGCCCTCAGATCGCTGAACTGCGCGACAAAAGTCAGGAAGACCCGCGCGAAAGCCGCGCGGCGGATCGGGGCCTGTCTTATGTCGGGCTGGATGGCAATATCGGCTGCATCGTGAACGGCGCCGGTCTGGCTATGGCCACGATGGACACGATCAAGTTGGCCGGTGGCGAGCCTGCGAACTTTCTGGATATCGGTGGAGGTGCCTCGCCCGAGCGGGTGGCCAAGGCCTTCCGGCTGGTTCTGTCAGATGACAATGTTCAGGCGGTTCTGGTCAATATTTTCGCCGGTATCAACCGGTGCGACTGGGTGGCCGAAGGTGTCGTGCAGGCGCTGCGCGAGCTTGAGATTGACCTGCCAGTTATCGTGCGCCTTGCGGGCACAAATGTTGAAGAAGGCCAGAAAATCCTTGCCAAATCGGGCCTGCCGATCATTCGCGCGACAACCCTGATGGAAGCCGCCGAACGCGCCGTGGGCGCATGGCGCAACGATTTGACCCAAAACACCAAGATGAGGGCTGTGTAATGAGCATTCTTCTGGACCGCGATAGCCGTGTGATCGTTCAGGGCATCACCGGACGCATGGCGCGCCTGCACACTAAGGATATGGTGCAGTACGGCACCAATGTCGTCGGTGGTGTTGTCCCGGGCAAGGGTGGCGAAACCGTTGAAGGTGTGCCCGTCTTTGACACCGTCAAACAAGCGGTCGAGGCCACCGGCGCCGATGCCAGCCTCGTTTTCGTGCCGCCCCCGTTTGCCGCAGACTCAATCATGGAGGCCGCAGATGCAGGGATCCGCTATTGCGTCTGCATCACTGACGGCATCCCGGCGCAAGACATGATCCGCGTCAAGCGCTATATGTACCGCTATCCCAAGGATAAGCGCATGGTGCTGACCGGCCCGAACTGCGCCGGAACCATCAGCCCCGGCAAGGCGCTGTTGGGGATCATGCCGGGCCATATCTACCTACCGGGCAATGTGGGCATCATTGGGCGCTCGGGTACGCTGGGCTATGAGGCTGCGGCACAGTTGAAAGAGCGTGGCATCGGTGTGTCGACCAGCGTCGGCATCGGTGGCGATCCGATCAATGGCTCGTCCTTCCGCGATATCCTAGAGCGGTTCGAACAGGACGAAGACACTGAGGTTATTGCTATGATCGGCGAGATCGGCGGCCCTCAGGAAGCCGAGGCGGCAGAATATATTCGTGATCACGTCACCAAGCCCGTTGTGGCTTATGTCGCGGGTCTGACCGCGCCGAAGGGCCGAACCATGGGTCATGCGGGTGCAATCATTTCGGCCTTTGGCGAAAGCGCCAGCGAGAAGGTGGAAATCCTGACCGCTGCGGGCGTGACCGTGGCCGAAAACCCGGCGGTGATCGGTGAGACCATTGCCCGTGTCATGGGAAGGGCTGCGTGATGGTCAAACCTTCGGTCCTTGTCACCCGTCGCTGGCCCGCTGCCGTCGAGGCACAGCTGGCCGAAAGTTACAACACCGTGCTGAATACCGGGGACAAACCAATGTCCCCGGCCGAGATCCGCGACGCGCTGAAAAAATACGACGCGGTTCTGCCCACTGTGACCGATACGCTCAGCGCCGAGGCGCTGGACGTGCCCGCCGCGCAAACCAAAATCCTCGCCAATTATGGCGTTGGCTACAGTCATATCAACGAATCGGCCGCCCGTGATCTGGGCATGACCGTGACCAACACGCCGGACGTCCTGTCCGAATGCACCGCCGATCTGGCCATGACGCTGTTGCTGATGGCCGCCCGTCGCGCGGGTGAAGGTGAGCGCGAGCTGCGCGCTGGTGGCTGGACCGGCTGGCGCCCGACCCATCTTGTGGGCACCAAGGTCAGCGGCAAGACGTTGGGCATTATCGGTTTTGGCCGCATCGGTCAGGAAATGGCCCGCCGGGCGCATCACGGGTTCGGTATGAACATTCTGGTACAGAACCGCAGTGCGGTCGCGCCTGACGCGCTTAAGCAATTCAATGCAACTCAGGTCGACACGGTGGACGATCTGCTTCCGCAATGCGATTTCGTCTCGCTGCACTGTCCCGGAGGTGCTGCGAACCGGCATCTGATCAACGGGCGCAGGCTGGATCTGTTGAAGCCGGATGCCTTCCTGATCAACACCGCCCGCGGTGAGGTCGTGGACGAGCACGCGCTGGTGCAATCTCTGACATTCGACACGATTGGCGGCGCAGCGTTGGACGTGTTTGACGACGAACCACGCATCAGCCCGGACCTGCTGCAATGCGACAATCTGGTGATGCTGCCGCATTTAGGCAGCGCCACCCGTGAATCGCGCGAGGCTATGGGCTTTCGCGTTTTAGACAATCTGGGCGACTTCTTTGCAGGCCGCCCACCCCGTGACCGCGTGATCTGACGCGCTTTACCTCTCAAAGGATTCAAACTCATGAGCTTTTACGCCATCGAACAGGCCCCCGCGCGCCTGAACCGCAGCGAACTCGCCGTGCCGGGCAGCCAGCCCAGTATGTTCGAAAAAGCGGCCCAGTCGGATGTCGATGTGATCTTCCTTGATCTGGAAGACGCGGTTGCGCCCGACGAAAAGGAACAGGCCCGCAAGAACATCATTCAGGCTCTGAATGACATCGACTGGGGCAACAAGACCATGTCCGTGCGGATCAATGGTCTGGATACCCACTACATGTACCGCGACGTGGTCGATGTGGTCGAACAGGCGGGTGAACGTCTGGACCTGATCATGATCCCCAAGGTCGGCACCGCAGCAGATGTTTATGCGGTCGACATGATGGTCACTCAGATCGAAGACGCGATGGGGTACAAGAAACGCATCGGGTTCGAGCACATTATCGAGACCGCGTTGGGCATGCAGAACGTCAGCGAGATTGCGGCCGCCTCGAAACGCAACGAAAGCCTTCATTTCGGTGTGGCTGACTATGCGGCCTCGACCCGCGCGCGCACCACGATCATTGGTGGCGTGAACCCGGACTATTCCGTACTGACCGATCCCGATGGTGACGCATCCCGCGCAACCCATTGGGGCGACATGTGGCACTATGCGCTAGCGCGTATGGTCGTGGCTGCGCGCGCCAACGGCCTGCGCCCGATTGACGGCCCGTTCGGCGATTTCCAGGACCCCGAAGGCTATAAGGCGGCCGCCAAACGCGCAGCCGTTCTGGGCTGCGAGGGTAAATGGGCCATCCACCCCAGCCAGATCGCGCTGGCCAACGAAGTCATGTCACCCAGCGATGCCGAAGTCACCAAAGCACAGCGCATTCTGGTCGCCATGGCCGAGGCCGAGACTGCCGGGAAAGGGGCCGTATCGCTGGATGGTCGCCTGATTGACTATGCTTCGATCCGGCAGGCCGAAGTCATGGTCGAAAAAGCAAAGCAGATCGCAGCCGCTTGATCTGCTTGCCTCGCGCGGCGCTGCCTGATCCCAAACAGCGCCGCGCGTTTTGGTCACTTTTCTGTGGGTTTGGGCGGTCTGACTTGCCAATCCCGGCTCACATTTGCGCGCGCGTTCCGAAATCTGAACGATCTGTGCTGGATTTTGAACGGCTGAGTATGTGGTCTTGATCATCGTTGGGGATACTGGGCGCATCAGTCCAATCCAACGGAGATCCGTCATGAAAAGATTCCTCGCCACTTTCGCCATTTCGCTGGCTGTCGTAACCGCTGCTTCGGCGCGGGACGTTGCTGATATGAGCGACCTGGAATACGCGCATATCGCCTATACTGCTGACAACATTGACATTCGCTATGCGCATCTGGCTCTGGCGCTGTCGGAAAATCCCGACATCCACGAGTTTGCCAATACGATGATCCGGGATCATACCGCCGTTAACGCAGCGGCGCTGGGACTGCTGGACAAGTTGGGTGCATCGGCGCAGGACAATGCATTCAGCCAGACATTGAATTCCAACGCGGAAGAGATCATCAACAATCTGTCGCAGCTGCGTGGTGCCGAGTTCGACAAGGCCTATGCGGCCAATGAACTGGCGTATCATCAGGCCGTCAACGAGCTGGTTGAGAACACCATGATCCCCAATATCGACAATGCCGAGGTTAAGGCGCTGTTCGAGCAGGGCCTTGAGATTTTCAAAGCGCATGAAGGTCATGCGGAAATGATGGTCGAGTCTCTGAACTGATGTGCAAACCTGTGTCACGTCGATTCGTCGTGACCGGAGCGGCTGCTTCGGCAGCCGTTTTGGCATCGCGGGGAAGTGCAGAGAATGCCTCAAAGACGCATGAAATCCAAATCCGTCGCTTCAAGTTTGAACCCGATCACATACAGGTTCGTCCGGGGGATAGGATCAAATGGGTCAATCTGGATATCGCGCCCCATACAGCGACCGCAGATGATCGCAGTTGGGACACGTTTGAGCTTGTGAAAGACGCAAGCGGTGAAATTCAGGTCACGGAAGGGATGGAACAGTCCTATTTTTGCGAGTTTCACCCTCATATGAAAGGCCGGATCGAAATCCTTTGATCGGTCGACATGGCTTTATCTAAGCCTCACCAAGCGAACCGTCGTCCCAGTTATTGGGGCGCGGAAACCGGTTCCATTCCAACAAAAACTTTAGAAAGAAATGGTGCGGGTGGAGGGACTTGAACCCCCACGCCTTGCGGCGCCAGAACCTAAATCTGGTGCGTCTACCAATTTCGCCACACCCGCATCGTGGCATCTCGTGCCAGACTGAGGGCCAAATAGCAAAGCTTGAACCCAAGTGCGAGAGGGAAATTTCGACTCAGGTCAATAAATTCGGCTGGTCGGATCACGTCGTAATCACGGGCCGGCAGCGTTCGCCGCTTGCTCGCGTGGACAGCTTGGTGGTTGAGTGCATTATTGTCGCCTGCGGTCGCACAAAAATTATCGCTAAGATATTGTATATAAACAAGAAACATAATTGCGCCACATTTCAAACGCCAAAAAATCTTATTCGCGTCAAATTAAGACCCCCTTGCAGATGGTTGATGGGCGCTGGGACCAGATGAGTCTTTTTGCCTCCGGGCGTTGTTGAAGAGCTTTTGCTCAACTCCAGAAAAAGGGTCGAAAACGTGACCAACATGATGAATTCAGCTGTGACCGAGCAAGATGCCGTTGGCCTTGCACGGGAAAGTTTTCTGGGCGAACTGAAATCCCTGAACCGGGATCATCCGAATACGGGTTTTGGCATTTCGTTGCGCACACATTCGGGGGGGCACTATCTGTTGGCCAATTCCCGCATGCCGCTGCCCGAAACCAAAGCCGCAGGTTTCCCCACGGGCCGTCGTCTGGCCTGTCTGGAAAACAGTGACAGTTTCAGCTCGATCGAAGTGCTGGCCGATTCCGGGGCTTATGAAAAGATTTCGCCCTCGGCCGAGGCTGCCATTCTGGGCAATGCACTGAACCTGATCGCGCGGATCGACACGCTGACCAGCGTGCAGCACGACCAGATAGACCATCCCATCGCCGCTACAGGAACCGGAGGTTAACCATGGCGCGTAACGATCACCTTTTGTCCGTTGGCAACGAAGCTCTGACGCCGATGACCTCGGCCATGACGGCTTTGACCACGCAGATCGACCAGCTGACAGAGGTGGCGGATGCGCGCTCCTCGGCGCGTCTTGCGACGCTGAAAACGCGGATGGAGAACTTCACCGCCAGCGTCACGCTTGTGGGACAGGTCAAGGCAGGGAAATCCTCGATCGTGAATATCCTGGCCGGGCGCCCTGCCCTTTTGCCTTCGGATGTGAACCCGTGGACTTCGGTGGTGACGACGCTGAACATCAACACCCGGACTGAGGGCGACAAAAAGGCCAAGTTTACTTTCTTCGAACAGGAAGAATGGGACAACCTAATGGTCGGCGGTGGCCGTCTGGGTGAATTGGCTAATCGCGCCGGGGCCGATGACGAGATGGACGATATCCGCCGCCAAATCGGCGAGATGAAGGCCAAGTCGGAAGATCGTCTGGGCAAGCATTTCGACCTGATCCTGGGCCAGAGCCACCAATACGATTATTTCGACGAAGAACTGATCCAGCGCTATGTTTGCCTCGGGGATGAGGATGACCCGGATATCAATCCAAAGACTGGGCGATTTGCCGATGTGACGAAGTCTGCGGAACTGTTCATGGACATCCCGCAATACCCGATTTCGCTCAGACTGTGTGACACGCCCGGCGTCAACGATACCTTCATGGTGCGGGAGCAAATCACCTTGCGCAGTCTGCGCGGGTCCGAGGTTTGCGTGGTCGTACTGGCGGCAAGTCAGGCGCTGACCACGATGGATATGGCACTGATGCGCATCATCGCGCAGTTCGAGAACCGCCAAATCATCCTGTTCGTGAACCGAATTGATGAACTGGCCGATCCGGTCAATCAGGTGCCCGAAATCCGCGACCGTATTCAGGACACGCTGAAACAGAACAATATCGATGGCAATACCAGCGTCGTGTTTGGCAGCGCACTTTGGGCCGAGGCCGCACTGACCGGTAATCCTGACATCATGAACGAGGAATCGCGGCAGGCACTGAACACCTTCTATTTGGCTGCAGGGTTTGGCGATCAGGCCCCCTCGCTGGACAAGATCTGGGCGCTTTCAGGCCTGCCCGATCTGCTGTTGGCGATGAACGAACGGATCGCCGAAGGCGCAGGCACCCGCCTGTTGGACCGTGTGCGCCACAAAGCGCGCAACATTGCCAGCCAAATCCGCGCAACTGCCGTAGCCAAGAAACTGTCAGATGGTGATGGTGTGGTGCGTGACCTCGACGGTGTCTCTCCTGAGCAGGCCATTGCGACCGTTATTGCGGAATATGACAAAAAGGCCGCTGTGCTGACCACATCCCTGCGGGAAAAAGTGCTGGAGCGCCTGAACTCGGCCGAAAAGAACTTTGTCAAACGCGCGACGGATTCCTTGATTGCGCATCTGGAAGAGAATGGCGAAGAAGGCACTTGGCAATACGATCCCGCCGGACTGCGGACCTTGCAAAAGGCGGCCTATTTCAGCTTTGCCCGCGCGATGCGTAAAGAGGCTGGTGCGCTTTACAGTGCTGCTGCGGCGGATGTTGAAGCCCTCTATCATAAGCTGCTGGGTAATCATCTTGGCGAGTTCGCAATCGAAGCACCAATTGTGCCGCGTGTCCCGCCCCCGTTGGGCATCGGGCGCACGATTGCGCTGGATTTGCAAAGCACGTGGTGGCGCCGCTGGTGGCAACGCCGCAAAGGGTTCGAGGCTTACGCCGCAGACTACACCCGCCTGATTGCGTCCGAAGCAAGCTCGATAACGAAGGATATCGAAGAAAACCAGATCGCGGCGGTGTTGGAAAACGTGCGTGCTGTTTTGTCTGACTTCCTGCGCGAGCAGAAAGAGACATTGCTGAACATATCGGCCACCGCCGAGACCGACGCATCCCGGAATGCGCTGATGGCGGGCATGGCCCCGCAGAAATCGCGCGACGATATCCTGGGCGACATCCTGAAAGATCTAAGCAACGAGGCAGCATAAGTAGCGACATGGCAAAAGATTCACAAACCCGCTTCGTTTCAACCAAGGCTTGGGAGCGCATTGAAAACTGGTCCCGGCGCAAACCCGTTTTCGCGCTAATGGGAGAGTTCAGCGCAGGCAAATCGACGCTGATGAACTTCCTGCTGCGCTCGGACGCTTTGCCGACGCAGGTCACCGCCACCCAACTTCCGCCCGTGTGGTTTAGCTGGGGTAAGCAGTCCGCCTATGTCCAACGACCGGATGGGTCCCGGGACACAATCGGATTGGATCAGCTTGAATCGGTCGGGGTCAACGACGCTCAGTTCGTTCGGATTTTCCTGCAATCGGATATTCTGGAAGCTGTCGATCTGATCGACACGCCCGGTATCTCGGATCCGAAGATCTCGGATGATGTCTGGCGGCGTGCTGTGGGTCAGGCGAATGGCGTGTTGTGGTGTACCCATGCAACGCAAGCCTGGCGCGAGACTGAACGCGCGACATGGGTGTCTTTGCCAGAGCGGTTGCAGCACAATTCACTGTTGCTGGTCACGCGGGCAGATGTTTTGGACGCAAAGGACCGCCAGAAAGTTTTGCGCCGGGTCAACCGTGAGGCTGGGCATCTGTTCAACCGTTCCATTCTGTTCTCGGCCCGCGATGCGATTATGGCACGTGACAAAAGCGGCGATGCCGAGCAATGGGCGCGCAGTGGCGGTGGCAAGATGGTGGACAGTTTTCTTGAGATCACCGAACAGATCATGGACAACCGGGCCCATCAGTTGGCCAGATACCAGATTGATGACAGCCTGACCGGCGCGCCTGACATGAACGCTTTGCGCCCCGATGCCAACGGTGCGCGCGCACCACTGAAGCTGGTAGACCCGGTTGATGTCTCGGATGCCGAGGATGTTGTGACATCCTTCCCGGTTCGCCCCGCCCGAGTGGAACTTCGCAAGGACGACGCGGATCGCGCGCCTCGGATCGACGCGGACGAAGCGGAACGGATGCGTGCGGAGATGACGAACTCGCCCGAGGACGCACAGGAGGAAGACCTGCGATCCTTCTTCCGGGACGCCGAAGAGCCCGAAGTGACGTTGACAGAAATGTCCGCTGGAGCGGAGAGCGACGACACCGAGGTTGATGCGTTCGAACAGGAAGTTGCTGCATTCGAAACTCCAGTTGACTCGGACGAGGAAACATTTGTCGATGCGCTTGAGGAAAAACTGGCTTCAACTCCAGAACAGCCCGAGGTTGAGGATACTTCGGCTCCGGAAATTAGCGCAGAAGGTTCCGTTTCGTCCATTGCCGCGTTGATGGCCGAACAACCCGAAAGCGCCGAGGATGAGTTCGAGCCTGAGCCCGAAAGCAACAGCCTGATCGACATTCAGGTTGTCCCTCTCACCGGTGCCAAACGGACCGACAGCGACGCGCAGCCCGAAAAGCTGGAAGATCTGCTGAATGTGCCCGCCGGATCACCGCTGAGTGCGGCCGCGATGTGGCGCGACATTACCGAAAACGAGGACCTGCCTCAGGATGCGGACGGCCTGAAAGCTATGTTCCAGTCCTTCCTGGTCGAGTTTGACCAGATCGCGGCAGAACACAGCGCCCGCAAATCTAAGCAGGACATGTCTTCGCTTGCCAAAAGCAACAAATCCGGCGGGGCCGAGTGGCATGTTCTGTAACCGACCGGCAGGTAGAAAGTAGACGTTCAGATGCCTATCGAAGCCGCTTTGAATGCCGCCATGAGCACAATACCCGACTGCATCGCAGCCGGGTATGTCGATATGGAGACGGGGATGTTGTTGGGCTCGGTCACGCCGGACCCAAACGATGCAGAGATTCTGGATACGCTCGCGATCGCGGTTGCCAACCTGTTTCAGGGGCGTGGTGTAAAGGGGTTCGAAGCACTGCTGCGCGAGGCCGGCGAGGATGCGAATGAACCGACTGGATTTGGTGAAATTGCGGTGTTCTCGAAAGACCGTTTGAACATCTTCCTGCGTACCAAGGCCTATCCGGACCATGTGCTCTGCTACATCTGCCGCAGCAGCGCCAATCTGGGCCTTGCGCTAACGAAATCACACCTAACCCGCGGGCCGGTTGCGGCTGCGGTATAAGCGGGACCAGAGGGGGTCACGGCATGATCGACGCGAACATACTCGACATGCTCGAGAATATCGGGCGCAGCGTTGTCGCGCGGGTGAATCCAGCGGTAACCTTGACAGGAACAACGGCTCAGGATCGGCGTGATCAGGTTTTGCGCGCTATTCGCGGAACCGTTTTGCCCCGCAGGTTGGAGTTTACGGCAGCCAATGGTGACTGCCTCGCGATTGAGGTCAACAGCTCGCGCGTCACAGATGTTTTCTGCGTGAGCGACGGGGTTGCCCCTGATTTTGAAACAACATCGAGGGAAGAGTTGGCTGACCGCCTGGCGCAGCTTGTCAGTGACATTGCCACTGCCCCTGCCCCGCTGGAGCTTGTGTCCTTGCAACCTGATACAACGCTGGATGCAGATGATGTCGGGATCACGTTCAGCGAGATTTCCAAATGCTGCAAAGCGATTGAATTGTCTGCTGAACCAGTGGTGTCGCTGGTGCCAGATGCGCCAAAGGCAGAGGAAACGCAGGGCTTGGCCGATCTGTTCTATGACGGGTCTGACCGGTTCGGATTGGGTCGCGTGTTGGCTTCGGCCAAGGACGGGACCCTCATGTCCACCGCGGGCGATTGTGCTGCCGACGGTTCCGTGCATGTAAGTCAGGACCTGATGCAGAGTTTCGCGCGTGATCTGGCGGGTTGGGACAAGGATACCCACGCAGATCTGGATTATCCGCAGCTAATCGTCATGCGTCCCTCAGGCGGCAAAGGCACCGGGCTGGCCGTTCTGCATGACGGTGAAAAGGTCTCGGTCGTGACCCACGAGGCGCGCAGGCTGGGTGCTGTTGTGGGAGTATGGGCTGCGTTAAAGGGGACGGACGAATGATCGCGCCCCAACCATTCAAATTTTCCAAGAATCCCATCAGTGAACAAGTGTGACCAGGGTAAGTGTTATGAGTGAGAGTAATCGCCGCGAGTTGATCCGCATCGCCGAAGACCTGAACGAGGTCAGCAATGACGAAACACGTCAGTTTATCTCGCGCATCGTGGGAGATCTGTCGAACCTCAAGCCCTCGATCGCCTTTGTGGGTCAGATCAAGGCCGGGAAATCGCGCCTGATCAATGGCTTCACTGGTCAGGCCGAGTATTTGCCGTCGGACGTCAACCCGTGGACGACCGTGATTACTGACATGCATTTCGGCCATCCTTCGGGTCGGACAGAGGGCGCCGAGTTCCACTTTTTCGACAATCGCCAATGGCAAGCCCTGATCGCAGAGGGCGAAGAACTGCGCAACATGTTCCCCGATGACGAGGACAGTTATAAGCGCGAGATGATCGAACAGCAGGTCGAGGCGATGAAAACGCGCGCCAAGCTGCGGTTGGGCGAAAGCTATACGCAGCTTCTGGGCCAGCATCACGATCTGGATCATCTGACATCTGACGATCTGGCGCGCTATGTCTGCGCCGGTGATGAGCCGTCCGAGGATGGCACGCTTGATCCCGGTTCCGATCGCGGGCTTTACAGCGACATCACCCGCAAGGCCGAGGTATATTTCGACATTGGCCATTTCCCGTTCCCGATCACTGTGACAGACACGCCGGGCGTCAATGACCCGCTGCTGATCCGCGAGGAAATCTCACGCCAGTATCTCAAGGAAAGCGATTTCTTCGTGGTTGTCCTGTCGGCGCATCAGGCGCTTTCGCGGGCGGACCTCAAGCTGTTCCGTCTTATGCAGGCGTTGGAGCTGGGCCAGATTGTGGTTTTCATCAACCGTGTCGATGAGCTGGGTGGGGGTGCAGATGACGCGACCAAAGTCCGCGCTGATGTAATGGACGGGTTGGAAAAAGCGCTTGGGAATTCGGATATCGACGTTCTCATGGGCAGTGCGCAATGGGCGCACTACGCATTGACCGGCGATGAAACCGGCGTGAACCATGACGATGTTCTGGCCTGGCTACGTGCCCACCCCGAGCAGATGAAGCAATATCTGGACGGTGTCGAAGAGATCAAGCAAGGCCCCGGCCCGATTAGCCGCGAGGGCGTTCTGCGTTTTGCGGCCATGATCGCCTCGGGCCTGCCGGATTTGCGTCGCCATGTGACCCGCGCCCTGGCAGATGGGCCGCGCAACGAGCAGATGCAAATGGCGTGGCAACACCTCAACAGCTTTGCGCAGGGTGAGCTTGACCGCACCAAGGCGCATCTGCGCGCGATCGAGGATCAGGGCGCAGACGGGGCGGATGACCCCAGCGAAAACGACAAGACTCTGGCCGACCTGCGCGCGCTGGTTCAAGACAAGACCGAGATGATCGTCAAGGATATGGATGACGTTTTGGCCAACCTGCGTGGTGTCATGGACGATACCGTGGCCGAGGCCGTATCGGACGTGGTGCGTGGCCCGAACGGAGATTCTCCGCTGTTGGCCAAAGGGGGCGAGACAGAGCTGAACTTTGGCCCCTTGCGTGATCGGATGAGAGAGCTGGTGCAAGGCGCAACCCAAGTTGTCCGCCAGCGTATGCTGAGCGAGCTTTATGCGGTTGACATGCAAAGCAATGCGGCGTTGCGGTCCCTGCCGGGCTGGCAGGACTCCGGGGACAACCGGATGAACACCAGCGCGGTTCGCTGGTTCCGCCCTGATACGACGGCCTTGACGCGTGGCATCACTGTGGAACTGCGCGTGACATGGTTGTCGCGCCTGATCTCGCGCAAAAGCGTGGTCAATCGGGCGGAACGCATGATCGTTCAGGAATTCGAAATGATTGGCGACGATCTTGTCGACACGGCCCGTGAAAACCTGCTGGGGCGTTTGAACACAGTGCTCGACCACTATCTGGCCCTTCTGGCAGGACACCTTGAGCATCGCGCTGGAAGTGGTGAGACCAACGAACGGACCGAGGCGCAAACTGCCTTTAACACCGCGCAACGGATTGCGGATGAACTGGGTGCTGTCTACGGACCGGGCCAATCAGAAATTGAAATACCAAAGGCTGCGGAATGATCGAATTTCCAGGGACCGAACAGGAAGTACGCCAACTCGAGCGTTTCCTGACCGCGACTGAAAAACTACCATCCGACGATTCTCTGGATGACATGCGCGCGCGTGCATTGAGCCATGCCGAGCGGCTGTCGAATGCGATCAACATTGGGTTTGTTGGGGAGTTTGGAGCTGGCAAGTCGAGCCTCGCCAATATGTTGGCAGGGGCCGATATCCTGCCAACCGGACCACAGCATCTTAAATTGCCCTTGGTGATCGTGGCCTATGCGGATGAGCCGGAAACTACGGTGGGCTGGTGGGACAAGGAACCCAAGGTCTATTCTGGCATCGTTTTGGAAAAGGCAGCGGCAGACAAGCCTGATTTCATCTCGGTTGGGCTAAATACCCCCGCTTTGAAGGAAATTTCCCTGTTTGACCTGCCTGGTACGGGGTCGCTTGATGACGCGTCGAAAACTGCGCTGGATTTGTTGCAATATGTCGATTGCGCCATCTGGTGCACCAATGGCACCAGCGCCTGGCGCGAGTCAGAGCGGCATTTGTGGTCTAAAGTCCCGCCCGAATTGCGTGCAAACAGCCTGCTGGCCATCACACATACGGACCTTCCGCCGGTTCATGACGCGCTGGATCGGGTCCTGGCCCGGTTGAACAAGGAAAAAGGCGATATGTTCCGGGCGGTCGTGCCGATTGGAACGCCGGTTGCCGTCAAAGCCATGGCGCAAGAGCCCGAGCCCGATTTTGCCCTGTGGCAGAGCTGTGGTGGTCAGAACCTTGCTGAGCAAGTATTGCAAATCGCCTCGGACCGGCGGCTGGGAGATCTGAAGGCCGCGCGGGATGCGCTGGAACGCGAGTTTCTGCCCTTCCTCGACAGTTTGACCCTCGACCAGCCTGCACCTGTCGCGTCGCCCTCGGTTCAGGCCCCGCTTGAGGCTGCGTTGCCTCCGTTGGAAAACCCGATCCTCGAAGATTGGTTGGCTGCTATCGCCAGCATCTATGAGGACTTACGTGATTCCTCGGATATGGAGCCCAGCAGTTTTCTGAGCAGCTGTCAGGAGATTGTCGAAGATTTTGCCGAGCGTCTGGAACAGGGTGGTGAGATTGATCCGTCAGCCGATTGGATTCCAGCCGAGTTTGAAAAGGCGACTGACCTGCTGTTGTTGCTGCAATTCGAAACCGGGACCGGGCCGCTTAGGGATGCCGTCAGTATCCTCACACAGCTGAGTGACTGCCTTGCCTGGGCCGGAAGTCGCGCAGAGCCCGTTCACACAAAAACCGGAACCTGAGGTCATATCGCATTTGAATCGCGCCGCAGGGCGCGATTCGAGTTGTCAAGAATCGCGCGCTTATTGTTTCGGAATCGCGCAACAATCATCCTAAATCCTGCGTTCAGTCCGCAATTTCTTGCGGGAGTTAGACTATATATTGCGTCGTTAGTCGTGTGGGAAACAATATATGCGATTCGCGAAGATTTGGTTCTCAGTGAAGCCATGAGGCGGCCCCAATAAAGTCAAATTTGAAACGTCTAACGTTCTTAAGTGTCCTGCGGTTGTGTTTGGTCGTGAGTTGACGGGCAGTTTACCCGAACACGAACCGCAAAATGTTTAGAACGGGCGGAAAGAAATGAGCCACAATCAGGCTGTCGATACGACGCATGACGAACCCAAAATTGAAGGCCTGGCACCCGGTGCAAAGCTGTTGCGCGGGCAGTATGAAATCCTGCGGTTTCTCAGCAATGGCGGTTTTGGCATCACCTATTTGGCGCGCGACAGTCTGGAACGCGACGTGGTTATCAAGGAATGCTTCCCCGGCGCCCTGTGTCATCGCAACGGCGATATGGTCGAACCAATCGATCCTTCCTACAAGGACGACCTGCGCTCGATCATTGACCTGTTTATTTTGGAAGCCCGCAACCATGCGCGGCTGGTGCACCCCAACATTGTCGACGTTCATCAGGTGTTTGAGGACAATGACACAGCCTATATCGCGATGGATTTCATCAAAGGCTGCGACCTGCTGGATTATGTTGAAAACCCCGAGAATGATGCCGGTCCCGATTTCATCGTGCAGGTCACCGAAAAGATGCTGTCGGCCGTGTCCTTCATCCATCAAAGCGGGATGCTGCACCGGGATATCTCGCCCGATAACATTCTGATCAACGAACATGGTGAGCCCGAACTGATTGACTTCGGTGCGGCGCGGGATCAGGCGGCCAATCAATCGGCGGCGCTGTTGACCCTGCGTGTGATCAAGGACGGGTATTCGCCGCATGAATTCTATGTGCGGGGGGCCGAACAAGGCCCAAGCAGCGACCTCTATGTTCTGGCGGCAACGCTTTACCATGCCATCAGTGGCGAACGCCCCATTGATGGTCAGACGCGGCTGACTGCCTTCAATAACGGGCAGGATGATCCCTATCAGCCTCTGACAGGTCGGTATGATGGATACCCCGATGGGTTCCTTGAAGCGATTGACAAGGCGATGGAGGTGCACGCAACCGATCGTCTGCAAAGCGCGCTGGACTGGCTGCGGATGTTCCGTGGGCCTGGCGTAATGTTCGATACCTTCGCTCACCGTCCCATCTCGGTCATTGTCGGGATGGATCGCAAGGATGAAGAGGCCGAGAAAGCCCGGATCAAAGCAGAAAGCGAAAACGCCGAGGCAGTGGTGACCGCACTGCTGGCAGGCAACCCGGATATCGTTTTGGGTCATGAGGACAAGAAAGAAGAGGAACTGGCCACATTCACCGCGCCTGAGGAACCCCCGGTCGCCGTTGATACCGTGGTCAAAAGCGGCTCGGGTGGTAGTGGAAAACTGATTGCTGCTGCCGTAGTCGTCATCGCGGCCGCCGCCGCAGGTGGATTTTTCGTGATGTCGGGTCAGGACGCGCCTGCAACTCAGGACCTAGCCCTTGACGAAACTCCTGCCGAGATTGAACCGGTCGAACCACCCGAGCTGGCCGTGCTGCAAGACACGGCCCCTGTTGAGTTGACCGCGACCACCGAACCGCAAGACATCGCGCCAGAGCTGACCTCACCCGAGGTTTACGCTGGCGAACCGACGTCACCCAAGCAGGCGGAAGCAGTGCCAGAACCTGTCGAGCAGACCCTGGCCGAAACGGCTGCCACAGAAGGGCTAGAAGCCCCGGCAGCCGACCTTCCCGCTGAAGATGCGACCGAAACTGTCGCGGAAGACCCGGTTGAGCCTGCAACTCCGGTCACTTTGGCCGAGCAACAGGTGGCGTTTTCCCATTGGGACGTTGAAATTCCGTTCCAGACCTCGAAACGGCGCGCATCGACCGGCAGCGTCATTGCTGTGACTAGTGTTGATCCGGCGCTGGACATGTCCGTGATCGGAGATTGGGTGCAGCGTGGGGCCGCGATCTACACCCTGAATGGCGAACCGATCGAGGCCGACACCAGCTTTGCGGCTCAGGTTCTCAATGATCTCAACGTGGATCCTGACGGCTATACCCGCATCACCGCGCGCTATCGCCCGCTGGGTCAGACCCGCGCGCAGAACGGCCTGTTGGCTCTGCCCACCATGCGCATGGTGGGGCTGGACAACGGCTATGGCTTCACAGTTCGCAACAGTGGCGGTACCGGATGGCAAACCGTGGTCAAAAGCGTTCCCGCCGCAACCGCTGGTAGCCTGCAGGCGGGCGATATCCTGATCTCAGAGGCGCAGACGGGGCTGGCCATCGACGGGCCGGAAAGCCTGGATTCCATGCTGGCTGATCTTGTGTCCGAAGGACAAGCTGAAGCCCAGTTGAACGTTCTACGGAACGGTACCGAAGCAGATGCCACCATGCAGTTGACGCAGGAGTAATCAGACCGGTTCGTTTGTAATCCGCCAGTGTGTGTTTGCTGAGGGTCACGACAGTGGAGTGACCCCGACGGGAACCGGCCCGTCGCGGAAAGTACCAGTGACGTTTGTTTTCCATCATCAGTGCCTCTGCGTGATCTGCGAAGGGGTGAGTAGAAGCCCAGCGGGGCAGTGCCCCGTGCCAAGAAACAAAGGTGTCGTCACCATGTTCAAATATAAAAGCCCTCTCAGCCGGCTTCTCGAAGGTGCCGGCAAACCGAAAGAAGCCGAGGCGGAAGACATCGCTGAAACCAGCGAAGACAAGCCCGAGCCGATTGCAGATTTCAACGCACTGCGCGTGGCGCTTGCTGGAAACAACATGCCAGCGTCGGACAGCTACGATGAGGCTGAGGACCTGATCCCCGAAGCCGAGATGCCGGACTTCTCCGAGGCCGATGCCGAAGACAGCGCTGAAACCGATGATGCGGCAATCCTTGCGGATGTTGTGGACGTCCTTGAGCCGACCGAAGAGCCCGCCGCCGAGGAAGAGATTGCCGAAGAAGACCCGATTGTGACGTTGCACGTTGCATCGGACGAAGAGGTTGACGAGGCCGAAGAAGAAGACAGTAACCTGTTTGATACGACGCCGGCCGATCCTGTGATCGAAGTCGTCGCGGAAGATCCTGCGCCCGAGTCGGTGGCCGAGATCGTGGAGGCTGTGGACCTGCAACCTGAACCACTGCCCAATGCTCCGGCGGCGCAGATGGCGGAAACACCGTCCGCCGCGCAACCGGCCCAGTCGGATCGTCGTGGTCGTGTCAAAACCACCTTCCTGGGGTTTGAGCGAGCCGACACCCATGTTCAGGACCTGATGGAAACCGCCGAGCCCGTCGCCAAAACCGAGACTGCACAGCAGACCTTTCCGGTCGGTTGGCTGGTTGTAACCGGTGGCCCCGGTCGCGGCGCGTGCATTACTCTGACCGAAGGGCTGATGCAGATTGGTCGCAATGACGATCAGGCGATCCAGCTTGATTTCGGCGACACTGGAATTTCGCGCAGCAACCACGCTGTGATTGCCTATGACCCTGAAGATCGCAAATGCTATCTGGGTCACGGTGGCAAGGCCAATCTGGTACGTCTGAACGGTAAACCCGTTCTCAGCACCGTGGCGCTGGCCAGCGGCGATTTGATCCGCATCAGCGAAACCTCGATCCGGTTTGCAGAATTCTGCGGTGACAATTTCGACTGGCGGGATGCCTGATAGATGCTGGCGACCCCGGCATATGACATTGCGCTGATCCTCGATCAGGGTCGGCGCGACACGCAAGAAGACGCGGTCGCCGCGCGCATGTTCGATGTGGCGAATGCTGGGTATATCGTGGTTGCTGATGGCATGGGCGGGCATGCGGCAGGTGACATCGCATCCGAGCTTGTGATCAAAGCCTGGCGGGGTGCGCTGGACCCTGAACTGGAAACGGGTGCGCCATCGAAGCCCGCCCTGATCGACGCCCTGCCCTTGGCGGCAATGCAGGCAAATGCGCTGATCGCGCAGCATTCCGAAGAACAGGGTGATGGTTTCAACATGGGCTCGACCCTGTTGGGTACTCTTCTGATGGGGTCGGACGTCTATTGGATATCGATCGGGGACAGCCCTTTGTACCTGTTCCGCGACGGAGCGCTGCGCCAGATCAACGAAGATCATTCGATGGCGCCGATCATCGACGCGCAATGCGCCGAGGGCAAGCTGACGCAGGACGAAGCGCATACGCACCCGGATCGCAACCAACTGACCTCGGTCATCATGGGCGCGGCGATCCCAAAAGTGGATTGTCCCGAACACCCCGTCGCTTTGACTGCGTCGGATGTTTTGATCGCGGGCAGCGATGGGCTGCAATATCTCAGCGATGCTGAGATCGAGGCCATAGTTCAGGCCCAATCGGGTGACTTGGCACAGGATATAGCCGACGCGCTTTGGCAGGCGCTTCGGGATAAAGGCGACCCCGATCAGGACAACGCGTCCATTGCGGTCGTGAAATTGACAAGAAACGAATGAAGGCAAAGCGACAGGACACATGAGACCTCAACTGATCATCTCCAGCCTGGCTCTTGCGGCGGCAACAGGTGTCGCCTCGGCGCAAGAGGCGTGCTCGACCTACGAAATCAAGCGCGGCGACAGCCTGCGCGAGCTGGCCATTCAGGTCTATTCGACCGAAGACTTCAGCATCATCTTTGACGCCAACCGCGATGTGATCGGGAACAATCCCAACATCATTCGCGTGGGCGACGTTCTGACAATGCCCTGTCTGGAAGACGTGGGCCGCGCGCCGGAACCACCTGCGACCGAGGCCGAAGCCATGGCCGCCGAGATGGCGTCTGAACTGGTCAAAGCCGCTGAGGAACGTGCCGCAAAAGCCATAGCTGAGGCCGAAGCCCGCGTGGCCGCCGCTGAGGCCGAGGCCAAACAGGCCAGCGAAGACGCGGTGCTTGAGGCCAAAGCTGCCGCCAAGACAGAAATCGAAGCTGCCCGCGCCGAAGCCGCTGCGCTGATCCGCGACGCCGATACAAGTGGCCGTCCCGAGTTTCAGGATCGTCAGCTGCTGTTGATCACAGGCGGCAATTATGCGCCTTTCACCGATGAGGCCCTGCCCCACCGTGGCCTTTACACCAATCTGGTTGAGACCGCGATGCTGCGCGCCGCGCCCGAGCAAGGGTACAAGATCCAGTTCGTGAATGACTGGTCCTCGCATCTGGACCTGTTGATGCCGACGCTGGCCTTTGACGCAACCTTCCCTTGGTCGCGCCCGAATTGCGAAGAACCCGCCGCCCTGTCTGAAACTGACCGGAACCGGTGCGAGACCTACAACTTCTCGAACCCGTTCTACGAGGTTGTGGATACCTTCTTTGCCCGTGAAGGCTCGGGCTATGAGCAGACCCTGACCTATGCCGATTTCGCGGGTACCACGATCTGCCGCCCCGAAGGCTGGTCACTGTCGCATATGGATGCGGTGGGTCTGTATGAGCCAGCGATTTCGATGCTGCGCCCGGTGTCGCCTGACGACTGCTTCCACGCCTTGATGGACGGTACGGCCGATATCGTCGCGGTCGAAGCGCATCTGGCGGTCGAAGCAATTGCGCGCCTTGGCTATGAACATCGCATTGTAGAAAACCCCAACCTTGCGGCGATCAAGTCGCTTAACATCATGACCCACAGAGATAATCCGGATGGGGAAGCGATCCTTGAGACGCTCAACCAGGGTCTGTCGATCATGCAGCAATCCGGAGAGTGGCGGGACATCGTCTCAACCGCTCTGCGCTATCAAATGGAAAATGGATAAGGCCCCAACTGGCCTGAAAACAACAAAAGTCTGGAGGACGAGACATGTTTAATTTCAATCTGAAGAAGGTGGCATTGTCGGCCACGGCTGTAACTGCCCTCAGCGCTGGCGCGGCGGCGGCTCAGGAAGCGTGTACCAACTACACCGTGCAGGATGGCGACACGATGGCAACCATTGCCATCGCGGCCTATGGCACCTCAAACTATCAGCCGATCTTCAACGCGAACCGCAATGACATCACCAACCCCAACGCGCTGGAGCCCGGTCTGGTTCTGGCCTTGCCCTGTGACGATGGCAGCCTGCCGAACGGCCAGAGCGCGCAGGACATCATCGCCGCCGAAGAGCAGCGCGCCGCCAGTGTCAAACGTTCGAATGTCTACGCTCCGCCGATCAAGATGGTTGCCGGCAATGGCTGGGAACCTTTCACCAGCGAAGGTCTGGGCGGCGGCGGTATCATGACCCGTCTGGCGACCACCAGCCTCCAGCGTGCAGGAAACCAGCGTGAATATTCGGTCAGCTTTGTGGATGATTGGGCATCGCACCTGGATACGCTGCTGCCGCTTGGCGCGTTCGATATCTCGATCGCCTGGACAGTTCCGGATTGCACCAACCGCACCTATGAATGGTCCGAAGAAACCGAAGCACGCTGCTCGCAATTTGTGGCTTCGGTTCCGGTCTATGACGTCGTAGGCGGCTTTTTCACCCTGCCCGAGAGCGAATATGTCGACGCAACCTCCTTCTCGGATTTCGAAGGCGCAACCATCTGCCGGATGGCCGGTTGGAGCATGGTCGTTCTGGAAGAGGTTGGCCTGAACCGCAGCAACACCACCGTGGTTCAACCCAACTCGGCCCGCGAATGCTTGGATGCGGTTCTGACTGGTACCGCCGATGTCGCAGCGTTCGAAGTTGAATTGTTTGCGGCCACGAAGAAAGACATGGGCCTTACGTCGGCTGACATCGTGGAAAACCCCTATGTTTCGACCCTGTCGTCAATGAGTTTCCTGGCGCACCGCACCAACCCGTTCGCACGCGAATACATCGCCATGATGAACAAGGGCCTGAACGAGATGCGCGAAAGTGGCGAATGGTATGCGATCATTTCGGACACGCTGCGCGAGCAGAATGAAAAGCTGAACGCAGCATCGAACTAATAGATTGGGGCTGGTCACACGATCGGCCCCTTTTTTGCGACGCCGCCGCATAGCAGGCGTTGCAGACCAAGAACCTCGATCGGAAAGGCGCAGTTCTTTCCTACTCACTCTAATAAAGGGCCGACTTTGGGGGTCGGCCCTTTTTCTATTTTTGATAATGTGCGCGTTCGCGGTGTTTTATGCGTCTATCAACGCATTCAGCGTGGCGCTGGGGCGCATAATCTTGGCGGTCTTGGCCGGATCGGTGTGGTAATAGCCGCCCAGATCAGCCGCCCCACCCTGCGCCGAGGCCAGCTCGGACAGGATCGCTTCTTCGTTATCGGCCAGCGCTTTGGCCAAAGGCGCGAACTCGGCGGCCAGGTCGGCATCGTCCGATTGCGCCGCCAAAGCCTCGGCCCAGTAGCGCGCAAACCAGTAGTGGCTGTCGCGGTTATCGGGCTGGCCGACCTTGCGGCTGGGCGAGCGGTTGTTGTCCAGAATGCCCTGCGTCGCGGCTTCGGCTGCCGCGCCCAGAACGCCCGCCTTGGCATTACCTTTGCTGTCGGCCAGGAAGTTCAGCGACTCGCCCAACGCGCAGAATTCACCCATCGAATCCCATCGCAGATGGCTTTCCTCGACCAGCTGCTGCACGTGCTTCGGGGCGGAACCACCCGCGCCGGTTTCGAACAGGCCACCGCCATTCATCAGCTTGACGATGGACAGCATCTTGGCCGAGGTGCCCAGTTCGAGGATCGGGAACAGGTCGGTCAGATAATCGCGCAGCACGTTGCCGGTGATTGCAATCGAGTCGTTGCCCGCTGTAATAGTCTCCAGCGACTGGCGGGTCGCTTCGCGCGGTGCCAAGATCATGAACTTGTCAGCCACGCCTGCGGCCTCAAGCGCCGGTTTGACGTATTTGATCAACTCAGCGTCATGTGCGCGGTTTGCGTCCAGCCAGAAGATCGCCTCGGACCCGGTCAGGCGCTGACGGTCCATAGCCAGCTGAATCCAGTTCTCGATCGGGGCTTTCTTGACGGTGCAGGACCGCCAGATGTCACCCTTTTCGACGTCGTGCGAATGTAGCACGTCACCATTGGCCAGAACGATGCGAATGGTGCCGTCGGCGGGTGCCTGGAACGTCGTCGGGTGGCTGCCGTATTCTTCGGCCTTCTGCGCCATCAGGCCCACATTGGCGACCGCGCCGGCGGTGGCCGGGTTCAGCGCGCCATTGTCTTTGAAGAAGTTAATCGCTTCGTCATAGACGGACGCATAGCAACGGTCGGGGATCACGCAGTTGGTGTCACCCTTGGCGCCTGCCTCATCCCAGCCTTTGCCACCCGCGCGGATCACGGCGGGCATCGAGGCGTCGATGATCACGTCCGAGGGCACGTGCAGGTTGGTGATGCCTTTATCGCTGTCGACCATATACATGGACGGGCGGTCGCCCTTTATCGCGTCGATGGCGGCCATGATATCGGCATTGGCCTGGACACGCTCCAACAGGTCGCCAAGGCCCGAGTTCGGGTTCACACCCAGCGCATCCAGTTCCGCGCCGAATTTGTCAAACACCGGGGCCAGCCACGTCTTTACCGCATAGCCAAAAATGATTGGGTCCGAGACCTTCATCATGGTGGCTTTCATGTGCAGCGAGAACATCGTGCCGTCTGCTTTGGTGTCCTCGATGGCCTCGGCCAGAAACGCGGACAGAGCTTTGACCGACATGAATGTCGCGTCGGCCACGGTGCCTTCCGCCAACGGCCAGCCGTCTTTCAAAACGGTGGTGCTGCCATCTTTGCCGACGAATTCAATCCTTGCGTCGCCTGCTTGGTCTGTGGAGATGGTGGCCGATTTCTCATTTGCGTAGAAATCGTTGCCGGGCATGGACGACACTTTGGTTTTGCTGTCCGAGACCCATTCGCCCATCGAATGCGGGTTCTTCTGGGCGTAGTTCTTCACGGCCTTTGCCGCGCGACGGTCGCTGTTGCCTTCGCGCAGAACCGGGTTCACGGCCGAGCCCTTGATGGCGTCATAGCGCGCGCGAATAGCCTTTTCTTCGTCACTCGAGGGTTCTTCGGGATAGTTCGGAATGTTGTAACCCTGCGATTGCAGCTCGTCGACGGCGGCCACCAATTGCGGGACCGAGGCCGAGATGTTGGGCAGCTTGATCACATTCGCTTCGGGTGTCTTCACCAGTTCACCCAGGGCGGCCAGATCATCGGTGATGCGCTGCGCGTCAGTCAGGTTCTCGGGGAAGGTCGCCAGAATACGTCCGGCCAGCGAGATATCCTTGGTCCCAACGCTTACGCCTGCGGCGGATGCGAACTTGCGGATGATGGGCAGGAACGAGGCGCTGGCCAGCTCGGGCGCTTCGTCTACAATGGTATACAATATGTCGAAGTCTGATTTATCTGCCATATTCTTTTACCTTTTTTAAAGCCTTTCGGGGCGTGCGTTCCAAGAGTTGGCCACTTTCGAGTGGCATAGGCGGGGCACGGCTATCCTGGTGCCCCAACGGTGACTCTGATTTGACAGGGCCTCCCTTAAATCACGTTTGGCTTGGGATCAATCACATCTGACCGCGCATTTTGACACGGTTTGCGGAAAATCGCGTCAATCACCCTGTCGCGCTCAATTTTCAGACGCCCCAGGTGTCGCTCAGCTTGTAGCCGCCCGGCCAGGGATCGCTGGGGTCCAGCATGTGTTGATGAGTGCCGGTGATCCAGCCGCGACCGCTGATTTCGGGGATGATGGCGGGGTGCGACCCGACTGTTGCGGTGTCCAGAATTTTGCCGGTAAAGCGCGAGCCGATGATCGAGACGGCCTCGAACGTCTGCCCAACGGCCAGTTCACCCTTGGCGGCCATCAGGGCCATGCGCGCCGATACAGCAGTTCCTGTGGGCGAGCGGTCGATCTTGCCCGGTTGAATAGCGACGGCGGATTTGCCCCGCAGCCCGGTTTCTGTCTTCTCAACCGGGCCACAGAATGCGCAAAACGAGATATGGGTCCAGTCTGGGTTTTCGGGGTGCCGGAAACCGAGTTGTTCATTCGCAGCATTGGTGATTGCAACGCCAACACGCGCCAGCTCACGTGCCTCAGATTCGACGATGTCAAAGCCAAGCTGCGTCGCGTCGACCACGACGAAACTATCGCCGCCATAGGCGGTGTCCACTGTCAGGTGCCCGAGCCCCGGAACCTCCAACGATGCCGCAAGCCGGTCGGCGAAGCTGTGTAGGTTCTGCACATAGATGCGCTCGGCCGTGCCATTGCGACAGTCGGCCCGCACGCGGACCAGCCCGCCGGGGGCCTCGAGCGTCAGATGCGTGACGGGTTCCTCCATGGGGATCATCCCGCTATCCAGCAGCACGGTCGCTACGCAGATGGAATTCGACCCGGACATAGGCGGCGTATCCTCGGGCTCCATGATGATAAACGCTGCATCCGCCTCGGGGTGTTTGGGCGGCACCAGAAGGTTCACATGCCGAAACACGCCGCCGCGCGGCTCATTGAGCACGAAGTTGCGCAGCGTCTGGTCCCGCGCGATGAAGGACCGCTGATCCCAGAGGGTCTCACCGGGCGGAGGCAAAACGCCCCCGACGATGACATCGCCCACCTCGCCTTCTGCGTGGGCGGAGATGATGTGGATGGTTTTCACGCTGCGCATCTGACCTCCCTAAAACCGAGTGGCGGAATAGGGGTTCATCGAGATGGGCGGCTGCGTCCCGTCCAGCAACGCACCAACCAATTCGGCGGTGCCTGCGGATTGCGTCAGCCCCAGATGGCCATGTCCGAACGAATAGATCACATCGGGCGCGTTGGGGGACGGCCCGATGACCGGGATACTATCTGGCAGCGATGGTCGAAAGCCCATCCACTGTGTGCCCCCTTGCGTGTTCAGTCCAGGCATGAACTGCGCGGCCTTGTTCAGCAGAGTCTCGGCGCGTTTGAAATTGGGTGGCAGGGAGAGCCCTCCCAATTCGACCGCACCACCGATGCGCACGCCGCCGTTGATCCGACTGGCTACAAAGCCGTGGCCGGAAAACGTCAGATGCATCCGCAGATCGAAGGCGCCCGGCGGCAGGGTCGTATTGTAGCCGCGCTCGGTCTCAAGGGGGATGTGATCGCCCAGCGTTTGTGCCAGATGGTGCGACCACGCGCCCGCCGCGACGACGACCTTTGCCGCATCCAACGTTCCATCCTCAAGGGTGATGCGTGTCCCATGTTCCAGTGGGGTCAGGGCCCGGACGCCGCGCGTCTCGATCCGCCCTTGCCGGTCGCTGAATGCTTTGGCCAGATGTTGGACCCACGTCTTTGGATCGATTGTATTCATCCAGTTCGGCGTAAACCCTGCATGGGTGAAGCGGGGGCTGAGGCCCGGTTGTTTCTCGGCTATCGCTTCGCGCGTTTCAAGCAGTTCGAATTCAATCCCATGCGCGCGCCGCTGGTCCCAAGCGGGCAAACTGATGCGGAACTCAGCTTCGGATTCGTAAAGTTGCATCTGTCCATCGCGCTGCATCATCGTCTCGCCCTCGACGGCCGGTATCAAACGCTCTAACGCAGAGCTTGAGACCTGCATCAGTCGGGCCTGCGCGTCCAGCAGATCCGCATAGCGCGAAGGCCGACTTGCCCGCCAAAAGCGGTACATCCACGGTGCGATCTTCGGCGCGTATGAGGGCGGGATAGACAAAGGACCCAGCGGGTCCAGCAGCCATTTTGGCGCTTTGCGCATGATACCGGGCGTAGCCAGCGGCTCGACCTCGGGGAAAGCAAATGCCCCTGCATTCCCCGCCGAGGTTTGAGAGGCGACCCCGTCCCTGTCCAGCACCAGAACCGAATGCCCTCGGCGCTGCAGTTCCAGCGCGGTCGTGATGCCAATTACCCCAGCCCCGATGATGACGACCTGCTCGCTCAAACTTGTATCCCTGTTCTGAACGGGTCAGATTCCGGGAAGATCAGCGTGGTTTCCGCCATGACATAAGCCTGCCCGGTGATGGAGGGGATCACGCCGCCATCCAGGCCGGGCTGATAAGACAGGCGATAGGTGCTGCCGATAACGCTCTGCTGCGTGATCTCATCGCCGGGGGCCAGCGCGCCATCGGCGGCCAAACAGGCCAACCGGGCCGAACAGCCGGTGCCGCAGGGCGAGCGGTCATAGTTATCGTCCGGGCATAGCACAAAATTGCGGCTGTGAATGGCTGGATCATCCGACGCGCCCTGAAAGATCACATGGTCTATCGGCTCACCCTGTTCGCCGCCTATCCCCTGCGCAATCGAGGCCTCGCGAATAGCGACCGTCATATCGGTGAGTTTGCGAATATTGGCAGATTCAACGGCAATCGGGCTGGGATCTACGATAAAGAACCAGTTTCCGCCATATGCAACATCGCCGGTCACCTGGCCATGACCCGGCACGTCCAGCGTCACGTCGCGATGCACCCGGCGGCTTTCGATATTCTGGACGGTCACTGTGTTTGCGTCGTGCAAAGTGACTGTCACCACACCAGCGGGGGTTTCGATGCGATGTTCTCCGATGCCGATACGTCCCAGATGCGCCAGCGTCACCGCCAGCCCGATGGTTCCGTGGCCACACATACCCAGCACTGCGTCAACGTCGAAATAGATTACGCCGGTTACGCATGTTGCGTCGACCGGTTCAACCAGCAACGCCCCGACCATGGCGGGTTGACCGCGTGGCTCCAGCATGATCGAGCGGTAGAATTCTTCGTGATCGGTAGCCAGCCTGCGAGCGCGGTCGGCCAGCAACCCAGTACCCAGATCGGGTGCACCATCCAGAATAACCCGCGTGGGCTCGCCTCCGGTATGGCTGTCGATCACATGCATTCAGCGATCACTCCGCCCTGTTTCGTCCAATTGGCGAACCACGCGCCGAACAAGGCATATTGCTGTTCGCAATAGTTACGCTGCGCGTCAGTCAGCTCGTCCGTTTCGTTGAAGTGCAACCGGTATTCCTCGTCCCCGTCCAGCACCAGAAGATGCTTGTAGTAAAGCACCAGATCCGGCCCTTCGTCAAAGCTGGACAGAACGTGAATCGCCTCGGTTAGTTCCTGCGCGCGCTGGCGGGCTTCGGCATCACCTTTGGCTGCCCTCTTGGACAGTTCGGCCAGCAACAGCGCCTCGCGCGGCAATGCGGTGCCGATGCCTGTAATCGAGCCGGTTGCGCCGCAATTGACGAACCCATGATAAACCTCGGTATCAACGCCAACCATCAGCGTGACCTGATCGTCCTGGCTGGTGATATTTTCCGCTGCATAGCGCAGGTCTTCTTTGCCGCCGAACTCTTTGAAGCCGATCAGGTTGGGATGCTCGGCTCGCAGTGCAAAAAACAAATCGGCCCGCGTGGCGAACCCGTAGTAGGGGCTGTTATAGATGATCGCAGGCACATCCGGTGCTGCGGTCAGGATTGCCTTGAAGTGGTTCTTCTGCGCGGTCGGCGAGCTGCCACGCGACAGAACACGTGGGATCACCATCAACCCAACGGCACCCACCTTTTGCGCATGCGCCGCATGGGCCACAGCGGATTTGGTATTGATCGCCCCGGTGCCCACGACAACGGGCAGCCCCGCGGCCACCAGACGTTCAACCCCTTCCATACGCTGGGCATCGGTCAGCAAAGGCCAATCCCCCATCGACCCGCAATAGACAACCGCAGACATGCCTGCGTCGATCATCTGTCGCCCCTTGCGCACCAACGCGTCGAAATCTGGTTGACGGTCCGCTGTGCAGGGGGTCATGAGCGCTGGCATTGTGCCAGTGAAAACATTGGTCGTCATACGGCGATCCTTCGACAAATCTGAGGTTGCGGCGCAGGAGATGCGCCGTTTCAATTGCGATATCGGATATTGGATACAAAATCCACAACAAAATTGCGCTACAAAAGGCGCCGTGTCTCGTGACCGGCGCCCTTCTGCGATGGACTGGTTTGCGTTTACCGCAACCGTTCACCCGTTTCGGCGTCGAACATCATTGCACGGTTGGGCGAGAAGGTGACGCCAATACGTGCGCCTTGCTTGCTGCGTTCATCGTCCCGCTCTTCCACGATCAGCTTGTCGCCATTCGCGGTCAGCAGATGCGAGTAACTGACACCCCCCAAAGCTTCGGTCAGGTCCACGGTGCAACTGTCGCCAGAACGGTCCACCTGAAGGTGTTCGGGGCGAACGCCCAGCGTCACTTTCGTTGCGTTAGCAGGAACCGAAGACGTCACCGGCACTGGCTGGCTGAACGCGGGATGCGTCACATGGCCATCTGTCACGTCGCACTCCAAAAAGTTCATCGCAGGCGAACCGATGAAGCCCGCGACGAACCGGTTGTCCGGGTCGCGATAGAGGTCCATCGGCGCGCCCACTTGTTCGATCCGGCCATCGCGCAGAACCACGATCTTGTCCGCCATGGTCATCGCTTCGACCTGATCATGGGTCACATAGATCATGGTCGCGCCGATTTCATTGTGCAGGCGCGCGATCTCGACCCGCATTTCGACGCGCAACTCGGCATCCAAGTTGGACAGAGGCTCATCGAACAGAAACACCTCGGGGCCGCGCACGATGGCTCGACCGATAGCAACACGTTGCCGCTGGCCACCGGACAAAGCTTTGGGCTTGCGCTTCAGATACTGATCGAGTTTCAGAATGCTCGACGCTTCTTGTACCTTCTTGTCGATTTCGGTCTTGGCGACGCCGTTCATACGAAGACCAAAACCCATATTCTCGGCCACTGTCATATGCGGGTAGAGCGCGTAGGTCTGGAACACCATTGCAACCCCCCGTTTGGCCGGGTCCAAATGGGTCACATCGCGCGACCCGATCCGGATCTCACCCTCTGTCGTTTCCTCAAGCCCCGCGATCATCCGAAGCAAAGTGGATTTGCCGCACCCAGATGGACCCACAAAGACGCAAAACTCGCCATCCTCGATCTGTAAATCGATTCCGTGAATAACCTGCGTCTCACCATATCGCTTGATCGCACTGTTCAGAGTGACGCCTGTCATGTCGCTTGCATCCTGTCCTTAGATCCGTTTGGACGGCTTTCGGGAAACCGCCACGCTTGCGCTTCAATTCCAATTTGATCAGCCACGCGGCGTACACGAGGCACCCATGCCTGCAACTGATCAAAGCTCATTCGTTCCGTCGATCCGGTGATCGAAATCGCACCCAAAATCCGCCCCCCTTCGGTCAGGACGGGACAGGCTACGCAGATAATGCCCGGTTCGTGTTCTTCATCATCCACGGCGTATCCCCGCGCACGGATGACATCGAGATCCGCCCGCAAGAGTTGTTCCGACGCCAAGGTCTTGTCGGTAAACCGATGAAAGCTTTGCTGCGACAGAGCTTTATCCAGCGCGTCAGCGTCCAGATATGCCATCATGGCCTTTCCCACGCCTGTGCAATAAGCGGGGCCAACTTTACCCGCTTGCGAATACATTTCTACCGGTTGGGTTGCGTTGCGCTTGTCGACATACAGAACCTGACCTGAATCCAGTTGGGCAAGGTGTACAGTCTCGCCCGTTTCGCGGCTGAGCGCGTCCAGAAAAGGTCGTGCGATCGGGGCAAGCGAACTTTGGGTCCACGCCGCGTGCGCCAAACGGACAAGGCGCAGCCCGGGCGCGTATGTCTGCCGGTCCGGGTCATATGACAGCATGCCCTGGTTTGTCAGGCTTTGAAGAAAGCGATACAGGGTCGCCTTTGGAAAATCGCTGCTTTCCAAAAGTTCCGCGAATCGGACCGGGCGAGCAAACGCTGCCACCTGTTCCAGTACGTCGCACGCTTTTCCTATAGTACCGTCGCCAGCCACGAGCGCCTTCCATCCTCCCATTGATCCACCGTCTTCGTCACGAGGGTCTTGACAAGATTAACCGATTCGATGTGTAGTTTTCAATATGTAAAACAAGGTTTCATTATTTGGAACCAAAATAACCAAAAAAAATGGAATCTAAGGGAGGACACCATGAATTCCATCTTCAAGCGCACTGCGGCAGCTTTGGCGGCGAGTGTGGCACTTGCAGCGCCTGTAGCAGCTGAACTGACCGGCGAGCTGCGCATTTTCCTGGACACATCGAACCCGGCGCCTCGCGCAACGATGGAAGCGATGATCGACCGGTTTGCGGCGCAACACCCTGGTCTGGAGATCGAGACCACTGTGATCGACCGTGAGGCCTACAAGACTCAGATCCGCAACTTTCTGACTGCTGATACTCCGGATGTTGCCACCTGGTATGCTGCCAACCGGATGAAGCCCTATGTGGAGGCTGGCCTGTTCGAAGACGTGTCGGACCTTTGGGCCGAAGCCGAGATTGGCGACAATCTGGCTTCGACCAAAGGCGCGATGACCATCGACGGAAAGCAATGGGGCGTGCCCTATACTTATTACCAGTGGGGTGTTTACTATCGCAAAGACATCTTCGATGAGTTGGGTCTGACCGAGCCGACCACATGGGAAGAAGAGCTGGCCAACTGTCAGAAGATCGTCGATTCCGGCCGCGCCTGCTATACGATCGGCACCAAATTCTTGTGGACCGCAGGCGGCTGGTTTGACTATCTGAACATGCGTACCAACGGCTTCGACTTCCACCAGCAGTTGGCCAATGGCGAAGTGAGCTGGGAAGACGACCGCGTCAAGCAGACCTTCGCTAATTGGAAACAGCTGATCGACATGGGCGCGTTCATCGACAACCACCAGACCTATAGCTGGCAAGAAGCCCTGCCCTTCATGGTCAATGGCGAAGCTGCAGCCTATCTGATGGGCAACTTCGCCGTGGCCCCGCTGCGCGAAGCCGGTCTGAGCGATGATCAGCTGGATTTCTATCAGTTTGTGTCGATCAACCCCGATGTCGAACTTGCCGAGGACGCGCCAACGGATACGTTCCACATCCCGTCGAACGCCTCGAACAAGGAAGCTGCGCGTGAATTCCTGCGCTTTGTTGTCTCGCCTGACGAACAGACCGAAATTAATAACGGCAAAAACCTGGGCCAGCTTCCTGTCAACGCAAAATCGGCCGTGGATGACGACAAATTCCTGAACCAGGGCTTCGAGATGCTGTCGTCCAACAGCCCCGGCGGTGTCGCCCAGTTCTGGGACCGCGACGCACCGGCAGAAATGGCCAAAGTGTCGATGGAAGGCTTCCAGGAATTCATGGTCAAGCCTGACAATGCCGACCGCATCCTGGCCAAGCTGGAGCGCGCGCGTCAGCGCATCTACGACAACTGATCCGCTCAGACCGGGCCTCTGGCCCGGTTTGTACCAAGACCTGCGCAAGGCGGGTAAAGCCCGCCTTGCTCCTTTGATCCAATCCGAGTGTCCCCATGACCATTGCCGCCGAAGCTCCTGAACAGGAAAGCTGGTTTCACCGCAACCAGCAGCGCATCGCCCCGTGGCTGTTCCTTGCCCCTGGCCTGCTGTTCTTCATGGTCTACGTCATCATTCCAGTTTTTCAGTCCTTTAACCTCTCTCTTTATGAGTGGGATGGGCTGGGTGCTGCGGAATATGTAGGCTTTCGCAACTATGAGGACCTCTATTGGGAGTGGGTCGACCGGGATGCCTTTTTCATCTCACTCAAGAATAACCTGATCTGGCTTATACTGTATCTGGCCGCGATCCCTGCAGGACTTTTCATCGCGCTGTTCCTGAACCAGACCGTTTGGGGTATTCGCCTCTACAAGTCGCTGTTTTTCTTTCCGTTCGTGATCTCACAGGTTGTTGTGGGCCTTGTTTTCACATGGTTTTACGACCCGACCTTTGGATTGCTGAACGAATTCCTCGCCTTCTTCGGTCTTGGCCCGCTCAACGTACTGGGCGACGAGCGTTTCGTGACCTATGGCATCATCGTTGCCGGTCTCTGGCCGCAAACCGCTTATTGTATGATCCTGTATCTGACAGGTTTGAACGCCGTGGACCCGGAACAGATTGAAGCCGGCCGCTTGGATGGCGCAAAGGGCTGGCGGATGCTGTGGCACATCATCCTGCCGCAACTGCGCCCTGCCACATTCATTGCTTTCGTCGTTACAATCATCGGCGCCTTGCGCAGCTTTGACTTGATTTCGATCATGACCCAGGGCGGTCCTTTCGGTTCGTCTCGCGTGCTGGCCTACTACATGTTCGAAGTTGCCCTGTCCGAGTATGGATTCCGCATGGGCTACGGTGCCGCCATTGCGGTCATTCTGTTCCTCATCATGCTGTGCTTCATCGCCTACTTCCTGTGGTCGATGTACCGCGAAGAAAGGGGACACTGAGATGTTTCCCAAACCTATAGAAAAACAGCCCCGCGCGGCGCAGATCACCTATCAGGCCATGCTACCCGTTGCCCTGCTGCTGTGGTTGGGACCATTGCTGGCGGTGGCGCTGTTCTCGGTCAAACCCGCGGCGGATTTCACCAACGCCAACTACTGGGGTATGCCGTCCAGTTTTGAAGGAGCATTCAACTATGGGCAGGTGTTCTTCAACTCGGACATGCCGCGATATCTGTTGAACTCGTTCCTAATCACCATTCCTACTGTGATTGGTGCCGTTGCGCTCAGCTGCATGACTGGATTTGCCCTTGGTATCTACAAGTTCAGGTCGAACCTGTGGATTTTCTTCCTCTTCGTGGCCGGCAACTTCGTGCCTTTCCAAATCCTGATGGTGCCGGTGCGCGATCTCACGCTGGAATTGGGCCTCTACAACACCAAAACCGGGCTGGTGTTGTTTCACATTGCCTTCCAGACTGGGTTCTGCACCCTCTTCATGCGCAACTTCATCCGGGCGCTTCCGTTTGAGCTGATCGAGGCCGCGCGGGTAGAAGGTATTAGCGAGGTGCGTATCTTTTGGTACGTCGTTCTGCCGCTGATGAAGCCGGCCATCGCTGCGTTGAGCGTGCTGATCTTTACCTTCATCTGGAACGACTATTTCTGGGCGGTGGTGTTGACCCAAGGGGCTGAAAGCCAGCCTGTTACCGCCGGGATCACCAGCTTTAACGCCCAATTCCGCGCCGCTTATCAACTGATGAGCGCTGGTTCCATCGTCGCGGCGCTACCGCCCGTGGCGATGTTCTTCCTGATGCAGAAACACTTCATCGCGGGTCTGACCCTCGGTGCCGTAAAATAACGTCAAACCAAAGGTTTGCAAAATGACAAAGATTGCCTTCGTCGGAGCGGGCTCCACGATCTTCATGCAGAATATCGTCGGCGATGCCCTGCTGACCCCTGCACTTGCAGACAGCCATTTTGCGTTGATGGATATCGACGCGAACCGCTTGGCAGAAAGTGAAACCGTTGCCCGCGCCATGATCCGCTCGGTCGGGACCGGCGCAACCGTCACGACCCATTCAGACCGCCGCGCGGTGCTTGAGGGGGCGGATTTCGTGGTAACAGCGTTTCAGGTGGGGGGCTACAAACCCTGCACGGTCACGGATTTCGATATTCCCAAGCAATACGGGCTGCGCCAGACCATCGCCGATACATTGGGCGTCGGCGGCATCATGCGGGGCCTGCGCACGGTTCCGGTTCTTTGGGATATCGCGCATGAAATGCTGCAGCTTTGTCCAAATGCAACGATGTTGCAATACGTCAACCCCATGGCGATCAACACCTGGGCTCTGGCCGAACGTTTCCCGACGCTCAAACATGTCGGGCTGTGTCACTCGGTCCAGAACACCGTCGAAGAACTGGCCCATGATCTGGACCTTCCAAAAAGCGATATTCGCTACAAAGTAGCGGGCGTAAACCACGTCGCCTTTTTCCTGCGGTTGGAGCATGAAGGACACGATCTTTATCCCGCGCTGCGTCAGGGCTATGCCGGTGGGCGGTTCCCGAAGCCGCCTTTGTTGATGCCCCGCTGTCCCAACAAAGTGCGGTACGAGGTGATGGACCACCTTGGCTATTTTTGCACCGAGAGTTCCGAGCATCTGGCCGAGTATGTTCCATGGTTCATCAAGGACGGTCGTGAGGACCTGATCGAGCAGTTTTCGATTCCGCTGGATGAATATCCCACCCGCTGCGAGGAACAAATCGTCAGTTGGAAAGAACAGGCAAAGACCCTGACGGATGGGCGCGACATCGCAGTGACGCGCAGCCACGAATTTGCGGCCGATCTGATGAATGCTATCGTAACCGACACGCCTTATGTGGCTTATGGCAACTTGCCCAACACCGGCCAAATCCCGCAATTGCCTTTGGGCGCGGCGGTTGAAACGCCCTGTCTGGTGGATAGTAACGGGGTACAGCCCTCGGTCGTGACAGATATCCCTCCGCAACTGATCGCGCTGATGCGCAGCCAGATCAATGTGCAGGAGCTGACCGTGCGTGCGCTTGTCGACCAAAACCCTGAATATATCTATCACGCCGCGATGATGGACCCGCATACAGCTGCGGAACTGGACTTGCGGCAAATTCGCAATCTGGTCACCGATCTCCTGACCGCGCATTCCGAATGGCTGCCCGATTGGTGTCAGCCTGCCAGGGCCGCGTGAGAGGCCCGACAAATTATTTTTCCAAACGGGCCAAACTACGCGCCCCGTAAGCAGAAAGAGCCGCTGATGAGCCAACCCGCCACATTCCACGACCTAAACGGTGCCTCGGTTTATATCACCGGTGGAGGCTCAGGCGTTGGCGCTGCGCTAACCGACGGGTTCATGGCGCAGGGGGCCAATGTCGCGTTCATCGGCCGGTCTGATGCCAGTGCTTTTGTTGAAGAGATGCGCGAAAAACACGGTCGTGCGCCGCTGTTCCTGCAAGGGGATATGACGGATACCGAACTGCTACGCGCCACGATGACCAAAGCTGCCGAGGCGCACGGACCGCTCAACGTGTTGGTCAACAACGCAGCCAATGACAAGCGCCACTCACTCGAAGAAACAACGCCCGAATTCTGGGATTGGATGATCGAGGTGAACCTCAAGGCGTATTTCTTTGCCTCACAGGAAGCCGCACGTCAGATGACTGAAGGCGGCGCGATCATCAATTTCAGTTCGATCAGTTACATGATGGGCAATGCCGGCTATCCGGTCTACACCACTTCGAATGCAGGGATAACCGGCATGACCCGCTCATTAGCACGTGAACTTGGCCCCAGGAATATCCGTGTCAACGCGCTGGCCCCCGGCTGGGTGCTGACGCAGAAACAACTGGACATGTGGGCCACGCCCGAAGATCTGGCCTCGCATCTGGACCGGCAATGCCTGAAAGAACATCTGACCCCAGAAGACATGATTGCGCCTACGCTTTTTCTGGCCTCGCAGGCCAGCCGAGCGATGACTGGTCAGTGCATGGCGGTCGATGGCGGTGTCGTGGTGACGGGATGAGACCATGAGTATCGAATGGATCGCAGCAGATTGGGGAACATCCCATTTACGAGTTTGGGCAATGCAGGGCAGCCATGTTCTGGATCAGGCGGACTCGGACAAGGGTATGGGAAGTCTGACCCGGGGCGCGTTTCAGGATGCATTGCTGGAATTGATCGAGGATTGGCTTGGCGCCGAGCCGGTCGATGTCGTCGCCTGTGGTATGGTAGGCGCGCGTCAGGGCTGGGTCGAGGCCCCCTACTCTGCCGTGCCTTCAGCGCCAGTGCCACGCGCTCCGATCAGGGTGCCGGGCACGGACCCGCGCTTCCGCGCTTTTGTGGTGCCCGGTTTGAAACAGGCCAACCCGCCAGACGTCATGCGGGGTGAGGAAACTCAGATCGCAGGCTATCTGGCAGGATACAAGAATTGGGACGGCGTGATCTGCTTGCCGGGGACCCATACTAAGTGGGTGCAAGTCAGCGCGGGCGAAGTGGTCAGCTTTCGCACCTTCATGACCGGTGAGATGTTCAGCCTGCTCAGCGGGCATTCGGTGCTGCGTCACTCGGTCGGAGAAGGATGGGACGATGCGGCTTTTGCCGAAGCCGCGGCAGATGCTTTGTCCAAACCTGAACAGATGGCGGCGCGCCTGTTTGGATTGCGCGCAGCTGATTTGCTGAATGGGCAGGATGCTTCTGTTGCCCGCGCCCGTCTGTCAGGATTTCTAATCGGGGCAGAACTGGCTGCCACGCGACCCTATTGGCTGGGTCAGCAGATCGCGATCATCGGGGCTGAGGGGCTGTCGGATGTCTATGGTCACGCCCTGAAACAGCAAGGCGCTTTTTTTGAAATCGCCGATAGTAGGAACACCACTCTGGCGGGTCTGCATCAGGCCCGAAACCTGACGAGGCAGACCGCATGAGCCGTCCCATTTTCGCAATCCTCAGAGGTCTTCACCCGACCGAAGCGGCCGATGTTGGCCAGGCTCTGGTTGATGCCGGTATCGACCAGATCGAAGTGCCGCTGAACTCGCCCGAGCCGCTGAAAAGCATCGGCATACTGGCCGAAAAATTTGGTGATACGGCGTTGATTGGCGCGGGCACGGTGTTAACCGCGGATCAGGTGGATGCCGTGGCCGAGGTTGGCGGCAAGCTGATCGTTTCGCCCAATTGCGACACGGATGTCATCCAGCGAACGGTCGCGTTGAACATGCAAAGCTGGCCCGGCGTCTACACCCCGACCGAGGCGTTTGCCGCCCTCAAGGCAGGCGCAACGGGGCTCAAGTTGTTTCCCGGTGTGATGGCGGGACCGACCGGATTGGCCGCTATGCGCCCAGTATTGCCAGAAGGGGCAAAGGTCTACGCCGTTGGTGGTGCTGGGCCCGATAATTTCGATGTGTGGATCAATGCGGGGGCGGACGGTTTCGGCATTGGATCGGCCCTTTTCAAGCCCGGCTTTTCAGTAGCCGAGATCTCGGAACGTGCACGCGGAATCGTCGCGGCCTACAACGAGGCCGCCGGATGAGCACCGTCTTTGACGACCGCCCTTGCGCATTGGGCGAGGGGCCGCTGTGGCATCCCCAACGGAAGCAGCTTTTCTGGTTCGACATTCTTGGCAAACGTTTGATGACGCAGGTCGATAGCGCGCCCGTTGAATGGCAGTTCGACGAACATGTCTCGGCCGCCGGGTGGGTCGACACTGAGACGCTGCTGATCGCGTCCGAAACCGGGTTGTGGCACTTCAATCTTGAAAGCCGCAAAAAGGCGCTGATCACTGCGCTTGAGGCAGAAAACTCTGTCACACGCTCGAATGATGGCCGGGCTGATCCGTGGGGCGGGTTCTGGATCGGAACGATGGGGAAAAATGCTGAGCGTAGAGCAGGCGCGATTTATCGGTTTTGGCGCGGGGAACTGCGCCGTTTGGTGCCTGACGTCACGATCTCGAACGCGATCTGTTTCGCGCCCGACCGATCCTGCGCCTATTTCACCGATACGGCGACCAAGCAGGTGATGCGCTGGACGCTGAACCCGTCGGATGGCTGGCCCGAGGGCGACAGCTCCGTTTTTCTTGATTTACGCGCAGATGATCTGAACCCAGATGGTGCAGTGGTAGATGCCCAAGGCAACATTTGGATTGCCCAATGGGGTGCAAATCGCGTTGCAGCCCATGCGCCGGACGGTCAGTTCCTGCAGTCGGTGGAATTCGATGCGGCACATACCTCATGTCCCTGCTTTGGCGGGGCTGATCTGACAACCTTGTTCTGTACTTCGGCCCGGCAGGGGCTGGATGCGGATATCCTTGCAAAACAGCCTTCAAACGGCATGACCTTTGCGGCACACAGCGCGGGAAAAGGTCAGCCAGAATACAGAGTTATCCTATGAAACCGGAACTTGGCGTCTGCTATTATCCTGAACATTGGCCAGAAGTGATATGGGCCGAAGATGCCGCACGCATGGTCGAAAACGGCCTGTCCTGGGTGCGCATCGGCGAATTCGCTTGGAGCCGGATGGAACCAACTCCGGGTGATCTGCAATTCGACTGGCTTGACCGGGCCATCGACACTTTGGGCGCGGCGGGTTTGAAAGTGGTTCTGGGGACACCAACCGCCACGCCACCGCGCTGGATGCTTGAGAAATACCCGGACATGCTGGCAGTTGACGCGGACGGGAACCCACGCAAATTCGGATCGCGGCGGCATTACTGCTTTAGCCATCAGGGTTATATTGAGGAATGCGCTCGGATCACGCAGATCATGGGTGAGCGATATGGCCGGAATCCCCACATCGCCGCGTGGCAGATCGACAATGAATATGGCTGCCACGATACCACCATCAGCTATAGCCCAGTCGCCCTTGCCGCGTTTCAGAATTGGCTTGAGGATCAATACGGCTCGATTGATGCATTGAATACGGCTTGGGGGAATGTGTTCTGGTCGATGGAATATGATGGTTTCGACCAGATTGACCTGCCCAACCTGACTGTGACTGAACCCAACCCCGCCCATGTTCTGGCTTTCCGCCGGTTCAGCTCGGATCAGGTGGTGGTGTTCAACAAGGCGCAAGTGGATGTGCTGCGCAAGCTGACCGACGCGCCGCTGCTGCACAACTACATGGGCCGGGTATTGGAATTCGACCATTTCAAGGTGGGCGATGACCTGGATATCGCCACGTGGGACAGCTATCCGATTGGCTTCTTGTCTGACCGGCTTGAGGTGGACGAGGCGCATAAAGCCGCCTTTTTGCAACAGGGTGATCCCGACATGCAGGCGTTCCACCACGACCTATACCGCGCCGTGGGGCGGGGCCGCTGGTGGGTGATGGAGCAGCAGCCTGGCCCGGTGAATTGGGCGCCCTACAACCCGGCACCGTTGCCGGGTATGGTCCGGCTCTGGTCGCTTGAGGCTGTCGCCCACGGGGCCGAGGTGGTCAGCTATTTCCGCTGGCGACAAGCTCCCTTCGCGCAAGAGCAGATGCATGCAGGATTACTGACACCAGACAATCGCCCTGCCCCAGCCTTGGCCGAGGCGCGAGAAACAGCGGATACCCTTGCCCAAATCGGTTCTGTTACACAGCGCAAGGCGGATGTAGCCATTCTGTTCGACTACGCCTCAGACTGGGCGTGGGCGACCCAACCTCAGGGGGCAGGGTTTGATTATTTCCGGCTGGTCTTCTCGACCTACCGCGCGTTGCGACGGGCGGGCTTGTCGGTGGACTTCCTGTCGCCCGACAGCATTCCGGCGGATGGCTACAAAATCATACTGGCACCTGGTCTGGCCACGATCGATAAGGACTTGGAGCGGAGTATTTCAAACGGCTGTGATCTGGCCATTCTGGGACCGCGTAGCGGGGCGATTACCCGCGATTTTCAGATTCCTCAAACCGGTCGACCCGGTCTGGTCGGCCTGGACAGCCATGTTGACCTGATCGAAACCCTGCCGCCCACGTACAAACGCGATGTCTCGGGCGGAGGAGCGGCCTGTCACTGGGTCGAGCGTTTGTCTGGGACCGCCACAGCACTGTTGACCCATGCAGACGGAACGCCAGCGCTGACGGGCACCGGATCTATGTGGTATCTGGCCAATTTCCCGAACGACACTCTTTGGGATCGTGTCGTTCGGATGGCCGCTCAGCATACGGGGTTGAGTGTGTATCCCATGTTGAGCGGTCTCAGACGTCGTGAGACAGGCGAACATACATTCCTGATTAACTACAACGCCGCGCCGGTCACGTGGAACGGGAATGTGATTGATGCCTGTGATGCGCTTGTTCTGGAAAAAGGCGCGCCCGCCGAGGGGTAATCCCGGCGGGCGCAGATTGCGCTATTCGTCCGTTTTCAGACTGTTGGGGTCAAACGCTCCGCCGAACCCGCCATTGGTCGAAGGTTGCGGCTCGGCGTTGGATTCATCTTCGTCACCACTCAAAGCATTTGGCGCGAAGACATTGCCAAACCCGCTATTGTTCGACGGTTTCGGTGCGGATTGCGTCTCGCCTTGTTCTGCCTCGTCAGCTTCGCGCTGTTTGCGGCGTTCTTCGCGCTGCTTGCGCAGCTCTTGGATACGCTGGTCGGCTTCAAGCTGCTTTTGCTCTTTCACGTTGGCGATGCATTGGTCCGGGCTGTAGGCGGTTGCCGTGCCCACAACTGTGATCGTAGCGGCCGCGAAGATAACCACAAGCATGGCGGCGACATTGCCTGCAAAGAAACTGGGCAGTTTGATCTTGCCCGCCAGTTCTTCGACCGTGGCATTCTTGCGCGCGGCGGCGACCAGTTCCTGTCGCTTCAACTTCGCCTCGTTCAGCAGGGCAAAAAACACCGTCAGCGCCACGATGATAAAGGCCAGGGCCGAGATCGACGGCGTGATGCCATAGCGTACTTTCTGTGCCAGTTCGATGGTCAGTGTCGGGTATTCGCCAAAGGTGAAGGTGGTCGTGTTGTAGTTTTCGAACGACGCGAGGAACGCCAGCACTGCGGCGCTTGCAATCGCGGGCCGCATAAACGGCAGCAGGATTTTGCGGAACGCCTGCGCATGGGTCGCGCCAAGGTCCAGTGCGGCCTCGGTCAAGGCCACGTCATACCGCTGCAGCCGCGCCACCAGAACCAACATGCAATAGCTGGCGATAAAGGTGGACTGGCCAATCACCGTCAGGAAAATGCCGTTCGACAGGACACTATCCGCGCCCAGCCCCAGCATCCGGTTGATCCGGTCCCAGAACACCAGGGTTGAAATCCCCAGAACAACCCCGGGGATCAGGATAGGCGCGATGATAATTGTGTAATAGGTTGCGCGCAGCTTGGGCCATATCTGGGTCAGCATCAGCGCCCCCGCCAGCCCCATCGCCACCGACAGAACCACCGTACCGGCCCCGATGATCAGCGAGTTCTTGATGCCGTTCAGGATACGCTGATCCTGAAACAGCTCTCCGAACCACTGGAAGGTTAGGCATTCCCACGGAGTCATCCGTGGGAAGGCAGACGAGTTGAAGGCCGTGACCGACATGATCACCAGCGGGCCCAACAGATACAGGAAGAAGATTGCCAGATAGACCCAGATACTTACACGAAGGAAGGACAGGTTCATTTGCCGATATCCCCCATATTCACCTTGAACAGACGCATTACGGCCAACACAAACAGGATACAGGTCACCAGCAGCACGATCGCGTAAGCGGCCCCCTGCGGCCAGTCATTGTTGTCGTTGAATTGCTGATAGATCAGCTGCGTGAACCACAAGCTGGACGGCCCACCCAGAATTTGCGGCGCAGCCAGCGCTCCTGCCGACAGCATGAAAACCATCGTACAGCCCGAACTGATCCCCGGCTTGGCATAGGGGATGACGACCCGCCAGTGAATCCGCCACCAAGGGGCACCCAGATCCCGTGCGGCCTCGATCTGGTTGCCGTCGAGGCTTTCGATCACGTTATACATTGGGAAAATCATCAGCAGGATGTAGGCGTAGCCAAGCCCTGCATAGAGCGCGATGTCGTTGCGGATGAAGTCGAACGGCGTGTCAAAGACGCCAAGGCCGACGAACAGGGTATTCAGCACGCCTGTCTCACCAAAGATGATGCGCAAGGCAAAGGCGCGCAGGATTTCGTTGATCCAGTAAGGGATGATCAACATGATCGCAAAGATGCGAATATGGCTGCCCTTGGACTGGCCCAGATAGTATGCGATTGGGTAGCAGAGGATCAGGTTGAAGATCGTCACACAGACCGCCGCAACCAGAGTACGGAAGAACACGCGCAGATCGACCGCGTTGTAATCCTGACTGCCGCCCTCGGGGCCGTAGATCAAATATTTGTAATTCTCCAGCGTGTAGACATCCTTGGGCCCGCCAATCTCAGGCGGAGGCAGGTTAGGCCGGAATGAGAAATCCAGCATCGACAGCTGCGGCAGGATGATCAGGCCGATGGTCCAGAAGATCACCAGACCCAGAATCGCTAGCCCCATACCGGTGCCGTTGCGGTTAAAGAACTCTTTCAGGAAGCGGGGCATTTTAGTTCCCCCTATTCCGCGGCCAGTTCACCCGCCGGAACCAGAACCGCATTCTGCGCCTCATATTCCAGCGTGATGTTCTGTCCGGTGTGATCCTGGAAGGATTGACCATGGTTCGGGATCGAGACCTTGATCTCCTTCCCGCCCTCACCCTCAGTGAAGATGTTGAAGACGTTCCCCTCGAATTCCTCGTGGTTGACGCGGGCGGTGACGAAATGGTCGCCCGTCGCCCCATCGGGGGCGATGGCAAACGCCTCGGGGCGGATGAACATCATGGCGTCATCCCCCTCTTTCAACTTGCCTTGGTTGGCGGTGGAAATTCGCGCCACTAGATCACCAGAGCGATTGGTCGCGATCATCGCCTCATTGCCCATGACCTGCTTGATCTTGCCCCGGAACACATTGTTTTCCCCAACGAATGAGGCCGCGAAGGCTGTGTTGGGATCATTGTAGATGGTCTTGCCATCGGCAATCTGGTCGATCACGCCCGCACGCATCACGGCGATGTTGTCGGACATGGTCAACGCCTCGCCCTGGTCGTGGGTGATGTAGATGAAGGTGATGCCCACGCGCTGCTGAATCTCGCGCAACTCGGTGCGCATATGCTGGCGCAGCTTCAGGTCCAGTGCCGACAGTGGTTCATCCAACAACAGCACATCGGGTTCGGCGCAGAGCGCACGCGCAATGGCGACCCGCTGGCGCTGACCACCCGACAGCTCGCTGGGCAGTTTGTCGCCCTGCCCCGGCAGCGCGATCATGTCCAAAAGCTCATCGGCGCGCTTGCGGCGTTCCTTGACGCTGGCGCCCTTGATCTCCATGGAAAAGGTGATGTTCTCCCACACTTTCATCAGTGGAAACAGCGCGAGGTTCTGGAAGATCAGAGCTGTCGGGCGTTTGTTGGGCCCGATCCCGCGCATGTCGTTGCCGCCGATCAGAACCTTGCCCTCGCTGGGGTCCAGAAAGCCCGACACCGCGCGCAGGATCGTGGTCTTGCCACAGCCCGAGGGGCCAAGGAACGAAAAGAAATCGCCCCCGTTTATGTTCACATTCGCGTCCCGCACCGCGACGAAATCGCCGAAACGAATCCACAGGTTCTCAAGATCTACACCGACCCCAGCACTCATGTTTGCTATCTCCGATGGATGCGGGTGTTAGCCGCAGAAAGTTGTGCTCCGTCACGCTAAACCGTGCGGATTAAAGACCCCCCGCAATGTCGCGGGGGGGTAACGTTTCAAAGCGATCAGGCGCTCTTGAACTTGTTGACGAATTCGGTCCGGGTTTCAGCGTACCACGGTGCTTCGGCCGGCCATGGGTTGAGGTTGGCCAACGAGTCGCCCGGATAGGCTTCGGCAAAGTTCTTCTTGTAGGTGTCGCCCGAATACTGATCGGCACCCAGAACCGGTGAGTTATAGCCGTGACTGTCAATCGCCACACCAGCCGGCTTCGCCTGATAAGCGAAGTCGATGAAGGCGTAGATCTGGTCGATATTTGCCGCGCCGGTCGGAATCGACATACCGTCAACCCAGGCCATCGCACCTTCGACAGGAGCTTGGTAGTGCACCGGCTCGCCCGCCGATTTCAGCGCCAGCGGCGGACCATCCCAGGTCTGGCCGACAACAACACCTTCGTTCAGCAGGCCGTTTTTCTGAGTATCCGCGTCGTTCCAGATCAGTTTGATCCGGTTCTTGCGTTCGATGCACCAGTCGGTGATCTGACCCCAAACCTTGCGCATGGTGTCCTCGTCACCATAAGCGGCCCAGACCGAGCCCGGCTCCATCTCACCCGAACGTTCCATGTAAAGACCTGCGCCCAGCATCATCGAATGCGCGCGGCCCATGGTTTTGCCCGCATTCTCCTCGGACCAAACATCGCCATAAGACGGCGCATCGCCTTCGGGCAGCCATAGATCGGTGCGATAGGCAATGCCCTCGGTGCCCCAGATATGCGGCAGCCAGTGCACGCCCGCATCGCCAAAGTTCCACGCATCTGTGCCAATAGCGGCCATCGCCGGGTTCACCAGATCAATCGGCACCTTGTTCATGTCGAAGGGCTGCAGCAACTCAAGCGGTTCCCACTGCAAGGACCGGTTGTTGGTGGGCGAGACGATGTCAAAGCCTTGGCCCTTGGTCGCCTTCATCTTGTTGATGATCTCTTCGTTCGACCCGATGCCGGTATAGTTAACCTTGATTCCGGTCAGAGTTTCAAACTCTTGCAGGAAACTGGGTGGCAGATAATCCGACCACATCAGAATGTTGATCTCACCTGAAGAGGCCAGTGCGCTTTTGCTGTAAAGAGGGGCCGCCAGAGCCGCGGCACCTGCGCTTTTCAGCACCGTCCGCCTGGACAGGTTTGTTAGTTTAGTCATTGTTAGATCTCCCGTTGTAAATCCGTTTTTTTGTTTTTGTGGATACAGGTTAGACCTTTGCGATCCAGCTGTCAGTCCAAAAGTGACAGTTGGCAGTTTCCATAAGTCCAGTTTGAATTGACTTGGCGCCTTTGCGACCGCGTAACACCGCTGGTCGACGGGTCGGAACACTTAACCAACCGGTGCGTTTACAAGCTAAAAAACACGTTCCATTATCCGATTAAGGCACGTTGGAATACCTGGCGGCGTGGCCGACAGGTACAATCGAAATGATCAACGCTGATGATTAAATTGGACTTCACCAATTCGCAGAAAAGTCAGGACCTGCTGCGCATAGATTTTCCGTCGTGAAACAAATGCACCTTTTCAGGACGGGCTGAGACACCAACAGTTTGTCCCCGCATATTGCGTTGGATACCTTGCAACTTGGCAATCACAGATTCAGCCCCGGTGCGGTTTTCAAAGTACAGCAGTGTGACTTCGCCTAGTGCCTCGGTGAAGTCCACCACCCCTTGAAAGGCCGCGTTCGCGTCAGCTGGAACAAAATCTTCTGGCCGGATGCCGACATTCACTTGTTTGCCCATGTCCTCCGCCTGGGTCGCGATAGCGCTCGTGATCGTTCCACCGGCCTCTAGCGTGACAACTGTCGTTTCGCCCGTTTGTGTGATGATACCGGGCAGCAGGTTCATCGAAGGCGAGCCGATGAATTGCGCGACAAATTCGTTATCCGGCGTCTCGTACAATTCCAGCGGAGTCCCAACCTGCGCGATTCCCTTATTGGCAAGAACCACGATGCGACTGGCCAAAGTCATCGCCTCGACCTGATCATGGGTCACATAGATCATGGTGCTGTCAGGCATCGCCTCTTTCAGCCGCGCGATTTCGATCCGGGTGGCAACTCGCAGGGCGGCGTCGAGATTCGAGAGCGGTTCGTCGAACAGATAGACCTTGGGATCGCGGACAATGGCCCGCCCAATGGCAACCCGCTGACGTTGTCCGCCCGAAAGTGCCTTGGGGAGCCGATCCAGAAATGGTTCCAACTGAAGGATACGCGCGGCGCGTTCGACAGCGGCATCCACATCCGCCGCAGGCATCTTTGCGATCTTGAGAGCAAAGGCCATATTCTCGCGCACGGTCATGTGGGGATAAAGCGCATAGCTTTGGAACACCATCGCAATGCCGCGCTGCGCCGGGGGCACATCGTTCATCACCTGCCCCTCGATCTCAAGCGTTCCGCCCGAGATCTTCTCCAGCCCTGCAATCATGCGCAGCAACGTGGACTTACCGCAGCCCGAAGGGCCGACGAAAACGATCAACTCGCCCCGGTCAATGTCCAGATTGATGTTCTTCAGCACATCTACATGACCATATGTCTTGGCCACGTCCGTGAGTTTGAGTTCAGACATAACCTACCCCTTGTCCCGCGCCAGCAGACAGAATTGCGCAGCGTCGAGGGACAGTGCCCCTTCCCCGTCGACGCTGCCCAACTCCTCCCCGATTACGTACCAGTTCCCCTCTGGCAATGTGATTTGGGTCGGATCCGAGCCCAAATTGAAGGCACAGAACACCTGTTCAGTCGGGGCGTCGCGCAGAAAAGTCAGAACAGGGCCAGTTTGGGCCATCTCCATCTGTTCCCCGGACATCAGTGCCGGATGCGCATGTCGCAGCGCAATCGCGCGACGATAGTGATGCAGCATCGAGTTCGGGTCCTGCTCCAACCTGTCTACCGCGCGTTCGGCTTGCGGCGGGCTGACGGGCAGCCAGGGACGACCGGCACTAAAACCCGATTGCTCGTCCTGCGCGGCCCAGACCATCGGTGTGCGGCACCCGTCACGGCCTTTGAATTCGGGCCAGAATTCGATGCCATAGGGATCTTGCAGGTCTTCAAATGCCACATCCGCCTCGGGCAGGCCCAGTTCCTCACCCTGATACAGGCAGGCCGACCCCCGCAGGCACATCATCAGAACCGCGTGTTGTCGAACGGCCTCGTCGCTTAATCCCCAACGTGTCGCGTGTCGCGATACGTCATGGTTCGAGAAGGCCCAGCAAGGCCACGCGTCACCGGCCTTGTCCTCGAGCTGGTCAAAAACCTGTTTGGCGTAAGTCGCCGTCAATGCGCGTTTTTCCAGAAACTCGAAGGCATAGCACATGTGCATCCGCTTATCGCCGGTGGTGTATTCGCCCATGATCTCAAGCCCGCGCTGCGCATCGCCGACTTCTCCCAGACAGGCGCGGCCTTCATATTCGTCGGTCAGCGCGCGCAGCCGTTCGAGGAAGGCGATATTCTCGGGCTGGCTTTTGGAGAAAAGGTGATCCTGATGATTATACGGATTCACCATCGGCGCGATCGAGGCGTTGCGCTGATCCATCGGCAGGCCGGGATTGTCGCGCAGCTGCTTGTCGTGGAAGTAAAAGTTGATCGTGTCCAGCCGGAACCCATCGACGCCCAAATCCAGCCAGAACCTAGCCACATCCAGCAAGGCGTCCTGAACCGCCGGGCAATGGAAATTCAAGTCGGGCTGTGAGGTCAGGAAGTTGTGCAGATAATACTGCAACCGCCGCGAATCCCACTGCCAGGCCGAGCCTCCGAAGATCGACAACCAGTTGTTTGGCGGCGTTCCGTCCGATTTCGGGTCCGCCCAGACATACCAATCGGACTTTTCGTTTTCGCGGTTGGACCTGCTCTCGCTAAACCACGGGTGCTGATCCGAGGTATGCGACAACACAAGGTCGATCATCACTTTCAGCCCAAGCCCATGTGCCTGATCCAGAAGCTCTTTGAAATCCGCCATCGTTCCGAACATCGGGTCGACATCGCGGTAATCGCTGACATCATATCCGAAGTCCTTCATCGGAGATTTGAAGAACGGCGATATCCAGATCGCATCGACCCCAAGCGAGGCGATATAGCCCAGACGCTGAGTAATCCCTTTCAGGTCGCCAATTCCGTCGCCGTTGCTGTCCTGAAAGCTGCGGGGATAGATCTGATAGATCACACCGCCACGCCACCAATCGGACGCTGCTTGGGTTGCCTTCGTTGTGTCCACAGTGTTCTGCACGTTCATCAGAAGCCTCTATTTGACGGATCCGGCCAGCAGGCCCCGGACCAGATATTTTTGCATTGCGAAGAAAACGATCAGCGGCACGGCGATCGAGACAAAGGCCGCCGTGGCCAGAATCTCCCAGTTGCCGCCCCGCGTGCCCAACAGCTCGACGATCTGGTTGGTCATGACGGTGGTCTGACCAGAGGCGTCGATCAAAAAGACCTTGGCGACCAGCAGATCATTCCAAGTCCACAGGAACTGGAAGATCGCGAAAGAGGCCAGCGCCGGGAAACTCAGCGGCAGGATCAGTTTGGTGAAGATCTGAAACTCCGTCGCGCCATCGACCCGCGCGTTTTCGATCAGGTCTCGGGGAAGGCCAGCCATGTAGTTGCGCAGCAGGTAGATTGCCAGCGGCATCCCGAAGCCGGTATGGGCCATCCAAACCCCAAGATATCCTTTCCCGATCCCGATATTGAGGTGGAATTTCAAAAGTGGGATCAGCGCCAATTGCAACGGCACCACCAACAATCCAACTACGGCAGCAATCAGCAGGGCGCGGCCGGGGAAATCCATCCACGCCAACGCATAGGCCGCAAAGGCGGCCACCAAGATCGGAATGATTGTCGCAGGGATGGTCACAGTCAAAGTATTGAAGAACGCCCGCCCCATGCTGTCCGAGGAATCTTCGGCCAACAAAACCTTGTGGTAGTTGGCCAGCGTGAACTCGGGCGGCAATTCTGCGGTCACGAACACACGGGCGCCCCGGCTGCCGGTAAATTCTTCCGAATTCTCCATCCGGTAGTTGCCTTGCGCGTCCACGGTGATCGTACCCCCCCGACGCAGCTCAGCAGTGTCACCCGGAACAAACGCATCCACGGCTCGAGAGCTGACACCCCATTGTGAGATCGTAGCCGTCGTTCCCGCGTCGAACAGGTTGCCTTCGATGACGTAAGTCCCGTTTTCCAGCACCTGTGTGTCCGGCGCGGCGGACCGCAAAGTCAGGTTCTGTTCAGACGGGAAGAGAGATTTCCACCAGCCGCTTGTGGCAATCTGATCGGCCGTGCGAAAAGACGAGATCAACAGCCCCAGTGTTGGCACCACCCAAAGCACGACCAGAAATATGACCGAGGCATGGACGACCCAGCGCAGCGCCGGTTTGGTTCCTGCAATATCACTCATGGCCTCACTCCATCTCTTTGCGCGCGTTGCGCACATTCCAGATCAGGATCGGAGTGACCAGCAGCATGATCACCATGGCCGAGGCCGACCCCACCCCCCAGTCATTGGCACGGAACAGCTTGTCATACATGTAGTTGGCGAGAACCTGTGTCTCCCACTGGCCGTTGGTCATGGCAAAGACGATATCAAAGACCTTGAGCACGGTGATGGTGATCGTGGTCCATACGACCAGAATGGTGGTTTTGATCTGCGGCACTTTGATACGGAAGAAAATCTGGAACGGGTTGGCGCCGTCCAGAATGGCGGCCTCGACGGTTTCTTCGGGAATGCCACGCAGGGCCGCGGACAGGATCACCATTGCAAAACCGGTCTGAATCCAGATCAGGACGACCATCAGGAAGAAACTGTTCCAGAACGGGATGGTCAGCCAAGTTTGCGGCTCGGTCCCGCCAAAGAAGATATAAAGCGCGTTCAGCATCCCGATCTGATCCTGTTCGGCCGGGCGAGTGTCATAGACCAGCTTCCAGATCACCGATGCACCCACAAAAGAAATCGCCATCGGCATGAAGATCAGCGACTTGGCGATATTGCCCCAACGAATGCGGTCGGTCAGTTGCGCAACCAAAAGACCCAAAGCAGTGGACATCGCCGGCACAATGATTAACCAGAACATGTTATTGCGCATGGCTTCCCAGAACTTGGGCTCATTCGCCATCTGGATGTAGTTTTCCAGGCCCACCCATTCATAACCACCACCGGGTACCCGATTCGTAAGGGACAAGCGCAGCGTTTCGACCACCGGATAGGCCAGATACAGGCCCAAAGCCGCCAACGCCGGGAACAGAAACAACCACGGACGGATCATGTTAGCGCGGTTGATATTGCGCCCTGCATTCGGGCCGCGCGCCGGGAACAGCACTTTGTCCAGAAATTGGTTGGAGAGGTAGAAATAGCCCACACACCCTGACACGCCGATGGCGATGGTCAGCAGGCCCTGTAATGCCGGATGCATGCCGCGTCTCCCTTGCGACGGTGGCAGGCAACCCGAACTGGCGGGTTGCCCGATCAGGAACGCTTAGTCCAGCGCGTCCCAGGAGGATTGGATTTCGTTGGCAACCTCTTCCGCCGAGGCCCCGCCAGCATAGTCGACCATGCCGGTCCAGAACGTCCCTGCGCCAACACCGCCGGGCATTAGGTCAGACCCGTCAAACCGGAAGGTGGTCGCACCTAGAAGGATGTCGTTCATCTTCTTCAACGTCGGGTCCGAGAAAAGCGAGGTATCAACGCCCTTATGCGGTGTCAGGAACCCGGTCAATTGCATCCAGGTCTCGTGCGCTTCGGGGGTCTGTAGATACTCGATCAAAGCATGAGCGCCGGGGCTGTCATTGGTGATCGCCCAAAGCGTGCCCGCACCCAGAACCGGGCTGCCCAAGTCCTTGCTTTCATAGGCCGGGAAGTAGAAGAAATCCGCATCTTCACCCACGACCGTACCTTCCGGGAAAAATGCCGGAATGAACGAGGCCTGACGGTGCAGATAGCATTGCGGCGGAGAGCTGAACATGCCTTTGGGACTGTCGCGGAAATCGGTCGTGGCCACGGCCCCTGCCCCACCAGCGACATAGTCGTCGTTGCGGGCGAAGGCTCCGAATTCTTCGATGGCCGCGACGACCTTTGGGTCATTGAATTTCATTTCATTTGCGACCCAGGCGTCATAATCCGCGGGCGATTGCGTGCGCAGCATCATGTCCTCGACCCAGTCGGTCGCGGGCCAGCCGGTCGCTCCGCCAGACCCCAGACCGATACACCAAGGCGTCTCGCCGTCCGCCACGATCTGGTCCGTCAGAGCTTTGAGTTCTTCCATCGTGGTCGGCACTTCGTACCCGGCGTCCTCGAAGTTCTCGGGAACATACCAGACCAGCGATTTCACATCGACCTTGTAGAAAAATCCGTAAAGATTGTCTGCGCCGTCCGGGCCTGCGTAAGTCCCCAGATCGACCCAGGATTGACCCGCAGCGTAGTTGTCGCGAATCCAATCGGATGTGCCATCTGCCAAAGGCGTCAGAAAGCCGGATTTGGCCATGTCCGCCGCCAGACCGGGCTGCGGGAACACCGCAACGTTAGGGGCAGATCCTGCTTCCGCGTCGATGCGGATCTGCTGTTCGAAACTATCCGAGCCGACATAGGCGTACTCATGCCCGGTCGCAACAGCAAAGCCGTCCAGCACCTTTTCGACATTTTCCTGATCCGGCCCCAACCAGGGACCAAACACCGTGACCTTGTCGGCATGCGCCGCGCCCGCCATCAGGGCGAACGTTGCCGCGCCTGCGTAAAGCGAGTGTTTCATGAATTCTCCTCCCAACTCTGTCGCGCCCATGAGACTCAGTTTTCAAAGCGCTTTGAATGACGGGTTTTATCCGCTAACATTCAAGTTCTGTCAATATTAGGTTTGAAATTCGCCTAAAAATTAATAAAACACCCGGTGAGTAGAAACAGGTTGACCCAATAGGGAAACCCACTCACAACAGTTTTGCCACCAATTTGAAGGCGCTTTGAAGCTAAATGAACCTAAAGCAGCTCTCAGAAATCCTTGGTCTTTCGCAGACAACGGTCAGCCGCGCGCTGAACGGATACCCCGAGGTGAACGAGGCCACGCGAGAGCGGGTTCAGGCTGCGGCGACCAGACACGGCTATCGCCCGAACAGCCGCGCCAAAGGGCTGGCCACGGGGCGTTCTATGGTGATCGGGCACGTGATCCCCAGTTCCTCGCAACATGAAATGGTCAACCCGATCTTCGGGGATTTTGTCGCCGGAGCCGCTCGGACCTATGGCGCGCATGGCTATGACATGATGTTCACCAATGCCGACGATACCTCGATCGAACGAACCTATCGGGACCTCTTCCAACGTGGCGCTGTCGACGGGGTCGTTCTGCAAGGCCCCAAGGTCAACGAACACCGGATCGAGGTTTTGACCCGCATGGCGGTTCCGTTCATCGTACATGGCCGCTCGACCGGGATCGAGGTGCCGTATGACTGGGTCGATGTGAACAACAAAAGCTCATTCCTGAGGGCAACCCGGTTTCTGATTGATCTGGGGCACAAACGTATCGCGCTGATCAATGGGTTAGAGGATATGGATTTCGCCCAACGTCGCCGTGAAGGATATTTGCAAGCGTTGCAAGAAGCCAATCTGACGCCCAAACCCGCCCTAATGCGCAGCGCCGAGATGACCGAGGTTTACGGCCATCACGAAGCCCGCGACATGCTGCAATTGGACACCCCTCCGACGGCCATACTGGTCTCGTCAATGATTTCTGCCATCGGGGTGCGGCGCGCTTTGAATGAGGCTGGGCTGAAAATGGGGCGCGATGTATCGGTTATCGCCCATGATGACGACCTGTCCTATCTCAAGAATGGACAAGACGTGCCGATCTTTACAGCAACGCGATCCTCGGTCCGGCAGGCTGGGGAAATCGCCGCCGAAATGTTGATCGACCGGATCAAATCACCGGACGACCCGGTTAAAACTAGATTGCTGGAGGCCGAACTGGTAGTTGGCGGCTCGACCGGCCCCGCTCCTGACAGGTTCTGAACATGAAATATACCCGTACTGATTTCCCCAAAGATTTCCTCTTTGGTGTCGCAACCTCTGCCTATCAGATCGAAGGCCACGCGCAGGGTGGCGCAGGTCAGACCCATTGGGACACCTTTGCCCGCACTCCCGGCAATGTGGTGCGGGGCGAAAACGGAGATCTCGCTTGCGATCACCTCAACCGTTTCGATCAGGACTTTGATCTGGTGCGCGAAGCGGGGTTTGATTGCTATCGCTTTTCAACCAGCTGGGCCCGGGTTCTGCCCGAAGGACGAGGGGCCGTGAACCAAGCCGGATTGGACTATTACGACCGACTGGCCGATGCGCTGCTGGAACGCGGCATTCGCCCCTGTGCGACGCTCTATCATTGGGAACTGCCCTCGCCGCTGGCGGATTTAGGCGGGTGGCGCAACCGGGATATTGCCGGATGGTTCGCCGATTTCACCGAGATCATTATGGGCCGCATCGGCGACAGGATGTTCAATGTTGCCCCCATCAACGAACCCTGGTGCGTCAGCTGGTTGAGCCATTTCGACGGCCACCACGCCCCCGGCCTGCGCGATATCCGCGCGACGGCTCGCGCGATGCATCATGTTCTGCTGGCGCATGGCCGTGCGATCGAGGCGATGCGTGGTCTGGGCATGTCCAATTTGGGAGCGGTGTTCAATCTGGAATGGGCCGAACCCGCCGATGACAGCGCTGAGGCGCGCAAGGCCGCTGACCTCTATGACGGTATCTACAACCGGTTCTTTCTGGGCGGTGTGTTTAACAAAGCCTATCCGCAAAATGTTCTGGACGGGTTGGAGCCCTATCTACCCGCTGGCTGGCAGGATGATTTCGACACGATCGGCGCGCCCGTGGACTGGTGCGGGCTGAACTACTACACCCGCAAACTGATCGCGCCCGCCGACACCGCCTGGCCCGGCCTGCAAGAGGTCCCTGGCCCCCTGCCCAAAACGCAAATGGGGTGGGAAATTGAGCCTTCCGCCCTGACACGTTTCCTGACCCGGACCGCTCGTGAATATACCGGCGATCTGCCGATCTATGTGACCGAAAATGGCATGGCCAGCTCTGAGCGCCAGCAAGATGAGGACCGGATCGACTACCTCAACCAGCATTGGGCCGCTGTGAAAGACGCGTTGGATCAGGATGTGCCCGTCAAAGGCTATTTTATCTGGTCGCTGCTGGACAACTACGAATGGGCCTTGGGCTACGAGAAGCGCTTTGGTTTGGTTGATGTGGATTTCGACACGATGGAGCGGACACCCAAAGCGTCCTTTGAGGCGGTGAAAACTGCCCTCGTCGGTGCACAAGTCTCTGTCCCCCTGGCACAACCCGCCGGAGCCATGCATGAACACTGGAATCTGGTGGCTGATATCGGCGGGACCAACACCCGTTTGGGGGTTATCTCAAACGGGAGACTAACCGATCTGCGCAAATACCCAACGGGACAGCTGCCGCAACTGCTCGAGGCGTTTCACAGCCTGCGCGACGAGGTTGGCACCGACCCCCGCGCGGTTGTCGCCGCCGGGGCGGGCCCTGTGCGGGATGGTACGATCCGACTGACCAACGCGCAGCTTGATTTGTCCGAGGACGACATCGGACGCGCGACCGGCGCGCAACATACTTTTGTGATCAATGACTTCACCGCAGCCGCGTGGTCTGTGGCTGAAATCAGGGCCGGTGACGTCGAGGTTTTGCAAGGTGCGGAAACCCCGCCGGTCGGCACTCGCTTGGTCGTTGGGCCGGGCACCGGGCTTGGGGTTGGGTCGCTGCTCTATTCCGAGGGGCACTACCATACGGCATCGGGTGAAGGCGGCCATGTAGGCCTGTCCCCGCGCCACGCTGACGAGGTTGAAGTATTTCGCGCCGCCCGCGAGGTCGCGACCGAGTGTTTCTTTGACGACTCGCTGACCCTTGAGGCCGAGATGTTCCTGAGCGGCACCGGCCTGCCCATCCTCTACCAAGCCATCCAACTCGCAGCCGGTCAAACCAACGCGGAAACCCGTCCCGCAAAGGATATCCTGCAAGACGCGCTGGCCCAAACCGACCCTCATGCGGTACGCGCGGCCCATATGTTCACCACTCATCTGGGGGCTGTCATGGGCGATATGGCTGTGACCATGATGCCAGCGGGCGGTGTTTTTCTGGTGGGCGGCGTGGCCGAAAAGAACCGTTGGCTGTTCAAGGACACCTTCCGCGACGCTTTCAACGCCGGGGGTCGGTTCAGTGAGCTACGCCGGTCGATGAACCTCTATGTCTCGGAACAGGATGAATTTGGCATTGTTGGCGCTAACAATTTCTGCAAAAGTGCGCTCGCGCGTCGGATGGCCTGACGCGGCCAAACTGGAAAGGTCCCGGCATGATCCTGTGCTGCGGTGAAGCGCTGATCGACATGATCCCCACCCCAACCACCGACGGGGCACAGGGCTTTGTCCCCCATTCAGGCGGAGCGATCTTCAACACCGCCATAGCGCTTGGTCGTCTGGGCGCGTCGGTTGGGATGCTGACTGGCTTGTCCAGCGACATGTTCGGGGCACAACTGTCCGACGCGCTGACCGACAGCCACGTGGATCAGACTCATGTCATCCGCTCGGACCGTCCATCGACACTGGCCTTTGTGCAGTTGAAGGACGGACAGGCCAGCTACAGCTTTCTAGATGAAAACTCGGCCGGGCGGATGCTGCGGCCCGAGGATATGCCCGCGCAGTTGCCCGGCACCACAGCGCTCTATTTCGGTGGTATCAGCCTGGCCTGCGAACCTTGTGCGGATGCGTATGCGGCCTTGTTGGACCAACATGCCGACGCGTGCGCTGTGATGCTCGACCCCAATATCCGCCCCGGCTTTATCGCGGATGAGACCCGGTACCGCACCCGCCTGAACCGCATGATCGAACAGGCCGACATCGTAAAAGTATCTGACGAAGACTTGAATTGGATCGTCCCCGGACCTGAATCCCTGACCGAGAAAGTCCCTGCCCTGCTGGAAGCCGGACCGTCTGTTGTCATTATTACCAAGGGCAGCGAGGGCGCTTCGGCCTATCTAAACGACGGGTCCGAGACCTCGGTGCCGGTCAAACAGGTGCAGGTGGTCGACACAGTCGGAGCGGGCGACACGTTCAATGCGGGCGTTCTGGCCCAGCTTGACGCGGACGGCTTGTTGACCAAATCCGGTCTACGCTCGGTGGACGTCAGTGCCATACGATCCGCTCTAAGCAAAGGGGCCGAGGTTGCCGCCGTCACCGTATCCCGCGCCGGGGCGAATCCGCCCTGGGCACACGAACTCTGACCACGAAGGCCAAACCGATGAAACGTTCCGAAATCAACGAGATCAAATCCGCAGCCGAGGCGTTCATTCATTCCTTTGGCGCGGTTCTGCCCCCTTTCGCCACATGGTCGCCTGAACAGATGCGCAGCGCCAAGGCCGAGGGCATTCGCGCGCGGGGATTGGGCTGGGATATCACCGATTACGGTCAGGGCCGATTTGATGAGCTTGGATTGTTCTTGTTTACACTGCGCAACGGCGATGTCACTGACCTGAGCAAAGGGCGCGGTATGCTTTATGCGGAAAAACTGCTGGTCTCGCGGGACAAACAACTCTCACCCATGCACCGCCATATCGTGAAGGCCGAAGACATCATCAACCGGGGCGGCGGTGATCTGGTGATGGAGATCTATGCCTCGGACACGGATGGCGGCATCAACCGCGACAACCCGGTCATTGTGCCAAGCGACAACTGCCCGGTCACAATCCAACCCGGTGAACTGTTGCGCCTGAAGCCCGGTGAAAGCGTGACATTGATGCCGGGTATCTGGCATGCCTTTTGGGCGGAGAAAGGCGATTGCCTGATAGGCGAAGTCTCAACCGTCAACGATGACCGAACCGACAATGTGTTCGAGGACCCAATTCCGCGCTTTGCCACGATCGAGGAAGATGCCGCGCCCGATTTCCTGCTGGTGGCCGATTACTGAAAATCTCAATGCGTGCCGCGGGGCACGAAGTGAGGTTTAATCAGAATTGTTTCGATGGCTTTCAAAGGGTTCTTCAGCCGTTTCTCCAAAAGTTGGATGACGTGCTCGACAGCTTCGTCGATCGGGTTGCAAACCGTTGACAGATCGAATGTTGGCCAGCCAGCCATCTCGATATCATCGAACCCCACAACTGACAGGGTTTCTGGAACTGATACTCTCAAGTCTCGGGCCGCTGTCAAAGCCCCAATCGCGGTTGCATCATTGGCACAAATCAATGCATCCAGCGAATGCGCGGTCAGCAGGTGGGTGGCCGCCCTGTGGCCGGCTTCGACAGTGAAGTCGCCGTCGGTTTCGGCAACCAGCGAAAGCCCAGCCTCAGCCAAACTGTCCAGTACCCCAGCCCGGCGACCGCTAGAAGAGGAGAAAGCCTCGGGGCCACCGATATAGCCGAATTTCTTTCTTCCCTTTTCGATCAGAACCCGAGTGGCAATCCGGGTGCCCTCGGCGTTTCGACAACAAACATTGTCAACACCCTGGGCCTCGACGACGCGCCCAGCGGAAATCATTGGAACCCCGATCTTGCTGCATTGCGTGACGACTTCGGCCTGCATACTTCCACCACGCAGGATCAACGCGTCCAACGGGTAGCGCAAGACTTGCTGAATTGCCTTTTCCGCAGACTGATCGCCGCCGTCGATCAGGATCGGCCATTTGTTCAGCGCGTTCAATTGCCCAACCAAAGCCATTACGAACTCGGTGTCATAAGCACTGCGCATATTTCCGACAAAAACAGCGACAAGATGCGAGCGGCCATCTTTCAGCCCTGCCGCCAGCGCATTGGGCTGATACCCCATCTGCGCCGCGACCTCATGTATTTTTTTCCGCTTATCCGCATCCAGATAGGCGCCAGGTGTGAACGCACGTGACACAGACGACCGCGATACACCTGCCGCTTCGGCCACAATCTGGGCAGTCACCCGCCGGGGTCGCGGGGTGTTATATTCATTGTCACTGCTCACGCACTAGCTGTCCTCTGTTTCTGAATAATTTGTCAATAATGCAAAAAATCTTTCACCGAACTGTCACATGCAAAGCGTATGTGACCACGTGTGCACAAGAAGTGCATCACGAATGGGATTCGCCCTATTTGTGCAGATTTTTGACGCTGCCTGGGGCTTCGGCCCCGCAACCTGGTGCGCTGACCAAAACCTTGGTCCGCGGCCAAACCGGAGAGAGACATGACCAAGCTGACCTTCAGCGCTACCGCCGCCGCGCTCGCCTTTACTGCGACCGCAACTTTTGCCGAAACCGAGATCACATGGTGGCACGCAATGGGCGGCCAACTGGGTGAAACCGTCAACAAGATTGCCGAAGATTTCAATGCCTCGCAGGACGATTACAAGATCACTCCGGTCTACAAGGGCAGCTATGAAGAAACACTGACCGCAGGTATCGCCGCCTTCCGTGCGGGCGAGCAGCCCAACGTCATGCAGGTCTTCGACGCCGGTGCCGCCACCGTGATCGGAGCCAAGGGAGCAACTATCCCCGTTCAGGATCTGCTGGCCGATAATGGCGTGAATTTCGACATCAACGACTACATCGCCGGCGTGCGGTATTTCTATGCAGACAGCGACGGCAAGATGATCGGCATGCCCTTCAACTCGTCTACGCCAATCCTGTATTTCAACGTGGACGCGCTGGAAGCTGCAGGTGTCACTCCGCCGAAAACCTGGGAAGAGTTCCAGACAACCACTGCTCCTGCGCTGAAAGACGCGGGCTACATCGCGCTCAGCCAGTCGCACCTGCCCTGGATTTTCACCGAAAACTTCATGTCGCGCCACAACTTGCCGTTTGCCACCAACAACAATGGCTATGACGGCATCGACACGCAGATCCTGGTGAACAATGACGCCATCAAGGCCCACTTCACCGCCGTGACCGATTGGAAAGACGAAGGTCTGTTCGAATGGTATGGTACCGGCTGGGGCGACAACGCCAAGCCGTTCGAAGAAGGCAAAGTCGCCATGTGGCTGGGTTCGTCGGGCTCTTTTGGTGGCCTCCTGCAAAAAGACCTGCCGTTCGAATTCAGTGCGACCGAGCTGCCCTATTGGGAAGCCGTGACCGCCGAGCCTACCCAAACCTTCATCGGTGGCGCCGCTTTGTTCGCAATGTCCGGCAAATCGGACGACGAGAACAAGGCCACGGCTGAGTTCTTCCGCTTCCTGACCGCGCCTGAAACCCAGTACTTCTGGCACCAGGAAACCGGATACGTACCGATCACCGAAGCCGCATATGAGGTTGCCAAGAAAGACGGCCATTATGACCGCTTCCCGGCCGCCGAAGTTGGTGTGAACCAGTTGCAGGCTAAGGCGGGCGACAACACCAAGGGCTACCGCATGGGCTTTTACGTCCAGATCCGCGACATCATGAACCGCGAATATGGACGTATCCTGACTGGTGAAACCGACGTCGAGACCGCCTTCAAGACAATCGAAAAAGAAGCCAACGAACTGCTGGCACGCTTTGGCAAAACCCAGGGTTAATCCCCGTTATCACCCCCTGGATGGTCGTGCCTCCGGGTGCGACCATCGCTCATTATTCGCACGGAACCATTCATGAAACGCGCGGGCTTTGACACGATCTGGCTTCCTGTGGCGCTGCTGATGCCGCAACTGCTGATCATTGCCATCTTCTTCTACTGGCCTGCGGGCTGGGCTTTGCAATCCTCGTTCTACTTGCAGGACCCGTTTGGGTTCGGCTCGACCTTTGTAGGGGGGGAAAACTATACCTCGCTGCTGGGCAATGATCAGTACAAGCGCGTGGCAGGGTTCACGATCCTTTATTCGGTGCTTGTGACGTTCTTTTCGCTCGCCATCGCGCTGCTGCTAGCGGTCAAGGCGGACAAGGTAATCCGAGGGGCAAAGACCTATCGCACGCTGCTGATGTGGGTCTATGCCATCGCACCACCTGTGGCCGGGTTTCTGGGCATCCTATTCTTTGATCAAAGCACTGGGCCGCTGACCAAGTTTTTTCAGATGTTCGGCTGGGATTTCAAACTGGGCGTGGACTATAACGCCACGGCCACCGCTATGGTCATCGTGGCCGTGTGGAAGCAGATCCCGGTTAATTTCATCTTTTTCCTCTCGGGCCTGCAATCCATTCCGCGATCCGTGCGCGAGGCGGCGATGATCGACAACCGCTCGGCCACCGGACGGTTCTGGCAGGTGACTTTCCCGCTGCTGGCCCCCACCGCGTTCTTCCTGCTAATCATCAACATCACCTACGCGCTGTTCGACACCTTTGGCGTGATCGACGCGCTGATGAAGGGTGAGCCGGGCAACAACCCGATGACGCTGGTCTACAAGGTCTATCTGGACGGGTTCCGGGGCAATGACCTTGGCGGCTCATCCGCGCAATCGGTGATCCTGATGGTGCTGGTGCTGATCCTGACCGTGTTTCAGTTCCGCCTGGTGGAACGCCGGATTCACTATACGTAAGGGCTTTGGACATGGCTGAGACAACACTCGAAACTCCCGTTGAAACCCATCGTCCCCGCCGCATCAAATGGGGCGCGATCGGCGATCACACCGTCCTGATCCTAGGCGCTTTGCTGATGATGATACCACCGCTGCTGGCGCTGACCACGGCCAGCCATGACGCTGTGACGATCCACCGCGAGGGGTTGCAGCTGACGCTGGGCGACAATCTGGGCAAGAACTTCCATGCCGCCATGTTCGAAAAGGGTGGGTTCACCCAGACGGTGGATGGCACGCTGATGCTGATGAATTCCTTCATCCTTGGCATCGGCTTTGCGGTGGGCAAGATTATCATCTCGATGATGGCGGCCTATGCCATCGTCTATTTTCGCCTGCGCTTTGCCACGCTGGCCTTCTGGGTGATCTTCACCACCCTGTTGCTGCCGCTGGAGGTGCGCATCCTGCCCTCATACGAGGCGATCCAGAAACTGGGCCTGACAAACACCTATACCGGTCTGATCGTACCGCTGATCGCATCCGCAACCGGCACGTTCTTTTTCCGTCAGTTCTTCATGTCCGTCCCTGAGGAGCTGGCCGAGGCCGCCCGGATCGACGGCGCAGGCCCATGGAAGTTCTTTGTCGATATCCTTGTACCGCTTAGCCAGACGATGATCGCTGCGATCTTCATCATCATGTTTGTCTTTGGCTGGAACCAATATCTGTGGCCGACACTGATCACGACGGATGAGAGCTTTTTCACCCTGGTCCGGGGCATCAAACAGATCGTGCTGTCCTACACAGATAGTCAGATCCCAGAACACGGGCAGGCATTGGCGCTGGCCATTGTCGCGATGATCCCACCCGTGGCGATCGTCGTCTTTTTCCAAAACTGGTTCGTTAAGGGCCTTACAGAATCCGACAAATAAGGAATACGCGCATGGCTCAGGTTTCATTAGAGGGCATCCGCAAGGTCTATCCCAACGGCTTTCAGGCGGTTCAGACCACCAGCTTCACCATTCAGGACGGCGAGTTTGTCGTGCTGGTCGGCCCCTCGGGCTGTGGCAAATCCACCCTGCTGCGGATGATCGCGGGGTTGGAGGAGATCACCGAAGGTACACTGAAGATCGGCGACCGGGTGGTCAATGACGTGGATCCGGCGGACCGGGACATCGCGATGGTGTTCCAGAACTATGCGCTCTACCCGCATATGACCGTCCGAAAAAATATCGGCTATGGCCTCAAGAATCGCGGCAACCCGGCCTCCGAGATCGCGGCCAAGGTCGAAGACGCCGCCAAGATGCTGAACCTGACCGAATATCTGGACCGCAAACCAGCGCAGCTGTCGGGTGGTCAACGTCAGCGCGTCGCCATGGGCCGCGCCGTAGTGCGTGATCCGGCGCTGTTCTTGTTTGATGAACCGTTGTCGAACCTCGACGCCAAGCTGCGCAACCAGATGCGGATCGAGATTAAGGCCCTGCAACGCCGTCTTGGCACCACAGCCGTCTACGTGACCCATGATCAGGTCGAGGCGATGACGATGGCCGACCGGATCATCGTCCTGAACGCTGGCCGGATCGAACAGATCGGCACGCCGTCGGAAATCTACCACAACCCAGCCTCGACCTTTGTGGCCTCATTCATGGGGGCACCGCCGATGAACCTGATCCGAGCTCAGGTCGAGCAAGGAGAAGTGCGCATCAATGGCTATGACGGTCTGATGCCAGCACCTGCTTCGCAAAACGGGCCGGTGACTTTGGGCATTCGCCCCGAGGATGTGGTACTGGACGATCACGGCAACATCCCGTTCCGTGTGGACATTCTGGAAGAGCTCGGCGCCCATCGCCTGTTGCATGGCGTGGTTGGGGAACAACCTTTTTCGGTGATGATCGGCAAGGATGATGCAGCCTCCACCGGGACCGCGACTTTGAATTTGAAGCCCGAGGCCCTGCGGCTGTTTGATCCTGAAACGGGGCGCAAACTGTGACGGGGCAAACGTTTGAGACATTGCCCGCCGTGACGCTGGAACAGCGTAACGCGATCTTGGCTGCGCCGCGCACGGCTAAAGCGCATCGCGATTTGCTGTCCAGCCTGCCTGCCATGAATGCCGTGCAAGTTGGAGGCCGTGCTACGTCCACTCATTTGCAAAGCGATTTTACAGTGGCTGCCTGGAATGTGGAACGGTGTCTTTTCCCCGAAGAAACCGCCGCACATCTTGGCAAGGTCTGCCCCGATATCGTCTTGTTGTCCGAGGTCGATCACGGCATGGCCCGCACTGCACAGCGGCATACCACTGAAGTGATGGCCGACGCGCTTGGCATGACCTACGCCTTCGGTGTCGAGTTTCACGAACTTGATCTCGGCGGCGCGACCGAGCGGGGCTTTTGCACGGATGACTTCAACAGTCTTGGCTGGCATGGGAACGCAATCCTGTCCTCGGTGCCGTTTGAACGCACGTCACTGATCCGACTGGACGATCACGGCCATTGGTTTGCCTCGGACACTGGCGCGACGGACCCGGATCAACCGCGGGTCGGCGGTCGCAATGCCATCGCCGCCATTATCCCGGCCACGCAGGGTTCGCTTTGCGTTGTGTCCACTCATCTGGAAAGCAACGCAGATGCAGCGCACCGCCATCAACAGTTCCAACGGTTGTTAGATGAAATCAACGCGTTTGCGCCCGGACTGCCCGTTCTGATCGGTGGGGACCTGAACACCGGCAACCATCTGCCCCCCGATTTTGACTGGCGACGTGAAACCTTGTTTGGGTTGGCCGAACGCGAAGGCTACTCATGGTCTTTCACCGCAGAAGGTCCTACAACCCGACCCAGCCTGATCACTCCGCATCCTGAGCGGGTCATGAAACTGGATTGGCTGGCCGGACGGGGTCTGAAGTGTCTAGACAAAGGCATTCTGACTTCAATCTCGGACGAAGGTACGCCGCTTTCGGATCATGATTGCGTCTGGTGTCGCACAGGCTAAGCACTGGCCCGCTCAACTATCTGGATAAGTCCCTTTTACCTAAACAGAAAAACCGTCTAACATGCGGTTCATCGCGGTAAAGGGACGCAACCATGGTAACAAAAGCAGAATTGGAAGCAGAGGTCGCCGAACTGCGCCGCCAGTTGGCCGAACACGCCAACCCCGAGCCACCCAAGGCCCCGGAACCAGCCGATGCATTCGTCGACAACCTCGGCCATTGGACTGCCCAAATTGATGAAGTTCTGACAGAATTCGAGGATTTGCCGCATAAAAAGCCCATCCTATTCGCCCTTGGCGTCTTTGCGCTTGGGTACATGATCGGTCGATCCCGGTAGGAGCCTGACATGAGCCGCATTTCCCGAAATATCTCGATCATTTTGCGCGCTGAACGGCTGATTGCACAGCGTCAAGTCGCAGTTGCCGCAAAGCGCACAGGCATCTATGCCGCAGCAGGTCTTGCCGTGGGTCTTGCCGCCGTGATGCTGAACGTGGCCGGGTTTTTCTGGCTGTCAGAGACTCTGTCGACGACCTCGGCCGCGCTGATTGTGGCCGGGATTGATCTGGTGGTGGCCGTTCTGCTTGCGGTAGTTGCGAATTCCATGACGGCACGGACAGACACGTCGGATGCCGTCGAACTGCGCGACATGGCTTTGCAAGATATTGAAACCGAAATCCGAGAAAACTTCGCGGATGCGCGCAACGCCGTAACTGGCATTAGACGCGATCCGCTTGGCACGCTGACACCTGAAATTGTCAGTGCACTTCTTGGGGTCCTGCTGAAATACGCCAAGACCCGTAAAAAGCCGCAGGACTAGGTCACTCCATTAGGTTCGCAGCCGCGCGGGCGATCACCATTTCCTCATTCGTCGGAATCGACAGAATCCGCACGCGGCTGAAATCAGTTGAAAGAACCGTGCCGCCATCGGCATTCCGGGCGTGATCCATCTCGATCCCGATCCAGCGCATACCGTCACACACCATCTGCCGGATTGCGGCCGAGTTCTCGCCAACACCACCCGTAAAGACCAGCGCGTCGATCCCTTCCAGTGCGGCTGACAATGCGCCCAATTCGCGGCGTATGCGGAAGACGTAATAGTCAATGGCCTTACGCGCCTCGGACGTGTCAGCAGACAGAAGGGTGCGCATGTCCGACGATATCCCCGACAGACCCAGCAGACCGGATTTGCGATACAGAATCTCGGCAATCTCATCCGCCGACAGGCCTTCCTGCTGCATCATGTAAAGCACAACACCAGGGTCAAGCTGCCCGCTACGCGTTCCCATTGGCAACCCGTCCAGCGCCGAGAACCCCATGGTCGAGGCCACCGCCCGACCACCCGAAACCGCACACATCGAGGCCCCGTTACCCAGATGCGCAATAACCACGCGCCCGTTGTACAAGCCCGGCGCGATCTCTTTCAGCTTTTGCGTTATGTAGTCGTAGCTGAGCCCGTGAAACCCGTACCGTCGTACGCCTTTGTTATAGTAGCTCTGCGGCAAGGCGAAGGTGTCGTTGACCCAAGGGTGTGTCCGATGGAACGCCGTGTCAAAGCAGGCGATCTGCGCTGTATCCGGGAAGGCCGCGCTGGCTGCGCGTATCCCTGCAAGACTATAGGGCTGATGCAGCGGCGCGAAAGGTATGAACCCAGACAACGTCTCGACAACCGAGGCGTCAATGCGCACCGGCTCGGAATAAACAGTACCCCCGTGGACGACGCGGTGCCCGATGGCACGTACATGGATGTCCGGCAGGTATTCCCGCGCCATTTCCAGAAAGGCGTGGATCGCCTCGTCATGGCTTTTGGTGTTGGTCAAAGGACGGTCGATCGAGCGTCCTCCAGCGGATTGGGCCAGCAAACGTGGTGCGTCGCCCAAACGTTCGATCTGGCCACGCCAGCGCATACTGGGGCGATTGCCCTCAACCAGCTCATAAAGCGCGAATTTCAGGGAAGAAGACCCGGCGTTCAGCGCCACAACATGATCAGCCATGGATTTTATCCTTGTTTGCATGCGCATGAAGCGCGGCTACAGCACAGGATGCCAATCGCGAGGCATCATCATCGGATCGTGACGTCAAAATGATGGGAACGGCCGCACCGATCACGACCCCTGCCGCCTCGGCATGAGAGATGAAGGTCAACTGTTTTGCCACCATATTCCCGGCCTCAATATTAGGCGCGACCAGAATATCGGCAGCACCGGCAACCTCTGACGTGATCCCTTTGGTACGGGCGGCGTTCAGATCAACCGCATTGTCCATCGCCAGCGGCCCATCGACCAACCCGCCGGTGATCTGACCGCGCTCCGCCATTTTCGACAGCAAGGCCGCATCGACCGATGACGGCATATGCGGGTTGATCGTCTCAACCGCCGACAACACGCCGACCTTGGGCTGTTCGATTCCCAAAGAATGTGCCAGGTGAATCGCGTTTTGCACGATATCCGCCTTGGTTTCCAAATCAGGCGCAATATTCACCGCCGCATCCGTCACCATGATCGGGCGCGACATGCCCGGAACATCCATTACGAACACATGTGACAGTCGCCGCCCAGTGCGCAGCCCTTTTTCACGACGCAAAACCGCGTGCAGCAACTCATCCGTATGCAGATACCCCTTCATCAGGGTCTGCGCGCGTCCTTCGACTACAAGATCCACGGCACGGTGCGCGGCGATGCCGTGGCTGCGGGCCTCGACAATTTCGATGCCCGACAAGTCGGCCCCCAGCTCAGCGGCAGCAGCGGCGATTTTATCGGGGTCCCCGACGAGGATCGGCGAAATAATATGATTGGCATGCCCCAGCAACGCGCCGCTCAGAGAGTTGGGCTCTTCTGGCGCAACAACGGCGGTTGGCATCGGCTCTAGTGGGCGCGCTTTTGCCAACAGCGCGTCGAAATGGCGGTGCCGCTGCACGATCAGGCCAGGGACCTCGACCGAGTCGAACTCCATATGCGTCGAAGGCGGTGTGACCTGAACGGTGCCGCTGAGAACCAGTGCATTGTCAACGACCCGTCGCACTTCGGCTGAGCAGAGCAGATCACCATCGTCGCGCTTTTCCTCAACAGCGACAAAGGCAGTCAGTTCTTCACCAGCAAGCACCGGGAGGTGGAAGGCCAAATCCGCGCGCCGAGTCTGCGTTCCGGCGCCGGGCATGTAGTTTCCCAGCACGGCTGCGACCAGACCGGCGGGCCACAGCGCGGGTGCGACGGCTTCGGCAAGGCCGTCGCCATCCCCGTCATAGGCTGCCAGATGCAGCGGATTGTGATCGCCCGAGGCCGAGGCAAAAGCATAAAGGTCGTCAACCGTGCACAAGCGGGTTAGTTGTGCCGTGTCGCCAACCTTGAGCTGCTCGAAGGTTTTGTTTTCCTGGATTTTCATAGCGTGCCAACTTTGGTTTTTCGGACGTCTTACCGACTTGGGTCGCGGGTTTAATTGATGCAGGTCAGTTCGGGGTCACAATAGTACGTCCAGCACCCTTGAGCCCACAAAACGGTGCCTCGGCTTTCAGATTTTGCTGCGTCGCAGCATAACTGATTGCCCACTGAGCAGCAATATCCTTTGCGCTGTCTTCACCGGAACGTTGCGGAATCCGTATTGACCCATGCTCTGATCTGAGGCAGTGACGCTACGATGGTTCCCGATGCTGCACGCGCGGGATGAAAAGGGAATACGGTAAGGTGCAGACCAAATCCGTAACTGCCCCCGCAACTGTAGGCGGTGAGCGACGCCAATATCCCACTGGCCGGATCAGGTCGGGAAGGGTGGCCAAGCACAGACCCGCGAGTCAGGAGACCTGCCATCTCAAACGCAACCAAACCGGGGCGGGGTGTCCTGGAAAGAGGCTCAATGTCACATCGACCCGATGTCTTCAGAACCGTTCCTTTACCTGCCCGTCCGGCATGCAGGTGGGGCGGAGCATGACGGATCATGTGGTGCTGATCTGCACGACCTGCCAAGGGGCTGAGGCGGCGCAATCGATTGCCGAGGCCCTGCGAGAGCGCCTGCCCGAGGGCTACGGCACACGGATGATTGAGTGTATGGCCGGTTGCGATCACCCACTGACCGTTGGATTTCAGGCGGGTGCGAAGGCACAATATCTGTTTGGCGAAATTCAAACCTCGGCCGATATCGACGCTTTGGCCGCTTTCGCGCGGCAATACCAAAACAGTTCCACAGGTTGGACCAAGGCAACGGATCGCCCCGAGGCGCTGTTGCACAAGACCTTGTCGCGGATGCCGCCCTTGGCGACGGGGGCCACATGACCGAACATGCGTTCCTTCAGGTCAACGGCGTCGGTTATCACGCCTATCACGGCGAAGTTCTGCTTCAGGACATCACCTTTGCGCTTCACGAAGGCGCGGTTCTGGCCATCGCTGGGCCCAATGGCGCGGGCAAGACAACGCTGATGAACCTTCTATGCGGGTCCGAGCATCCTTCGGACGGCAATGTATTGTTCAAGGGGCGAAATTTGCGCAGCATGTCGGCGACCGAGCGTGCGCGGATGATCGCTGTTGTCAGCCAGCAGGAATATCCCGACGGGCGGCTCTCCTTGCGCGAGTATGTAGCGCTGGGACAGATCCCGATCCGGGCTGACCGCTCGGCCGAGGCCCATGCCGCCGATCTTGCGCGAATTTTGGACCTGACCAGCCTGAACGATCTGGCCGACAAGCGCATGGCGGTTCTGTCGGGCGGGGAACGGCAGCGCGCCCATATCGCGCGGGCATTGGCGCAAAACCCGGCACTGCTGTTTCTGGACGAGCCCACCAACCATCTGGACCCGGACGCCAAGGGGCGGATGTTGTCACTGGTGGCCGGGCTGGGAATCACAGTGGTGATGATCGTCCACGATCTGGTCATGATCCCGGAATTTGCGACGCATGTCGCGCTGATGAAATCCACCCGTCTTACCGGGTTCGGACCTGTGGCCGACGTGCTGACCACCGACCGCGTGCGTGACACGTTCGGTGTCGATTACCTGTTTTTCCAGCACGAGGGCCGCTTGATCCCGGCGCTGGACATCCGAAAAACCTCAGTTTCCAACCCTGTTAGGAGCATTTCCGAATGAAACACATCTTGTCCGTGGCGCTGGTTACAGCCATGGCGGGCGGTGCCGCCGCGCATGAAATTACCGTCGACAATTGCGGCGAACCGCTGGTGTTTGAAACCCAGCCCGAGCGTCTGGTCGTGCATGACATGAACATGACCGACATGGCCTTTGCACTGGGTCTACAAGACAAGATCGTCGGCCTGACCGGGATTACCGGCTGGTACAAAACCAGCCCCGAGTTCGACTCGCTGCGCGGCGGTATCCCGGAACTGGCCCCGAAATATCCGACGGTCGAGAATCTGGTGGCCGTTGAACCCGACCTGTTCTTTGCCGGTTGGTACTACGGAATGCGGCCCGGCGGTGATGTGACACCGGAAACGCTGGCGCCCTTCGGGATCAAGACTATGATCCTGTCGGAAAGCTGCGTTCACCTGCATAAGGACCGCCCAAAGGCCAGCATGGACCTGCTGTTTGACGATGTCCTGCGTCTGGGCAAGGTCATGCATGTTGAAGACAAGGCCGAAGCGTTGGTTTCAGGCTGGAAAGACGAGCTGGCCGCGATTGAGGCGAAAACCGCCGATCTGCCGAAACCGCGCGTGTTCCTGCTGGACGGGCCCGCTGATGCGCCCTTCACCGCCGGAAAATACGCCATCCCTGATGCGATGATTGCCGCTGCGGGCGGTCAGAACGTGACCCATGACATGGATACAAGCTGGGGCCGTAGCTCTTGGGAGGCCGTCGCCGCCGCGAACCCCGAGTTCCTGGTGCTGTTGGACTATCAAACCGGAAATGGCGCGGCGGATACGTTCAAATTCCTGCAAGAGCACCCGGTGATGTCGCAAACCGATGCGGTCAAAAACGAGCGCTGGATCGGTCTGCGGTACGAAGAACTAACGCCGGGACCCGCGAACATTCAGGCGATCTCGAAAATGGCACAGGCCATGCATAAGGGCCTGAACTAATTTGGGCCGTCTGGGGCTGACACTTTTGGTGGGGGCGGTCATTCTGGCCGCCCTTCTTCTGGTTTCAACAATCTACGGAACCACATCCATCCCTCTGTCCGATACATTCAAGGCCATATTGCTGGGCACAGGCCTTGTGGATGGAGACGTGTCGCCCCTGCACCGTATCGTCTTTGACCTGCGCCTGCCCCGCGCGCTGTTTGCGGCCGTGATCGGCGCTGGTTTGGGGATTGTCGGCGTTGTCTTGCAGACAACCACTCGGAACGATCTGGCCGACCCGTTTCTGTTCGGGCTGTCTTCGGGCGCTGCAGCGGGTGCTGTGTTCGTCATCACCGTAACCGGGGACATTCTGGGGTTCTGGACCTTGCCGCTGGCGGCGTTTTGCGGAGGGCTGGTGGCCTCTGGCATCGTGCTGGCTTTGGTACACGGATTGCGGACGAGCGCGCCTGAGAAATTGATCCTAGCCGGGCTTGCGGTGTCCTTCCTGTTCTCAGCCCTAACCAACTACCTGATTTTCGCAGGCGATAACCGTGCTGCCCATTCCGTCATCTTCTGGATGCTTGGCGGTTTGGGTCTGGCGCGATGGGAAACCTTCCCGCTAGTCTGCGCCGGGCTGGCGCTTATTCTGGCCTATGCCCTCTATCGTAGCCGCTGGCTGGATGCGCTGCTGACCGGAGATGTCACGGCAACAACACTGGGCGTTCCGGTTCAGTCGCTACGGTTCAAAATGTTCTTTGTTGCAGCGCTCGCGACCGCCGTTTTTGTGTCGGTCGCCGGAGTGATCGGCTTTGTTGGCCTGATGGTTCCACATATTGCGCGCGGCATCGCTGGTCCTTTGCACAATCACCTTGTCCCGACGGCAGCCGTGGTTGGCGCGGTGCTGTTGACCGGGTCCGATATCCTCAGCCGCCTGATGCTTGCCCCGCAAGAACTGCCGGTCGGAATTGTGACGACCTCACTGGGGTCGATTTTCGTTTTCATTCTGCTGCTCAGAACGGCGAAGCCCAAAAGATAAATTGGCTTGTCTTTGTCAGTCCCGACGCTTGCCGGGCTGTCAGCGCACCTGCAACAATTTGACAAAACAGATTTTTTGCATGCATATTTTTTTAAGTTCCATGCAAAAACTGCCAAGAAATTGATCAATATCAAATCCGGCGCTGAACGAAGCCGTTAATCGGGAATAGCGACGAACAGAATCTAGCAAAGCCAGGTCTTTGAGAATGGGCCAAGTGACTACCCGGCGCGCCTTCCTGAGCGCGAGATTTAACGATGAGGACGGTGTGACAGCCAGACCTCCGGGATCGGTCGGGCCTGACTTTCTGAAGCACTGCACGAAATGCGGCGATTGCGCCTCGGCTTGTCCTGAGGACGTGATTGCAATCGCTGCGGACGGCTTTCCTGTTTTTCAACCCTCAGACAATCCCTGCACTTTTTGCGGTGACTGCGCCAATGCCTGCCCAACCCCTGCTTTGGACATCGACCTTGTGTCCAACTGGCCCTGGCGTGCCGCGCTAAAGCTGGACTCCTGCCTGTCGATGAATGGCGTCAGTTGCCGCCTCTGTCAGGACAATTGCGAAGAAAGCGCGATCCGGTTCTCGCTGCAAACCGGTGGTCGGGCCAAACCGACACTGGATGTGGCAGCCTGCACCGGCTGCGGGCTCTGCCCTACCGTTTGCCCGGCGGATGCCATCTCGCTGGACCACACCCCTCAACCCAAAATGGAAGCTGTGCAATGAACATCTGCGGTTGCCTTGCCCATGTCGCGCCCGACTACGCTACGGCTGCGGCGCAATCCATGAGCGATACACCGGGTGTGGAAATCCACGCCCAGACCGAAGACGGCCGTTTCGTCGTCGTGGTCGAAGATACCCCTGAACGCCTTGCGTCCGAGACCATCATGGATCTGCACCAGATCCCCGGGGTCGTGTCTCTGACGTTGACCTATCACCATTTCGAGGACCTTGCAGAGACCCGCCCGCGTCCCGATGCCCTAAGCCAAACCACCAGCCGGAGGCTCACGCTATGACACATTCTGAATCACGCCGGACATTCCTCAAGGCCACTGCTGCCACAGCCACGGCCTCGGCCGCCGGTATTCCGCTGGCCACAGGCGCGGCCGACGCTCAGGCAGCGACACCGGATATCCGCTGGGACAAGGCCGCGTGCCGGTTCTGCGGAACGGGCTGTTCCGTTCTGGTTGGCACCAAGGAAGGCCGCGTTGTGGCCACTCAGGGCGACCCGGACGCGCCGGTGAACCGCGGCCTGAACTGTATCAAGGGCTATTTCCTGTCCAAGATCATGTATGGCAAAGACCGCCTGACCACTCCGTTGCTGCGCAAGACCAATGGCGAATACGACAAGAATGGCGAGTTCGAACCGGTCAGCTGGGACGAAGCCTTTGATGTCATGGCCGCTAAGTGGAAAGAGGCGCTGGCCAAGAAAGGCCCGACCAGCGTGGGCATGTTCGGCTCGGGTCAGTGGACGGTCTGGGAAGGCTATGCCGCCGCCAAGCTGATGAAAGCGGGCTTCCGCTCCAACAACATCGACCCCAACGCGCGCCATTGTATGGCTTCTGCTGTTGTTGGGTTCATGCGGACCTTCGGCATAGATGAGCCGATGGGCTGCTACGACGATTTCGAGCACGCAGACACATTCGTTCTGTGGGGTTCCAATATGGCCGAAATGCACCCCATCCTGTGGTCGCGCCTGACAGACACGCGTCTGACCAAACCGGGCAGCGAAGTTCATGTTCTGTCAACATTTGAACATCGTTCTTTCGAATTGGCGGACAATGGCATCGTGTTCAACCCACAGACCGATTTGGCGATCCTGAACTACATCGCCAACTACATCATTCAGAATGGCGCGGTGAACGAAGACTTCGTCAAAAAGCACGTAAACATCACCAAGACGGCAACCGATATCGGTTACGGCCTGCGCGACGAAAACCAACTTCAGCAAGACGCGGAAAACCCGAACTCGGGCAAAATGGAACCCATCAGCTTCGAAGAATATGCCAAAGCTGTTGAGCCTTACACTTTGGAATATGTATCTGAACTCTCAGGTGTTCCCGCTGACAAGCTTGAGAAACTTGCGAAACAATATGCGGATCCAAACCGGAAAGTCATGAGCCTTTGGACCATGGGTTTCAACCAGCATACGCGCGGTTCGTGGGTGAACTCGCTGATGTACAACGTCCACCTTTTGGTTGGCAAGATTTCCGAACCCGGCAACTCGCCCTTCTCGCTGACCGGCCAACCATCTGCCTGCGGCACCGCCCGAGAGGTTGGCACATTCGCCCACCGCCTGCCCGCGGACATGGTTGTCGCAAATGACGAGCACCGCGAGATTTGTGAAACCGCATGGAAAATTCCCGAAGGTACAATCCCGCCAAAACCGGGCTTCCACGCTGTTTTACAACACCGAATGCTGAAAGACGGTGTGCTGAACGCGTATTGGGTTCAGTGCAACAACAACATGCAAGCCGCCCCGAATATCAATGAGGAAGGGTATCCCGGTTATCGCAATCCTGAAAACTTCATCACAGTTTCAGATCCCTATCCAACCGTCACCGCAGTTTCAGCTGACCTGATCCTACCAACGGCTATGTGGGTCGAGAAAGAAGGCGCATATGGCAACGCCGAGCGCCGCACTCAGTTCTGGCATCAACAGGTTAAAGCGCCGGGCGAGGCTAAATCCGACCTTTGGCAGCTAATGGAATTCTCGAAACGCTTCACCGTAGAAGAAGTCTGGGGCGAAGAGCTGCTGGCCAAGATGCCAGAGCATCGCGGCAAGACGATGTTCGAGGTTCTGTTCCAGAACGGGAATGTGGACAAATACCCGCTTTCTGAAACTGCCGAAGGTTTCGACAATGACGAAGCACAGCATTTTGGGTTTTACGTGCAGAAAGGATTGTTCGAAGAATACGCCGAATTCGGGCGCGGTCATGGGCACGATCTGGCACCGTTCGAAATGTACCATCAGGCACGCGGTATGCGTTGGCCGGTCGTGGACGGCAAAGAAACGCTTTATCGTTTCCGCGAAGGCTATGACCCCTATGTACCCGAAGGGGCCGACGTGAAATTCTATGGCCACAAGGACGGCAAGGCCAAAATTATCTTCGCGCCTTACGAACCTGCTGCTGAAGAGCCGGACAATGAATACGATTTGTGGCTCTGTACTGGTCGGGTTCTGGAACACTGGCATTCGGGTTCGATGACCCGCCGGGTTCCGGAATTGCACCGCGCCTTCCCGTCAGCTGTTGTTTTCATGCACCCCGACGACGCCCGGGATCGCGGTCTGCGGCGCGGTCAGGAAATTGTTTTGTCCACCCGCAGGGGCGAAGTGACCAGCCGGGTCGAAACCCGCGGGCGCAACAAGGTGCCACGTGGGCTGGTCTTCATGCCTTGGTTTGACGAGCACCAGCTGACTAACAAACTGACGCTGGATGCAACCTGCCCGCTGTCGAAGGAAACCGACTACAAGAAATGCGCCTGTAAGGTCGAGCGCGCATAAGAAACTGGCAAGGCAAAGGTAAGACCCATGTCAGGTGTTGGCTCTCCCCTCTCGCCGCAGCGGCGCCGGTTCCTTCAGGACTCGGCGCGCGCCGCTGGCGGCTGCGTTGCGGCCGGGTCGCTGTTGGCCTGGCTAGCACGCGACGCGCGGGCTTTGCCAGCCGAGGCCTTGCGTCCCCCCGGTGCCTTGCCGGAACAAGACTTCCTGTCCGCCTGTATCCGTTGCGGTCTGTGCGTGCGGGATTGCCCCTATAACACGCTAAAGCTGGCCGAGCTTGGCGTCGATGCCGTCGCCACCGGCACACCCTATTTCACCGCTCGTGACGTGCCATGCGAGATGTGTGACGACATTCCCTGTGTCGCCGCCTGCCCCACCGGGGCGCTGGACCCGTCGCTGGATAACATCGATGACGCCGATATGGGCGTGGCCGTGCTGGTCGATCAGGAAAACTGCTTGAACTTCCTAGGGCTGCGGTGCGACGTCTGCTACCGCGTCTGCCCCGTAATTGACGAGGCGATCACGCTTGAGACCGCGCATAACACCCGTTCGGGACACCATGCGCTGTTCCTCCCTACCGTACACGGCGACCGCTGCACCGGTTGCGGAATGTGCGAGAAAAGCTGCGTTCTACCGGAAGCCGCGATCAAGGTTCTGCCTACCCGGCTGGCACGCGGTAGCAGTGCCGACCACTATCGCAAAGGCTGGGAAGAAAAAGCCGCCAAAGGCGCGCCCGTGGTCGAAGGTATCATCGACCTACCCGACCGCCTGCCCGGACCGGGTACCGATAATCTGGTCACGCCGGGCGGCTTTGCGCCGGGATACAATTTGCCGGGGGCTGGACAATGAGTGCACGCACACATCTCCCCGTCGGCCAAGAGGCAATCGAAGCCAAAGGCTGGTTAGGTGCGCACAAATACCTGTTGCTGCGCCGAGCCTCACAGTTGTTCTTTCTGGTCCTGTTCTTGCTGGGCCCATGGTTCGGCATCTGGATCGTTCAAGGCACGCTGGCCGGGTCGCTGACCCTTGGCGTGTTGCCGCTGACCGACCCATTTGTTCTGCTGCAAAGCGTGGTTGCCGGGCACTGGCCCGAACTGACCGCCCTGATCGGAGGCCTGATTGTTCTGGTCGCCTACGCGCTGATCGGCGGGCGCGTCTATTGCTCCTGGGTCTGCCCGATCAACCCGGTAACCGATGCCGCCCACTGGCTGCACCGCAAGCTGGACCTGCCCAAAGGCTGGCAACCCAAGCGCGGTACGCGGCTGTGGATCTTGGCCACCGTACTGATCGTCTCGGGTCTGACCGGCGTCATCGCATGGGAGTTGATCAACCCGATCACCATGCTGCATCGCGGGCTGATCTTTGGCGCGGGCTTTGTCTGGGCGATGATCGTTGCAATCTTCTTCTTCGACCTGTTCGTGTCTCGCCACGGATGGTGCGGGCACCTGTGCCCGGTCGGAGCATTCTATGGCCTAATCGGCACCAAAGCGATGTTGCGTGTCAGCGCGCCCAATCGCGCAGCCTGTGACGACTGCATGGATTGCTTTGCCGTCTGCCCGGAAAACCACGTCATCTCACCCGCGTTGCGCGGCAAAACCGGCACCACACCGCTGATCCTGTCGCCCGACTGCACGAATTGCGGCCGCTGTATCGATGTTTGCGCGGTTGATGTTTTCAAGTTTACTCACCGGTTCGACGACCACGTCGCCGCACCTTCCGATCCCGTTCCCGCGCCCATTCAGCGCGCAGCCAGACCCACCTAAGGGAGTGCCAAGATGAACAAGCCAATCCTGACCGGCGTCACAGCCCTGATCCCCGTCATACTCCTGAGCGGTTTCGCCCTTGCCCAATCCGCGCAAGTCGAAGCCCTGCGCGGGGCCGAGGTTGATGAACCCGTTCCACTCGATCAGGTCCACCGCACTATCGAAGGACGTATGCAGAGGAATTACCGGCAGCAACCCCCGCTGATCCCGCATTCAATCGAACAATACCAAATCGATCTGCGGACCAACCAATGCCTGTCCTGCCACGACTGGACAAAGGCGGGTGAGCGCAACGCACCCACTTTATCGATGACGCACTATCTGGACCGCGAAGGACGTGAACTGGATCAAATCGCCGGTACTCGGTACTTCTGCAACCAGTGTCATGTCCCACAGGCAGACACGCCGGCGCTTGTCGATAACGTTTTTGAACCTTCTTCCGGAAACTGATCCAACGCTTGACTGAAAGGAGCACCGAAATGGCAGACTCCCCCGAAAAACGCGGCTGGATCGGCCGCATCTGGAATGCGATCTGGACACCGACCGTTCTGTTCAGCTCGGGCTTTCTGGTGCTGGCAGGGTTCCTCGCCGGTATCCTGTTCTGGGGTGGGTTCCACTGGACCCTGGAACTGACCAACACCGAAGAGTTCTGCACCTCGTGCCACACGATGGAAACGAACCTCGGCGAATACCGCGAGACGATCCACTACAACAACCACTCGGGCGTGCGGGCTATATGTTCGGATTGCCACGTGCCGCATGAGTGGAACCACAAGATCAAAGCCAAGATCATGGCGGTCAAGGATGTCTATCACGAGCTGGCCGGCACCATCGGCACGCCCGAGAAATACGAAGAACATCGACTGAGCATGGCCACCGCTGTGTGGAAAAAGATGAAAGCTTCAGACAGTCGTGAATGCCGCAACTGTCACAACTTCGACTATATGGATTTCACCCTTCAGGAAAATCGTGCGGCGTCCGAGCATCAGCGTGCCATCGACACCGGCATGACCTGCATCGACTGCCACCAGGGGATCGCGCACAGCCTGCCACCTGGACATCTGCAGCGATATCAGGAAATCACCGAAGAGCTGGCTGCTGACGCACCGACACCGCTGGGTCAACAGGTGGCGGACGGAAGTGAAGAAATCCGGTCATTCCTGACCAATCGGTCCGAGTAAAAAGGAGGCAGATATGCTGGAACTTCTGGGAACAATCGGAGCCAACATAATCAGCCTGCCCGGTATATTGGGCCTGGCACTGGGTATGATGACCCGCAACCCCTTGCTTGGCGCGGTGATGGGAGGCGTTGTTGGCGTCGCTGAAACGCTAATCTTTGCGCATTGGTCATTCGCCAATTTCGGAACAGGCGAACTGCTTATCGCAGTGGTCGTCGGGATGTGCGCAGGGGCCTTGGGTTCGGCAATTCGCATCAAGGGCGCTACTGTTTGATGTTTTGACAAACAGGTTTGCCGTAGCAAACTTTGCATTTAACAGTTGAAGGCGGTGCTAAATTGGCGCCGCCTTCTCTTTTCGCGCAAAAGTTGCGCTCGACGAAAACGGCCCACAAACATATAAAACATCAAACAATCTGACTCATTTTAGCGGATTATTGAAACACCAGGGCACATAGATACTTCAAAAATTGGTGTCCATTGGGGTGCAACAAGGTTCGGTTTTTGCACAAACGCGCTGAATTTTTATTTCAACGTTTTCCGACGCTTGTTGACCAGAAGATTCGATGGGCATCTTGAAGTCGCAATACGAAGACCGCTGTTGCAAAATTGCAATCTGACAAAATTTTCCAACTAAACACTTTCCACCATTTACGCCCCCAACTCGCTTTGGCTACTAATGTTAACATATCGTTAACGAGTTCATCTTTGGGGGTATGCAATGAATAGTTGCGCAAAGCAGCACACGCCGGCACGTGTGGCAAGAGGCGGTCGTGTTGTGAAGTGGAAGGGCCGGGTGGCCAGTGTCGCGCCTTCGGTATTCCTGGCCTCGATAGCGGTAAGCGCTTGCGCAACTGTTGCTTCTGCGGATGTTGTCATTTCTGCACCGCAGACGACCCCGGCGGACTTTCTCATCGACGAGGACATAACGATCACCGAAACCGGGGCTGTTAATCTGACCGCGGATTCTGGCCCCGCCGTGCAGATCAACACCGATTACACCAGCGTCTTTACCAATGACGGAACGATCTCGGGCCCCGCCCCCGGAGAACAACTTGGGTTCGGCCTGGAGCTAAACGGAGATCTGGGTGAAACCGGACAGGTTATCAACAACGGGTCGATCGACATTGATATCGACGCCAATGGGTCCGCACTTGGCCTTGGTGTCCTGTTTGACGACGATCTTGCCGGAACATATCAGAACAACGGGACAATCGACGTCAATGTCAGCAGCGACAATGCCGTCGCATTGGCGATTGGAACTGTGGTCGACGGTGTTGCTCAATCAACGGCGACGATCAAAAACAACGGGGACATACTGGTACAGTCCTCGTCGGTTCCGACTGAAAACGTGGCTGCGGCCGGGTTTCTGTTCGTGAACCCCGCCGAAACAGACATCGACAATGCCGGTACGATCCAAGTCACAGCCCAGACGGGCGAACAGGCCTCGGCCTTCGGCTTTCAGTTTGAAGGAAGCCTGAACGGCAATCTGACCAACTCGGGCACGATCAGCGCTACGGCCACGGACGGGGTGGACGATGTCTATGCCATCGGGGTTCAGGTGATCACCGATGTAAACGGCGACATCAACAACACCGGCACTATCTCAGTTCTGGCCAATGGTTCAGCGGATGACGCGATTGCCTGGGGTATCCATGTCGAAGGCGACCAGAACGGTGCCCTGATCAACTCGGGCACCATCGTCGCAACGGCGCAAACGACCTCGGGCAGCGCTGATGGCGCGGCTGTCTATGTTGAGGGCAACACGGTTGGCAACATCACCAACAGCGGGACGATTGATGCACGCGGCACCGGGACGGCATCTGCCAGCGGAGCGGCTTATTATCTAGGCGGCGATTTCGACGGCGATTTCGAAAACTCGGGCACCATTCTGCTGGCCTCTGACTCCACCGCGTCCGAGGCAGAGACTTTTGGCCTGTTTGTCAGCGGACAAATGGACGGTGATTTCACCAATGGTGGCACGATCACCATAAGCGCCACGGGTAGTTCGGCCGAAGCCCGGGCCCTGACGATCAATGGCGGCTTGATCGGGGAAATTCGCAACACTGGCACGCTTATGATCCAGGTCAACGCTTCCTCCGAGGGATCTGGCACCGGCTTTTACATCCGCAACGGGCTGACCGGGAATTTCGCCAACACCGGCACGCTTCAGATCAATGTGACAAGCGATACCTCCGAGGCAACGGCCTCTGGCCTGCGCGTCTTTGGTGGAATGGACGGTGACATCATCAATGACGGCACAATCACAGTCGAAGCCGAGGGCGATTTCTCGGCCTTTGCGGCGGCTGCCGATATCCGCAACACCCTGACCGGATCAATTACCAACACTGGCACTCTGCGTATTCAGGCCGAAGCGTTTTCGACCGCAACTGCCGGGGGCTATACGATCACTAACGGGATGGTTGGCAGTTTCAGCAACAGCGGTACCCTAATGGTGTCGGCCATTGGCAGCACGAACGAGGCCCGCGCCTTCGGCCTGCGCGCCTTTGGCGGGGTCGATGGGGACATCACGAACTCTGGCACGATTGCCGCTCAAACCAGTGCGGCGCAAACATCGGTGGCTACAGGCTTTATTGTCGGCGGGCCGTTTGACGGTAACTTCCTGAACACCCAGACAATTACGGCAATGGCCGAAGCCAGCACCGGGTCGGCCCGCGCCCATGCCCTGGACATCACTAGCACCTCGACAGGACAGATCGAAAACAGTGGCACACTGAACGTGCGGGCCGAAGGATCGACCAACGCCTTTGCATCCGCCATCGACATCAGCGGCGGCTTGAATGGCGACTTTGTCAATTCCGGCACCGTCCGCGCCGAAGCGGACAATCTGTCCGGTGGCTCCTCGGCCTCTGCTTTCGGGGCGTTTATTGCCAACGGCATGACCGGAAATATTGAAAACTCGGGCACGCTTACTGTTGAAACCAACGGACAAACTCTGGGTGTCGCTGCCGGGGTTTTCGTGACCAATAATGGGTTGGACGGAGATTTCACCAACTCAGGCACAATCATGGCCCATGGATCAGCCGAAACCGGCGACGGTCGCGCCTTTGGTCTGCTTGTGAATGGCGGCATTGATGGCGTGCTGACCAACAACGGCACCCTGATTGCCGAAGCCTCGGCCCTTTCTTCGGCCCGTGCAACTGGCATTGTCGCGAATGGTGGACTGACGGGAAGTTTTGCCAATTCGGGTACGATCTCGACCACGGCGATTTCAGAAACCGATGAAGCGCTGTCGCAGGGTATTTTCACGGGCAACAGCAGCGATGCAGCCGCAAGTAATACCGGCAATGTCTCTGCGTCTGCCACCGGCGCATTGGGTGCAACGGCGCAGGCGTTGTCTCTGGGTGGGGTCTACAATGACGCAGTCACCAACTCGGGCCAGTTGACGGCAGTCGCCGCTATTGCAAACGGAACCGGTGATGCCGACGCCAGTGGTGTGTTTATTGCCGATTTGCAGGGCACATTCGCCAATACTGGCGTGATCAATGTCGCTGCTTCGGGCGGCGACACGTCCGAGGCCTTTGGTCTGAACATCCAGAATTTCGACGGCGAGATTACCGAGGTTGGCTCTATCTCGGCGCGTTCGGACACAGATGATGCCTATGCCATCTTCTTGGGCTCGGGAACCGGGACGCTGAATCTGGACACTCAGGACAATGTCGACGGCTTAATCCGTGTTCAGGATCATCAGGTCAATCTGTTCGCCCAAGGCGGCAGTTCGGTGTTCTTTTTCGAAGATGCCGCGCCAGGAACAGGGGATTTCAACACGATTATCTCGGACGGCCGGTCGGGATGGTTCGTGCAGGATGAAGGTGGCCCGGCACCGGTCTATGCCGCTGTCGATCCGGCCGAAATTCTGACATCGGCCGATATCGTAGCCTATTACGGCACTCTCATCGGCAGCTCGAACGGCGCGCTGCGCTATGAGGCTGCACAGGTCACACGCAATGCCGAAACCGGCAATGTCTCGGGCCTGAGCATTGGTGGCTTCCGTCCTTATGTGCATCTCGACGCGGCCTCACGCCGGTTCGAGAATGTGCCGGGCATTGATACGGATGTCACGGCGATCAACGGTAGCGTCGGCTTTTCGGGACAGTTGGACAATGGCACTGCGCTTGCCTTTGGGCTGGGCGTGTTCCGCACGGATGGCGACACCGACACCACCGATTTTGACACGGACGGCTTCTATATCGACGCCTCGATCGGACGTCAGATCGGCGCCTATACGGTCGAGGCCGGGCTGGGCTATGGCTGGCTGTCCACCGACCGCACGCGCGAGATTTCAGGCAGCGCTGATGCGGATGCCGATTTCGACAGCACCTTGCTGACGGTCTACGCCGGTGTCGAGCGGGATTTCGAGACCACAGGCACCATCGGCCTGACCGGTTTTGGCGACCTCCGCTATACCCGGCAAGAGGATGACAGCTACACCGAAACCGGCTCATCCGCGAACGCGACCGTGGACGACGCCACAACTGACGTGATTGAGGTCCGTTTGGGTGTCGAAGCCTCCAAGGCTCTGAACACAGGCGGCGTGTTGGTCGGTCAGCTTTCCGGCGTTGTCCGGCAGGGCCTGGGCGACTCGGATGCGGATGTCACTGTCTTTGGCTCAACCCAAAGCCTCAGCTTTGCGGCCACCGACTTCTCGGGCGCGAGTGTTCTGATTGGATATGAACATGAGTTCATCCCAAACATGCAGTTCGAGGCCAACGCCTCGCAAGAGGTTGGCAGCGATGCACAGGGACCGAATTTCCTTGCGGGCATTCGCTGGTCGTTCTGAAAAACCGATCTTAAAGAACAAGGGCCGAAGTGGTTGAACACTTCGGCCCTTGCTTTAGCGGCGGCCTTTCTTCCTGTTCATCCAGAAAGGCGGCACATCACCTGCCATGATACAGCCGTAGGGGTCGATATAGTCCTCGATCTCGGCCAGATCATAGGATTTGATCTGCGCCACAACACTGTCCGCGCTTTTATAGCTGGACGGCAGTTCCGAGGCGTCCACACCACCGGCATGGAAGCGAATATCCAGACCTTCGGTTTCCGCCTTCAGCATCTCATCCGGCGTAACCGACCCCATCCGGCGCTTATGTTCGGAACGCGAGAAATTCCGCCCCGCCCCATGTGGGCTGAAGCCCAGACCGTGACCTGCATCCTTGCCGCGCACGACCAGCACCGGCTCGGACATGTTCAGCGGGATCAGGGTCAGCCCGGTCGCGTCCGCGGCATAGTCACCCCACGCCGGGGTTGCGCCCTTGCCGTGATAGAACAGATCGCCCCGTTTGAAGACGAAGTTATGTTCGTTCCAATACCGGTCCCCGACATCGCCCACTCGCGCGGCCTCAACCGTTGCCTGATGGATCGCGTTGTGGTTGGCCTTGGTCCATTTGCGGATCAGTTGCAGGGCATCCCAATAGTCGCGCCCTTCCTGCGTGTCAGCCGGAATCCAGGAGTTTTGCTTCGGCGTACCCGGCGACAGCTCCTTGCGGAAGCGATGCGCGACGGTCATGCCGTTCTTATACAGAACAGCCCCCGGCCCGCGCGAACCGTGATGGGTCACAATCGCCGTCCGCCCGGTTTTGCGCGACCGGCCGACAAACAGGAAATGGTTCCCGTCGCCTTGCGTCCCCATATGCTCTTGCGCCATACGCAGCGATTTCGGGTTGTCGAGAAACGGATTTTCACGGAACGCATCCAGCAGTTTCAGCGAGGTTGTGAAGCGCTTGCCCTGCGGCCGACCGCCCGGTCCGAAATGGGTCACTGACTGCGCCGCATCCAGCACGGCCTTTGGGTCAGCATTCCCCAGATCGGTGATCATGACCGAGCAGCAAATGTCGGCCGAATGCATCCCCGGATGGATCGCATTGCGCGCCGCCGCGACGCCGCCAACCGGGATCGTGCCGATCGGACCGGCCGGACAGGCATCGGGCATAATCGCCCCGGCCTCAATCGTCGGGGTCCGCATTAGCGCGATCATCGTTTCGCGGACTTTCTCGACGTTGTCCTCCTCATCCGGATCGCTGGCGTCGACATTTTCGTGAAACGGCACCTCACCGGGCGCGCGCAGATCCAGCGTAGGCGGAGTCGGAAGGATCTCACCCTCCAGCTCCTGCCGGATGCGCACCAGGCCAAAGCCTTCGGCCCGCATCTCATTCGCGCGCGCCAACAGGACGGGGAATTGCTTGCCAGGGCGATGCCCCCAGTCTTTCAGGTGTTCGCCCGTTACGGGATCAAATGTGTTTTCCATCATCATATTCACTCAAATTCAGGCCCCGGCGACAAGTGGGGAAGAAACAGTTCGGGAGGCCCGCCCCGCATCTGAATGGGCAGATGCGTTTGCCGTCTGGGCGCCGGCACGGAGGGGAGTTGAACCCGCTCGACCTGTCCCTGAGGTGCCATGTAGTTCCTTCGGCATTCGCCGGGGGTGTCCTTTCGTTTTGGGTCTCGACGACAAGAGTTTGGTGAAACGCCCTGCTCTACCCAACTGAGCTACCGTCCGTCCCCCGTGGGGCTCGGCCGAGCGGGATTCGAACCCGCGACCTGGAGATTAACAATCTGTAGTTCCACCGGCATTCGCCGAGACATGTCCTTTCGTTCGGGTCAGGCAGACAAGGGGTGATGAGACCACGCCCTGGTCAGGGCGCGGATCGGTAACAGCGATGTAGTCCCACCGGCATTCTGCCTGATGTTGTTCTGATGGCCGGGGCAGCGCACTGCCCGAGCCTTGTTTATACATCGATCTTTTCGATCTCAGCGACCCAATGATCCGGGCCGGTTTGACCGCTGGCAAATGCCGCGATCTGGTCAAAGACCGCATCCGAGAACCCGCCGACATTCAACACATCGGCACGCGTCTGCGCCTGAGTGGTCCCGTATGGGGCGATGTCAATGCAGACCAGCTTGGCCTGCGGATTGCGACGCTTGATCACCTCCCACTCCTTCAACATCGCTGTGCCCTGACCACCATTCCGGGCATCCACCCACGACTGGTTGTCAGACACGAACACCACCAGATCCGGTGCGCGGCCGCGCTTGTTCAGCCAGGCCAGTGGCGCGGAACAGTTCGTCCCGCCACCGGCCAGTGCGGCCAGACGCTCGGCATTGGTCAGGATCGTGTCGCGCGGTTCCAGACGCACATCACGCACATCGAAATCGAACGGCAACACCTGACACCCGCGGTTCACCCGCTGGAAGGACGCTGCTACCAGCGCAGCCACATCCACGTGCCGCACGGCCGAGGTTGCCCCCGGACGATACCCGGTCACGGACCACGTCATCGAACCCGACACGTCCGGGCATACAACCACCTGCCCCGCAACCTGCGGCACGTTCTGCGCGGCGATCTCCATCGCGTCGTGCAGAGCGTCCACGATCGAGCGTGGCATATCCGGCACCACGTTTTGCGCAGCCACCATTAACTGGTACGGAAAGGCCCGTGCCTTGGCGATGGCTTTTGGGTCGCGCAGCAAAGCAGCTACGTGATCCACGTTGCGGGCCACGTCGAAAACGCCGTGACGCTGGAATGTATTCAGGTTCTGCCGCACCATCTGCCACGAGCCCTTGCGCGCAATCCGCGCCCATTGGACCTGCGTCAGCTCCAGTTGCGTCAGCATCTGGAACGGCACGTCCGGCACCGGACCCTTGCCGGTTTCCCGAAACGCGATCCAATCCCTCAGGGCCTGCGGCAGCCGTGCCAGATTGCACGGCCGCCCGACGATCCAGGCAAACAGCGCCTCCCGCTCGGCCGAGGCCGGTTTCGGGTGCACCATCTTGATCACGTCCGCCAAAGACGGGTCATTCCCGATATTGGCATTCAGCAGCGCCCGGTCAGAGGCGGTGTTCAACCAGGTCTGGACCATCGCTTTCGGTGCCGACCCCAGAGACTTACGCCCCGTTTGACCCGACCGGATAACCTGCACGAACGTGCGCAGCATCTTGCCGTTATCGACCACACGGGCGAAAGCCGCCCGAAACAGGACCGGATCACGCCGGGCCAAAACAGCCAACAAGACAGCAGGCATGTCCTTCATGTACCCCGACTGGCGGGCATAGATCGCAGCCTGCGCCAGGTACTTTGGCTCGACGGCCTCAGCCACATCCAGAACGTATTCCAGTTCTTCCTGCGGCGACTGATAGAACATGCCGCCAAACGTTCCCGTCACGGCGACCTGCGCCAGAGCATGGGCATCGGAATATGCAAAAGCCGGCGCGCCATGGGCGTTCTTCGCAGTTGCTTTCGGCAGCAACCGGCCTTTCAACGATGCAAACACGGATTTGTTCGCCATTTTCCTATCCTCGTTTTGTCTTGAGGATGTTTTCTCATGGTCCAGCCAAAGCGCAGAGAAAAAAGTGAAAATAGTATAAGCTGTTATTTATAATATAGTAATCGGCGATTTGCGATACGCGTAAACTCGCGATATTATACTTTTGTATCTTATATTATAGAATTGGATATATCGTGAAGAATGTGGTCATCGGGTTTCTTGGCACGCAGCTGGATATGGGCAAAAAACGGCGCTGGAAGCCGACGCCCAGCCTGACATCGCATGATCATTTTCCTGTGCATCGGCTCGAATTGTTGCACGACCGCAAGTTCAACCGGCTCGCCCATCAGGTCAAACATGAGATCGCCGAGATATCGCCCGAGACCGAGGTCTTGCTGCAACAGATGGACCTGAATGACCCCTGGGACTTCCAAGAGGTCTACGGCAAGCTGTTTGACTTTGCTCGCGCCTATGGCTTTGACGAAGATCGCGAGCAGTATCATGTGCACCTGACCACCGGGACGCATGTGGCGCAAATCTGCTGGTTCCTACTGACAGAAAGTCGCCATGTCCCGGCGCGGCTGATCCAAACCGGCCCGCCCGGCCCGGAGGATCCAACCCCGAAATTCGATGTCATTGACTTGGACCTGAGCCGATACAATGCCCTTCAGCAACGGTTCGACCAGCTTTCGCGTGAATATAGCGATCAGTTAAAAGGCGGGATCGAAACACGAAACGCGCAATATAACACCTTGATCGACCGGATTGAGTTGGTTGCGAGCAATTCCGACGATCCGATCCTGCTGCTGGGTGAGACCGGGACCGGCAAGACGGAATTGGCTCAGCGGATTTACAACCTCAAACTGGATCGGCGCAGGGTCAAGGGACGACTAGTCCATGTCAATTGTGCCACGCTCAACGGCCCCGATGCGCTGGCCACCCTGTTCGGCCAGCGACGCAGCTATCTGGGGCAGGCCGGGACCGAACGTGGCGGGCTGCTGCGTGAAGCAGATGGCGGCGTCCTGTTTCTGGACGAAGTTGATGAATTAGGCTGGTCCGAGCAATCCATCTTGCTCAGCGCGATCGAGACCGGACGGTTTTACCCACTTGGATCGGATCACGAGGTGTCCAGCCGGTTTCAGGTCATCGCAGGTGCCAGCCACGATCTGCGCGCGTTGACGGCCGAGGGACGTTTTCGCCCTGACTTGCTTGCCCGCCTGAGCATGTGGAACTTCAGATTGCCCGCCCTGCGCGACCGGCGTGAGGATATCGAGGCCAACCTTCACTATGAACTCGCACGGTCGGAGCGCAGCCTGGGCATTCAGGTCGGCTTCAACATCGACGCGCGCGAGAAGTTCATACAGTTCGCCACCAACCCATCGACCCATTGGCCGGGCAATTTCCGCGACTTCAGCGGATTGGTGAAACGCCTCTGCACACTGGCCCCGCGGGGCCGGATCACCCGAACAATGGTCGAGGATGAGACAGCCGCGCTGCTACAAGATTGGGCATCCTCGACCTCAGACAGCGACCAGACGCTGGTGCGCGGTATTTTGGGATCAGCCACGCGTGACATTGATCCTTTCGACCTGGTGCAATTGGCGAATGTCATCCGAACATGTCAACGCACGCCCAATCTCAGCGCGGCGGGTCGGGCGTTGTTTTCGGTCTCACGGGAAAAGCGCAGCACGCAGAACGATGCGGATAGGCTGCGGAAATACCTGCAGAAATTCAACCTCGACTGGCACAAACTAACCGTCCCCAGCCAATAGTCAGCCAGTATTTTTTCGTTGGAGCAATCACGGAACGGTGAGAGATTTCTAAATTGGAAAAAAAATATTACCAATTCCTAAAGTCTCCTCTATGCTCTCTAGCTATCAGCATGTTTTCTGCGAAAGCATGGTGATGATCTATGGGAGGATCAAATGACCAATAAACTGATTACACGCCGCAGCGCGTTTCGCACCCTTGCCGGTGCCGGGGCGGCAACTTTGGCTGCACCGCATATCGCCACCGCAGCAGGTGAGACCACCACTTGGAAGATCCAGACATCCTGGCCCGGCGGAATCGGGTTGCAGACCTTTAAGGACTGGTGCGCCACGATCGAAGAAAAAACCGGCGGTGAGCTGGCCTTCCAGGCCTTTGGTGCCAATGACGTGGTTGGGGATTTCCAATTGGCAGATGCGGTGAAAAATGGCGTGCTTGATGCCATCAACCCGTTCACCATCTACTATCAGGGCATCATTCCCGCCGCAGTGTTCCTCAGCTCGTACCCGCTGGGTCTGCGCCAACCGCATGAATACGACACGTTCTACTATGGCCTGGGCGGGATCGATATCGCGCGCGAGCTGCTAGGCCGTCAGGGTCTGCACTTTGTCGGACCGGTGCATCACGGGCCGAACATCATCCACTCGAAAGTTCCAATCCGGTCGGTTGACGACTTCGCGGGCCGTAAAATGCGCCTGCCGGGCGGTATGGTGGCCGAGGTATTCTCGGAGTTGGGCGCTGAAACAACCGTTCTGCCGGGCTCGGAAATCTTCCCGGCGCTGGAAAAAGGCACTATCGACGTGGCAGACTTTGTGGGTCCGGCCGTGAACCACGCCTTGGGCTTCAGTCAGGTGACGGACTATATTGTGATGGGTCCTCCGGGCTTCATGTCGGTCTATCAGCCGGTCGACATCATGGACATCACCGTGGGCAAGGCCGCATGGGACAAACTGAGCCCGCAGATGCAGGAATTCGTGGAAATGGAAACTCACGTCTATTCCGATCTGCATCACGCCGCCATTCAGGCCGCCGATCAGGAAGCCTGGAAAAAGTTCGAAGCAGAAGGCACCGAAATCACACGCTTGTCTCAGGACGATGTCGAGCTGATGACCGAAGTCGCCGTGCCAATCTGGTTCAAATATGCCAACCGCGACAAAGACGCGGCGCGTGTCTTCAAGATCCAACTTGACTACATGATGTCGGGTTCCTTGGGCTATGTGACGCCTGAAATGATCGAAGGCTATACACTGGACCTGTAATCCGCTGAAGCCTAATCAAAAGTCCGCGCGAATTTCGCGCGGACGTGCCTTTTCTTTGGAATTCGGAACGTACTATGCCGAGCGTCGATTTCACGCTGCCGCACTGGCTATACTGGGTCGGGCTAATCGCTTTCCCGGCCCTGGCCATGGTGCTGGCGCGCAAAGCCCAACCTGAACAGCGCACCTATGGGTTGCCGCTGGGCTATCTGATCCTTGTCACTGGGGGAATGCTGGGTCTGCACCGCTTCTACCTGCGCAGCCTGCTGGGGTTGGTCTATCTACCGGTCTTCCTGCTGATCCTGTTCGCCAATGGCGAAGAGCGTACGGCCCGCAACGAATTCTCGAACGCGGTCAATATCGTCCGTCAGGCCGAACGCACGATCACGCGCGAAACCGAACGGGTCGCCACTGCCGAAGAAGGGCTGGAAGATCTGCGCGCCGCCGCTGAGGCCGCGCAAAATGGCACTGCGCTGCAAAAACGCCGGGCAGAACGCGCTTTGGATCGGGCGGAAAAAGCTATTGAGACCGGGCGCGAACGGCTTGCGGAATCCGAGGCAGCGCTGGCTGAGGCGCAACCGCTGGCCGAAATTGCCGGTGCTGATCGTGCCTTCTGGAGCTCGGTAGCGCGCTATGCGTTCTTCACGATCCTCGCCTTCTTGGCGATTGATGCGCTGATGCTGCCGCGCCTTGTGGCCAGTGCGCGCGTCAAGGCGGCTGCGGATCCACATGAGCCCGAGATGGAGATCGACGAAGAAACCGCAGCCCGCGCGGCGGAAATGGACCCCGGTGCCCGTAAGGCTGATCAGGATTATGCCGGGAACTGGATTGACCGCCTGTCTCTCTATGCAGGTGAGTTCGTCAGCTATTGGGCCGTGATTGCAGTATTTGTCTATTACTACGAGGTGATCGTCCGCTACGTGTTCAACGCCCCTACCAACTGGGCGCATGAATCCATGTATCTGATGTTCGGGATGCAGTACCTGATCGCTGGGTCCTATGCGATGCTGACCGAAAGCCATGTGCGTGTGGACATCTTCTATGCACCGCTGACCAAGCCGAAGCGCGCGTGGGCGGACCTGTTCACTTCGATTTTCTTCTTCATCTTCGCCGGAACCCTCCTGGTGACATCCTACATCTTCGCGATGGACGCGATTGCCGTTCCGACCGGTAACTCCGTCGTCTCAGACTGGGCGCGGGGCGAGATGAGCTTCTTCCAGATGTTCGGCGCACTGACCTTCGGCGACTGGACCGATCCGAACATCCGCTGGGGCGAAATCAGCTTTAACGAATGGGAAATCCCGCTTTGGCCAATGAAATGGATGATGGTCGTGGGCGCGGTTCTGTTGATTTTGCAAGGGGTGTCGAAACTATCCAAAGACATCCGAACGATTGCACGGGGGTACTGACCGATGGGTCTTGATATGTCCATCGAGCTGTTGACGCTCGTAATGTTCGGCTCGCTGCTGGTTTTGCTAATGGCAGGCCTCCCGCTGGCCTTTGTGACCGGAGGCCTGGCCTGTGTGTTTCTGTTCGTTCTGGGGGATGCGCGTGCGCTGAATATCGTACCCAGCCGGATTTTCCCGCTGATGACGAACTATCAGCTATCCGCCATTCCCTTGTTCATCTTCATGGCTTCAATGCTGGAACGGGCCGGGATCATCAACGATATGTTCGATGTGATCTACAAGGTGCTTGGCGGTCTGAAAGGCGGCCTTGCTGCGGCGACGATTATTGCGTCGACCGTTCTGGCGGCTATGGTCGGTGTGATCGGCGCAGCTGTGGTGACAATGGGGATCATTGCCCTGCCCGCCATGTTGAAACGCGGCTATGACACCAAGATCGCTATGGGTTCGATCATGGCCGGGGGGACATTGGGCATCCTGATCCCACCTTCCATTCTGGCCATCATCTACGCGGTTGTTGCCGAACAATCGGTTGGGGAGCTTTTCATCGGCGCGGTCATTCCCGGCCTGATGCTGTCGGGTATGTACATCATCTATGTGGTGGTGCGGTCCTATATCAATCCGGTGCTTGGCCCGCCAATCCCGGTTGACGAGCGCATCTCGAACCGAGAAAAAATGCGCCTGCTGGGCAAAATGTCCGCTCCGATTGCGCTGATCGTGATTGTTCTGGGCGTGATCTTCTCGGGCGTTGCAACCCCGGTTGAGGCAGCTGGTATTGGGACCTTTGGCGCATTCATCGTGGCAGCGATCCACAACAAGCTGGACTGGCCCACCGTGCGCGAGGCATGTCTGACCACTCTGAAAGCCTCGGCTATGGTGATCTGGATCATGTTCGGTGCAACGATCTTTGTAGGACTTTACGTTCTGGAAGGCGGTCAGCAATTCGTTCAAGAGACGATGCAAGGCGCGGGTCTGGGGCCCTGGGGTATCCTGATCGTCATGCAAATCCTGCTGGTGGTGCTGGGGATGTTCCTGGACTGGGTCGGCATCCTGTTGCTGTGCGTTCCGATCTTTGTGCCGATCATCAAGGCGCTGGGGGCTGCGGCCTTTGGCTTTGATGACCCTAACGATCTCGTGCTGTGGTTTGGCGTGCTCTATCTGGTAAACATGCAGATGAGCTTCCTGTCACCGCCCTTCGGGTATGCGCTGTTCTATCTGCGCGGCGTGGCCCCACCGTCGATTCCGATGACGGATATCTTCAAGGCGGCGCTGCCTTTCCTGTTCCTGCAGATTGTCGGATTGGTCATCTGTATGATGTTCCCGTGGGTTGTGACGTGGTTACCCAATATCGTCTACGGGTAGACAAAAAAACGGGCGGGGAATTCTCCCGCCCGTTTTCGTTTGACCGTTCTGTCGGTCTCTGCCGTCATTTTCTATTGGTTCAGTTCGTGAAGTCCGGCTTACGCTTTTCCTCAAACGCGCGGATGCCTTCCAGCGCTTCGTCCCGACCCAGAGCAAGGCCCATCTCTCGGCGTTCGCGTAGCAGATGTGCCTCAAACTCGGCCGTATCGGGGGCAGAGAGCAGCGCCTTGATCGCCGCCTGCGCCTCTGGCGGGCCAGCGACCAGATCTTGTGCTAGCTCCAATGCCTGTTTCAACGCCGAACCGGGTACAACCACCCGGTTCACGACGCCTACGTCATACATGCGCGGGGCAAGAACAGGCCTGCCGGTCAGGCACATCTCGGTTGCAAGTTGACGTGGCAAGTTCATGGTCAGGAATCCCGAACCACCCCCATCAGGCACTAGCCCCGCTTTGACATAGGCCAGCGTGAACTTTGCATCTTCCGCAGCAACGATCATGTCGCAGGCAAATGCCAATGAAGCACCCGCCCCTGCAGCCCCCCCTTCCACAGCCGCAATCACCGGGACATGGCACGCACGGATGGCCCGGATCATGCGGTGCAGGTATTCAATCTGTGCCTCACGCTCCGGCAGCGTCATTTCGCGACGGGACTTGAGCATCCGCAAGTCGCCCCCGGCAGAAAAAAACCCACCCGCACCCGTAATCACCACGGCGCGGACGCCGGATTCAGCTGCGGTAGCGTCGCGCAGCGCTGCCTCAATCGGTTCATAGACCAGACGCGACAAAACATTGCGCCGTGCCGGTTCATTGATGGTGATGATCAGCACCGCATCGCGAGCTTCGAACAAAACAGCCTCGCTCATGGATCAGCTCTCCATGACACGGTGCAATTGCGCATAGTGATCGCCCAATTGGTGGTCGATCATCATCAATCGTTTGGCGTAGTGCGAGCCGGGATATTCCCAGGTCATTCCGATCCCTCCGTGAAGCTGAATGCATTCTTCTGCAATCATCGTGCCTGCGCGTCCGATCAGGTTCTTGGCCATTGCGATATACTTCGCCTCGGCGTCGGAGCCCAGTTTGCTTGCTGCCAGAATAGTGATCGAGCGGCATTGCTCCATTTCGATGGCCATATCGACCGTACGATGCTGCAACGCCTGAAAACTGGCAATCGGGCGCCCGAACTGCGTGCGTTGCTTGAGGTAATCGACCGTCATGTTGACCAACACCTCCATCACGCCCACAGCCTCGGCACATAACGCCAACCGACCTGCGTTCAGGACGGATTCGATGATGTCAACGGCATTCTCACTCAGGCAAATGGCGGTTGCGCTGTCGAGGATCAACTCCCCTGCTCCACCGCCGTCAATCATCGCATAGTCGACGGTTTCAGGATTTTCGACCAGAAACAGGCCAAGCCCCTCATCAAGGCGTGCTGAGACCAGCACGCCATCTGTCCCAGGCAATCCATAGACCACCGATTTACGACCATTCAGCACCCAGTGATCGCCGGATTTGTCTGCGCTGGTGCGGATCAACGCCAGACTGTCCGCATTCGGTTCAAACACAGCCAAAGCAATCCGCTTTCCACCTGTGACCAACTCTTCAACCAAGGCTGTAGCACCACAATCGGCGGCGGCGCGAGCCGACATCAACGCGGCCAGCATCGGCTCGGGGCACAGACCACGGCCCAGCTCCTCAAATATGGTTGTGATGTCGAAACCGGTGCCGCCAAAGCCGCCTTGCTGTTCAGGGACAAAAGCGCCGATCAGGCCCAATTCGGAGAGTTCAGCCCATTTGGCCGGGGAATGGAACGGCGCAGCGTCCAGCACGCCGTAGCGGGTGTCGAAATCATACTGATCCGCCAGATAGCGCCTCACCGTGTCCGACAACATCTGCCTGTCTTCGGTTAAGTTGAAATCCATAGGTCAGCCTCCAAACAGGTCTTTGGCAATGATGTTGCGCTGAATTTCGTTCGATCCACCGAAGATCGACAGTTTCCGGTTGTTGAAGTAACTCGCCGCTGCACGCCGTGCGTCTTCCGGCACCGTCACCGCGTTTTCGGGCAGGTCTTCAACGGGGAACGGCGCGGCGGCTGCCCCCAGGGCAGTGCGCGTCAAGCTGAGTACCCGCTGCCGGATCACCGTGCCTTTGATCTTCAGCATCGAACTTTGCGTACCCGAGGCCGCGCCTTCCTTGGCCGCGGACAACATCCGCAGGTTCGTCACGCGCAACGCCTCCAGATCAATCTCGACCTCGGCCATTTCGGCGGCGAACAACGGATCCTGCGCCAAGGGCCTGCCCGCGCGCACCAGCATCTGCGACAAGTCCTTGAGCTTTTCCAGATCGCGGGTCGAGAACCCGACACCCGCGATATTGGTCCGCTCATGCGTCAGCAGATATTTGGCGATGGTCCAACCTTTGTTCTCTTCACCGACCAGATTTTCCACCGGCACCCGAACGTCGGTGAAAAAGACCTCGTTCACCTCATGCCCGCCTTCCAACAGTTTGATCGGGCGCAGCTCAACGCCGGGGGCGTCCATATCGACCAAAACAAAGCTGATGCCTTCCTGCGGCTTGCCCTCGGTCGACGTGCGCACAAGGCAGAAGATCTTGTTGGCGTGTTGACCCAGCGTGGTCCAGGTTTTTTGACCGTTGATGACGTAGTCACCCCCGTCACGCACCGCGCGAGTTTTCAGGCTGGCCAGATCCGATCCAGCGCCCGGCTCTGAATAGCCCTGACACCACCAGTCTGAGCCATCCAGAATACGTGGCAGAATCTCAGCCCTTTGCTTATTGGTGCCGAATTTGATCAGCACCGGCCCCAGCATGTTGAGGCCAAAGGGCACGATGCGCGGGGCGTTGGCGAGGGCGCATTCTTCGTCAAAAATATGCCGCTCAACCGCGCCCCAGCCGGGGCCGCCATATTCGGTGGGCCAGGTCACAGCAAGCCAGCCCCGCGCATTCAGCCGGGCATGCCAACCTTCCATTTCCTCTTTGGTCAGACTTTCCGAGTTACGGCCTTTTCGGACCAGCTCCGGGCTCAGGTTTTCCGACAGAAAGGCGCGGACTTCAGCGCGAAAAGCCTCTTCTTCGGGGGTGAAACTCAGGTCCATGCTCAGCCCTCTTTGTTGAGGTCGTTGAAGGTTTTGCCCGCCTCGACCAGTTCGCGCAGCAGGGCGGGCACCTGCCAATAATAGGGGTCTTCCTGCGCATATTGTTCGATCCGCTGCACGATGACAGCCAGCCCGGTGATGTCAGCATATTGCAGCGGACCGCCCCAGTGGCGCGGGAAACCGTAGCCAAACAGAAAGACCGCATCCACGTCGATCGGGCGCAGGGCGATCTTGTCTTCGACCACCCGCGCGGCCTCGGACACCATCGCGGCCATATAACGATCCACAATTTCGGCATCGGTAAAACTGCGAGCAGTGATACCCTTAGCCTCCCGCTCGGCCTGTGCGAATTCCGCCACGGTCGGGTTCACGCTGCGATTTTTGCCGTCGTAGATATAGAAACCCTTGCCGCTTTTGCGCCCGAACCAACCCTGTTCACACACTCGGTCGGCAATCTCGACATAGCGCTCTTCGTCCGGACGGAACGCGGCCTGACGTTTGCGCGTGGCCCATCCGATGTCCTGCCCCGCCAGATCGGACACGGCGAACGGCCCCATGGCAAAACCAAAATCTTCGAGTGCCGCGTCGATCTGTTCAAATGGCGCGCCGTCCAACTGCATATAGGCCGTCGACTTGCGGTAATGCGCGAGAATGCGGTTGCCAATAAATCCGTCGCAAACCCCGGACCGGACCGCGACCTTGCGCAGTTTCTTGGCCAGTTTAAAGCTGGTCGCCACAGTTTCAGGCGCAGTATCCTTGCCCACCACCACCTCGAGAAGGCGCATAACATGCGCGGGTGAGAAGAAATGTAGCCCGATCACATCCTGCGGTCGGCTAGTAACCCCAGCGATTTCGTTCACGTCCAGGTACGAGGTGTTCGTCGCCAAAATCGCCCCTTGCTTGCAAATATGATCCAGCTTGCCAAAGACCTCACGCTTGACATCCATGGATTCAAATACCGCTTCGATCACCACATCCGCGTCGGCAAGCGCGGACATATCGGTGGTGCAAGTCAGTTTCGCCAGCGTCGCATCGCGCTGTTCCGCGTTCAGCTTGCCGCGTTTCACAGCACCCTCGAGGTTCTTGGTGATCGTATCGCGCGCGAAGGCCACGCGGTCCTCTTCCATCTCGATGAGAGTGACCGGCATCCCGGCCAGAATCAGCGCAGTGGCAATGCCCGACCCCATGGTACCGCCGCCGATTACCCCACCGGTTTGCAAATCGCGCGCCTCGGCATTGGATTCGGGGATATGAGAAACGGCCCGTTCGGCAAAAAAGGCGTGTTTCAGGCCCTTATGGGCATTGCTCGCCATAGCCTCGGTGAATAGACGCCGCTCTTCTTTTAGTCCATCAGACAGCGGTAAGTTGCTGGCCTCGGCCGCTTTTAAGGCGCGTTCCGCGACCTCGCCCCTTGTCTTTGCGCGGAAGGAGTCCAGATCGTTAGTGGTTATGCGGTTTTCCAGATGTGCCGTTACTCGGGGCGTAAGCGCACTGTCCAAAACCTGCCGACCGGCGGCCAGAGCGACCTCGGCCGGGTCGCCATCCTGCAGATCATCCAACAGCCCGGCCTCTAACGCGGCTTCGGCGGAAATCGGTTTTCCCGAGGTGATCATGGTCAGCGCGGTCATCCCTTCGACCAGCCGCGGTAGGCGTTGCGTGCCGCCAGCACCGGGCAGAAGACCCAGATTGACCTCGGGCAGACCCAACTTAAGACCCTTGATCCCGACCCGTGCCTGACAGCTCAGCGCGATTTCAAGACCGCCGCCCAAAGTCGTGCCGTGCAATACGCAAACAATGGGCTTGGCGCTGCCCTCAAGGATTTCGCAAACTTCAGGCAGCATAGGCTGTTTCGGAGGTTGGCCGAATTCCCGAATGTCGGCGCCCGCCACAAAGGTGCGGCCCGCCGCATAAAGCGCGATGACCTTGACGCGATCGTCCTCCTCCAGTTCGCGCACCGCATTCACCAACCCGATGCGCACATCAATCCCCGCCGCATTGACTGGCGGGTTGTCGATTTTCACCAGCGCAACCTGACCTTCGAGCTTTGTTTCAACCGCTGCCATAAAAACCTCCTGTTATCAACCACATATGCCTAGGCTGCGCCCCAGCGTTTGTACCGTGTCGCGCAGTTTCGGCCCCACGATCTGTTCCAGTTTCTCGCGATCCAACTCAGACGTGTTGGCCCCGCAAAGAAACGCAAAGGGCGGCGCACCGGGGGCGGGGCTGAAGGGAACTGCACAGGCGTTGACGGCCCGGTTCCACCCGCCCAGAGACGACACATAGCCCATGCTTTCCAACTGTTCGCGATCCGTGCGCACCTGATCTGTTTCCCGCGCTTGCGCAGGTTCTACGGCCAGGATGGCCCGGCCCGCCGCGCTTTGTTCCATCGGAATGCGATGCCCTTCACTCAACCATAGTGACGACGCGTTTCGCGGTCGCCAGCAGCGCGTCAGCATCACCGCGTCGCCGTTGCGCATGGTCAGGGCGACCAGAACGCCGGTGTCATCGGCCAACTGCTGCATGATGTTTTCGGCCATTGGCAAAAAGGACAATCCCGCCCGCGCCGTGTACCCCAGCGCCATGACCGAGGGCCCAAGCCGGTACGCCTCGGACGGGTGCAACTGTTCCAGAAACCCCATCGAGGCCAGCGTGAACGTCATCCGCGCCACGGTCGAGGGCGGCATGCCTGTGCGCCGGGCCAGTTCGCGGTTGCCCAGCGACGCATCGTCGGGCTTGAACGCCTGCATGATCCGCAACCCTTTGGCCAGGGTCGCGGCGAAGCGGCGGTCTCGTTCCGCGTCCGGCATCCAGGTTAGACGCGCTCGAGGATCAGCGCGATCCCCTGCCCTACGCCGATGCACATGGACAGGCAGGCATAGCGCCCGCCGGTTTCCTCAAGGTGGCGCATGGCGGTTAGGATGATCCGCGCGCCTGACGCGCCCAGCGGATGCCCAACCGCAATCGCGCCTCCGTTCGGGTTCATGCGGCTGTCAGCGGGGTCCAGGTCCAGATGTTTGCAGCAGGCCAGAACCTGCGCGGCGAATGCCTCGTTAATCTCGATCAGGTCCATGTCGTTCATGTTCAGTCCCGCGCGGTCCAAGGCCTTTGGGATGGCCAGCGCCGGCCCGATCCCCATGATCCGGGGCGGCACGCCTGCGATAGCACCGGCCACGATACGGGCGCGTGGCTTGGCACGGTCGGTCTTGGCGCCGATCATCAGCATCGCCGCGCCGTCATTGACGCCCGAGGCGTTGGCCGCCGTCGTCACACCTTCGGGAAAGATCGTGCGCAGCGATGCCATTTTCTCAAGCTGTACATCCGGGCGAGGATGTTCGTCCAGCGTCACCTCATGGGTCGCGCCTTTACGGCCTTTGATCGTGATCGGAGTGATCTCGGCATCAAAGAACCCCCGCGCGCGGGCGGTTTCGAACCGGACCTGAGAGGCGTATCCAAACTGATCCGAGGCTTCGCGGGTGATCTGGTAATCCTGCGCCAGATTGTCGGCGGTCTGGGGCATTGGATATTCGCCATGCATCTGGGCAATGCGCGGATTGGGAAACCGCGCACCAATGGCACTGTCGTAGATTTGGGTCTGACGGGCATAGGGAGTTTCAGATTTGGCTATTGTGAAGGGTGCGCGGGTCATGCTTTCGACACCGCCCGCCACATACAAAGGCGCCTCGCCCACCGTGACCGACCGCGCCGCGTCCAGCGCCGCCGACATGCCCGAACCACACAGGCGGTTGACGGTTTGCCCCCCGACCTCGACCGGCAGACCGGCCAGCAGAGCGCTGTAGCGGGCGACATTGCGGCTGTCTTCGCCCGACTGGCAGACATTGCCCAGAATGACATCCTCAATCTCAGCAGCATCAAAAGCACTGCGCTGAACCAGCGCCTCCAGCACCTGTGCGGCCAGATCGTCGGGCCGAACCGAGGCCAGCGCACCGCCATGGCGGCCAAAAGGGCTGCGCAGCCCGTCATATATGTAAGCGTCAAGCATTCTTGGCCTCTAGATCCAATTGTGCCAGTTCGGGCGCAAAGGCCCGAACCAACTTGTGTTTCAGAATTTTCCCCGTCGCGGCTTCTGGCAACGCGTCGGTGACAACAATGTGATGGGGGATTTTGTAGCGGACCAGAGTTTCCCCCAGATGAGCCTTCAACTCGGCCACGGTCGCTGGAACGCGTAGGGTCACAAAGGCCAGCACGTCCTCATTCCCATCCCGCGCGCGGCCCACAACGGCGGCTTGCGTGACGGATGGATGGGCGTTCAGCGCGGCTTCGATCTCGGGCGGGTAAACGTTGAAGCCGGAATGGATGATGACCTCTTTGCAGCGCCCTACGATGTAGATGCGCCCGTCTTCCTCTATTCGCGCCAGATCACCAGTGCGCAGGAACCCGTCCGGGGTAAAGGCCTGCGCGGTTGCTTCCGGGTTACGGTAATATCCCTTCATGATGTTACGTCCGCGCGCCAGCAACTCGCCGACTCCGTCCGCGCCGGGATTGTCCAACCGCACATCGATCCCCGGCAAAGCAGGACCCACAGAGTCGTCCTGCGGTGGGTTCTCGGGCTGCGTGGTGGCAATGCCCGGAGACCCCTCAGTCAGACCATAGCCGTTATGGATCGGACAACCGAATATCCGCTCGACCCGGCGCTTCCAGCTTGGGTCCAGAGGCGAGCCCCCCGAAGACAGATAGCGCAATCCGCTGTCCACGCGGTCTATGCCTTTGTCTTTGCAATGCTTGAGGATCAACGCAAACATCTGCGGCACGCCCGACAGCATCGTTGCGCCGCTATGCATCCCAGCGATCACCTGCGCCGGATCGAACCGGGGTTGAAACCGCAGGCAGCCGCCCGCCAGTAACGTGGTCAGGATGATCGAGGAAAACCCGAAAATATGTGTCCCCGGCAGAACCACCAGCGACTGATCGGCCGCCGTTGCCTGCCGACGTTGTTTCGAGGCGTTGGCCGTGAACAGCAAATTATCATGGGTCAGCATCACCCCTTTGGGTGCGCCGCTGGTGCCGGAAGTATAGAGGATCGCTGCGACCTGCCCCGCGCCGGCTTCGACCGGTTCGGGCGTTTCTTCCCGCAAAGGTGAAATCACAAGAGACCCGCAGCTCAGCTGCCCCGACGAAACGGCCCCCAGCCGTTGCGCATGGGCCCGCGCAGCATCGGACACATCCGATGTGCAAATCACGCAACGCGCGCCAGAATGGGCGATGACCGTGTCGACCTCTTGTTCGGTCGCGCGCGCATTCAGCGGGACGATCCACGCGTCCAAGTCACTGAGCGCGAGAACAACTGCCGCATAAGTGGCGCAGTTCTCGGCCAGTACAACAACCCGGTCGCCCGGACGCACGCCATGCGCCCGTAACATCCGGGCGGCCTCCCTTACCGCGCCCCGCAACTCCTCATAGCTGAGCCGCGTTTCATCATGGTCGATGATCGCCAGCGTTGCCGGGTCCTTGCCGTCGATCAAGTGGTGAATTCGGTGCAACGCATTCTCCTCAGATGCGGTGCGACTGTTCTAGCAATCCGTCGGAAAAGCGTCAATAATCGGCACTGCGTTCCGCTATGCAGAACACAAACTCGTCAGAATACCTCAAAAAGGCCCGCCGCGCCCATGCCGCCACCGATGCACATGGTCGCCACGGCATATTTCGCCCCGCGGCGTCGGCCCTCGATCAGCAGGTGGCCCGCCATCCGCGCGCCGGTCATCCCAAACGGATGCCCGATCGAGATCGAGCCGCCATTCACATTACAAATCTCTGGATCAATCCCCAGCGTCTGACGGCAATACAGCGCTTGCGAGGCGAAAGCCTCGTTCAACTCCCACAAGTCGATATCATCCACCGTCAATCCATGACGTTTCAGCAGGCGCGGCACGGCAAAAACCGGGCCAATTCCCATCTCATCTGGCTCACAACCGGCAACGGCAAACCCCATGAACGCACCCAACGGCTCCAGCCCTTCTCGCGCCGCGAAATCCGAGTCCACCACCACACAGGCTGACGACCCATCGGACAGTTGCGACGCGTTCCCCGCCGTCACGAATTGGTCCGCACCGCGCACCGGCTCTAGCCCGGCCAGACCTTCGAGCGTCGTGTTCGGCCGATTGCAATCGTCCCGATCAATGGTCACGGCTTTTTCTGAGACTTCGCCGTTTTCTTTGTCTTTGACCCGTTGCACCGCCTGCATCGGCACGATCTCGTCGTCGAACTTACCGGCGGCTTGGGCCGCGGCGGTGCGTTTCTGGCTTTCCAACGCCAGTTCGTCCTGCGCTTCACGGGTAACCCCATAGCGCGCGGCTACGATGTCGGCGGTTTCGATCATAGTTAGATAAACGTCGGGCTTATGTTCCAACAGCCACGGGTCGCGGTCAAAAGGCCCCGGTGTCTGATCCCTTAGCGTGATGGATTCCACCCCACCCGCAATCGCGGCAGGCACCCCGTCCTGCACCACTGCATGCGCTGCCATGGCAATCGCCTGCAAGCCCGAGGAACAGAACCGGTTGATGGTCGTCGCGCCCACGGTCACGGGCAACCCTGCGCGCAGCACCGACTGGCGGCCGATATTTGCGCCGGTCGTGCCTTCGGGAAACCCGCACCCGATGAAGGCATCTTCGATCAAGGCAGGATCTACGCCGGCGCGGTCAACCGCATGTTGGATCGAATGCCCCATCAAAGAGGCCCCAAACGTGTTGTTGAACCCACCCCGGAAGGACTTGGCCAAACCCGTGCGGGCGGTTGAAACCAGAACGGCTTGTTTCATCTGGTAGGTTCTCCTTTTGCTTTAGTGTTTGGCGACACCCTCGCTTTGTAGCAAGAATGGCACTCCGCCCGGATCAATCCCGGCTAAAAGCGGCCAAACGATCTGTGATGATCTCGTTGGCATCCGACATGATCCGATCAATCAACTCCTGACAGGTAGGGATGTCATGGATTAACCCCGCAACCATCCCGCAGGACCACGCGCCTGCATCCATCTCACCATCTTGCATGACGCGCGGATAGACACCTGCCACTTCATTCATGATGTCCTCGAATTGTAGCTCCGTACCCTTGGCACGCTCCGTTTCCAAAACACGTTCGACGGCTGTGTTGGTCAGAACGCGTTCCGTGTTGCGCAAGGGGCGCATGACAAGGCGTGTGTCCAGTTCCGAGGCCGCGACGATGGCATCCTTGACGTTCTGATGCACCGGAGCTTCTTTCGTGGCGATGAACCTCGTACCCAGATTGATCCCGTCCGCCCCCATCGAAAGCGAAGCCACAAGACTGCGCCCATCCGCCTGCCCGCCCGATGCGACAAAGGGGATTTCCAGTTCATCCGCTGCGCGCGGCAGCAGGATCATGTTCGGGATATCGTCTTCGCCCGGATGACCGCCGCATTCAAACCCGTCGACCGACACCGCATCGCAGCCGATCTCTTGCGCTTTCAGTGAATGGCGAACCGACGTGCATTTGTGGATGACCTTGATCCCGGCCTCTTTGAGATACGGCATCACCTGCACGGGATTGCGTCCAGCCGTTTCGACAATCTGCACCCCGCCATCGATGATTGTTTTGATGATAGCCGGGTAGTCGGGCGCGTTTACCGTTGGCAGAAAGGTGACGTTGACCGCGATAGGCTTGTCGGTCATGTCCTTGCAGCGCGCGATCTCATTGGCCAGATCTTTGGGTGTCTTCTGTGTTAGTGCCGTGATCGTCCCCAACCCGCCCGCGTTTGAGACCGCAGCCGCCAGTTCTGCAAAACCCACGTAATGCATTCCCCCCTGCATGATAGGGTGTTGGATGCTGAACAGCTCGGTAATTCTGGTTTTCATACTCTGCCCTTCGAATTTAATTTTCGATCGTTCTATCTGTCATCTATGCCAAAGAACCGTCTTGGGAACAGGTTCTGCCTCAAGACTGTATGATCAGTCTATTTCCGGAACTCTGTCCTTGGGAATGCGCGCGCCGAAGTGCCGGATAACTTCGCCCGCCGTCCTCTGCCCCCAATGAACTGCCTTTTCCTGATGACAGCCTTTAAACCGAGCGGAAAGATATCCAGCGTTGAATGCGTCTCCGGCACCCGATGTGTCGCGAACACCATCCACGGATTGGGTCGGAACTTCGCTCAGATGATCGTCGCAAAACGCCGTCAGAGCCGCGGCGCCATTTTTGACGGCAATTTCAACGACGCCAGCGCGACGCAAACGTTCAACTGTCTGAACCGGCGACTCGTCGCCCCACAGGGCGCTTTCATCGTCAAAGCTGGGAAGCGCGATATCGGTGAGCGTATTGAACCTGGCCAGAACAGCCCGCGTTTCTTCAGCAGACCTCCATAGTCGCGGGCGCACGTTAGGGTCGAATGACACGATCGCTCCCTGCGCCCGCGCCTTGGTTAAAGCTTCAAACAGAGTTTCACGGGCGGGCTCAGACAAAATGGCCAGTGTAATACCCGACAGATGGATCAACCCTGCACCGGTCACGGCCTGTTCCAGCCATTCCAGATCGTCAGCCAACAACCTCGCCGCTGACGTATCCCGCCAATACTGGAAACTGCGCTCAACCCCATCAAGCTCAATCATGTAAAGACCCATCGTACGAGCCTCTGATCGACCAATACCCGAGACATCCAGCCCGTCCTGCTGCGACTGCTCGACAAAAGCATCTGAAACGGAATCCATGCCAACTTTGGTAACAAACCCGACCTCGGCCGCATCCCCAAGTAGTTGTGCCATGTGCCAAGCGGTGTTGAACGTATCGCCGGCAAAGCCCCGGCGATAGGTTTCGTTGCCTACATCCGCCATTTCGATCATCGCTTCGCCGATAGCGAGCGCCTTTCGGGATCCAAACGCTAACACTGGGCAACCTCCAATTCGGGCTTTCCGCCGGGCGGCCGCGCGCAGCAGATTTTATCTGGCAAAAGAAACGCCTTCGCGATGCGAGAACGGGCCAAAAAATACTCAGCGATTCCGTCACTCACATGCGGGTTTATCATTCAAAATTCCAACGGATTGATGGCGATAACAACCTTGTATCGTCAATGTATCGCAATCGACAACGGTTTCTTGTAGCGCGCCCTTTCAGACCCATCGACCATGGGCCCTGGACCACGAGAAATCCAGACCCGTCAGCATGGCCATTTTTTAGAAGACGTTGTGGTCCTGTTTGATCATATCTGCAGCCTTTTCGCCGATCATGATCGACGGCGCGTTTGTGTTTGATGAGTTGACAGTTGGCATGATCGACGCATCTGCGACCCGCAGCCCCTCGATCCCATTGAAGCGCAAACGCGGGTTCAGAACAGCTCCGTTATCGCCGCCCATCCGGCAAGTGCCGGCGCAATGGTGTGAGGTTTTGGAATGTTCGCAGATGAAATTGAAATAGTCTTCGTCCGTGCGCACATCCGGCCCCGGAAGGCGTTCGGCCAGAATGTAGGGTTTCAGCGCCTCCTGTGCCAGAATTTGCTGCACCAATTTCAGCCCGCGAACGGACATCTCACGATCATAAGGATCTGACAGGTAATTCGGATCGATCAGAGGTATGTCGGCGGGATTATCACTGCGCAACCGAACCGATCCCCGTGACCGTGGCCGCAAATGACAGGCGTTCAGCGTCACACCGCCATTTGGCATTGCCGCGACACCGGCTTCGATCCCGGTGCCAAGGCCCAGATGCATCTGGATATCGGGTGAGCGGGCGTTTTCATCTGCATACCAGAACCCACCCGTCTCAAACAGGCTTGAGGCAACCGGGCCCTTGCGCGTGAGCAGGTATTGCAATGCCGCCAGCACTGACAGATGCGGCTTGGCATAACTGTCATAGGTATGCGGGCCCGTAACCTCGCATATCGCATAGAGGTCCAGATGATCCTGCAAATTCGCCCCGACATCGGGCTGGTCATAGACGACATCAATTCCCAAAGCTCTCAGCGCCTCCGCCGGACCAATACCCGAAAGTTGCAACAACCGGGGCGAGCCGATGGCCCCCGAGGACAGGATCACCTCAGCCTCAGCGACGATTTTGCGGCCGTCCAGTAATTCGACGCCCGTTGCCCGCCCGTTTTCAACCGTGATCCGGCGCACCTGCGCGTGTGTCTGAATGGTCAGGTTGGGCCGCGATTGCGCTGGCGCAAGGAAGGCCATCGCGGCAGAGGACCGGCGTGCACTGCGCTGGGTCAGTTGATAATACCCTGCCCCGTCCTGCTTGGCCCCATTCACATCCGTTGTCTTTGGTATACCCAACTGACCGGCGGCCTCGATAAACGCATCGCAGATCGGCAGAGGGGCTGCGGGCATGGAAACCCCCAACGGGCCGCCTTGGCCGTGGAACTCTCCCCCATATGTGTCATTGTCTTCGGATTTCTTGAAATAAGGCAGAACGTCCGCGTAACCCCAACCCTCGCAGCCCATCTGACGCCAGTCATCATAGTCCTGTGCCGCTCCGCGGGTGTAGATTTGGGCATTGATGGCCGAACCACCACCGATCACCTTGGCCTGTGTATAGGTGAACACCTTGCCCTGCATGTGCTGCTGCGGCACGGTGCTCCACCCCCATGACCCAATGCCTTTAGTCATCTTGGCGAAGCCTGCGGGCAGATGGAACAAGGGGTGACGGTCGCCGCCTCCGGCCTCAAGCAGCAGAACCCTCAGATCAGGGTTTTCCGAAAGGCGTGCGGCGATGACGGACCCGGCAGACCCCCCGCCTACGACGATAAAGTCGTAGCCGGTTGTCATGCGTATAGGCCCTTCATCACAGTGGACTATCCCTGAATGCGGTTTTCGGTTTCAGGATCGAAGGCCACCGCTTTTTCCATGTTGACCGCAAAGGTGAAGTCCTGCCCAGGCGAAACCTCGGCATCCGACCGCATGCGTGCAATCACATCCCGACCACCCAGCGTCATGGACACAAATGTGTCGGACCCCGCCGGTTCTGTCACGACGATCCGATTGGTCATCTGCGCGATATTCGAAGACTTCCGATCTGCCCCGTCAACATCCGTGATCGTCTCGGGTCGGATACCAAGCAGGATGTCGCGCCCGTCCCAATGGGATAGGTTGTCCTGGCTGAACGGCAGTTGCGCCATCGCGCCGTCATGCAAGGCAACCTCGGCATGGGGGCACCCATCCACCATCACCACCTTGGCAGGCACCACATTCATCGCGGGCGACCCCATGAAGGTGGCGACAAAGATATTGGCGGGGGTGTCATAGATCTCTTGCGGAGTGCCCAGTTGTTGCACGTAGCCACCGTTCATGACGGCAATCCGGCTGGACAGGGTCATCGCCTCGATCTGGTCATGGGTCACGTAGACAATGGTCGTGCCAAGGTTCTGGTGCAGTTTCTTGATCTCGGTCCGCATGTCGACGCGCAGCTTGGCGTCCAGATTGGACAGAGGCTCGTCGAACAGGAATACATCAGGGTTGCGCACCAAAGCCCGCCCCATGGCCACGCGCTGACGCTGACCGCCCGACAATTGGCCCGGCTTACGATCCAGTAACTGCTCAATCTGCAACAGCTTGGCAACCTCGGCCATGGCCTTTTCACGTTCGGGTTTCGGCACGCCGTGCATTTCAAGTCCGAAGGTGATGTTCTGCCCCACGGTCATGTTGGGGTACAATGCGTAGCTCTGGAACACCATGGCGATGTTGCGGTTTGAGGGATGAACCCCGTTCATCACCTGATCCTTGATGCGGATCTCACCGCTGGTGATCTCTTCCAGCCCCGCGATCATGTTCAGAAGGGTGGACTTGCCGCAGCCCGAGGGCCCGACGAGCACCAGAAACTCGCCCTCCTGCACCGAGATGTCCACCTTGTGCAACACCTCGACCGCACCGTATGACTTGGTTGCGTTGTCGATATCAAGAAATCCCATGGTCCGTTATCCTTTCACTGAACCCGCCATCAGGCCGCGGACGAAGTAACGACCGGCCACGATATAAACGAGCAGCGTTGGCAGCGCGGCCAGAATGGCGCCTGCAAAATGTACGTTGTATTCCTTTACCCCCGTAGACGACTGCACAAGATTGTTGAGCGCGACCGTCATTGGCTGGCTGTTGGCATCGGCAAATGACGCTCCAAACAGGAAGTCATTCCAGATATTGGTGAACTGCCAGATGATCGACACCACCGCGATAGGGCCTGAACTGGGCAGCAGGATGCGCCAGAATATCTGGAAGAACCCCGCCCCGTCGATCTGTGCCGCCCGGATCAGTTCGGTAGGGAAAACGGCATAGTAATTTCGGAAGTAAAGCGTGGTGAAGCCAATGCCGTAAACCACATGCACCAGTGCCAGACCCCATGTGGTGCCCGCTAGGCCCATCAGGCCCAGCATCCGCGCCATCGGGATCAGAACGATCTGGAATGGGATGAAACAGGCAAACAGCATCAGCCCGAACAGGATGGTGTCATACTTGAAGCGCCACTTGGTCAGTACGTATCCATTTAGCGCGCCCAAAATGGTCGAGACGATAACGGCGGGCACAACCATCTTGATCGAATTCCAGAAATACGGGCGCAAGCCCGTCGGTTCGACCCCGATCTGGGCCGAGGACCAGGCTTGCAGCCACGGCTCGAGCGTGAAGACCTCTGGCAGGTTCATCATGCCGCCGCCAGTGATTTCCTCCAAGGGTTTGACCGAATTCACCAGCATCACGTAAAGCGGCAAGAGGTAAAACAGGGCAAACAGCAGCAAAACCAGATAGATCAGCGTGCGCGTGACGCGGCCCGTGCGGATTGCGGTATCTTGAGAGGCCTGAGACATCAGCGTTTCTCCCGCAATTCAGCGTAGAGATAAGGGATCATGATCGCGGCTATGGTCATCAGCATGATCGTGGCCGAGGCTGCGCCGATCCCCATCTGATTCCGCGTGAACGTGTAGGAATACATGAAGGTTGCGGGCAGTTCGGTCGCGCGGCCCGGACCGCCGCCGGTCAACGCGATTACAAGGTCAAAGGTCTTGATCGCAAGGTGGCTGAGGATCACGAAAGCCGACAGGAAAGCGGGCCTCAGCTGCGGGATGATGATCCGACGATAGAGGTTCCAGTTCGACGCCCCGTCCATTTGCGCCGCGCGCAGGATTTCATTGTCGATACCCCGCAGACCGGCCAGAAACATCGCCATGACAAAGCCCGAGGTCTGCCAGACCGCCGCCAACACGACGGTGTAAATCGCAAAGTCGCGGTTCTTGATCCAATCGAACTCAAAACTGGTCCAACCCCAAGTATGCATCACGTTTTCCAGCCCGATGCCGGGATCGAGGAACCATTTCCACGCCGTTCCGGTCACAATGAAGCTGAGCGCCATCGGATACAGGTAAATTGGACGCAGCAGGCCTTCACCGCGAATTTTCTGATCGAGGAAGATCGCCAATCCCAAGCCGATACAGGTGCAGATCACGATATAAAGCCCCGCGAAAATCCCCATATTGATGAGCGAGGTTTCCCAATGGCTCAATCGCCAGAGCTTGTCGTAATTCTCCCAGCCGACCCAGCCGAAGCTGGGCAGAATACGACTGTCGGTGAAGGACAGGTAGACCGAGAACAGGATGAACCCGTAGACGAAGACCAGAACCATCGCCAGTGAAGGCGACAGGACCAGTTTGGGAATCCAGTTCTGAAGGCGTGTCTTGAAATCCGCGTCGGCTGAAGCAGCCATGGCGCGCCCTCCTCGTTCCAGAGTTGGTGTTTTGGGGCTTATCCTGCCCCTTTCAAGACAGGGCGGCCAGGCAGCCGCCCCGTCAGTAGGTTCAAGTCGGGATTACTTGGCGATGGAAACCGCGTCGACCAGTTCGGTCACAGCTGTTTCACTGTCATACTCGCCGTTGAAATGCGCCGTCACGACGTCATAGACCGCGTTTTTCACCGAAGCCGGCGCCGCGTGGCCGTGCGCCATAGAACCGAACAAGTTGCCCGACGATGCAGCGGCGGCCAGATCCTTCATGCCTTGCTGACCACAAGCGTCTAGGTCGCTGCCATCCACGTCGGTCCGGGCCGGAACGGAACCCTTCACCTTGTTGAATGCAATCTGAAAGCTTGGCGACAGAATGGCGCTGGCCAACGCGGCCTGCTCGGCTGAAACCGAACCGCCTTGGTCGAACATCATGAACTGGTCGGCGTTGAAGGTGACCTGGTCCTGCGTGCCGGGGAAGCGGAAGCACAGGAAGTCCTGACCCGGAACTTTGCCCGCGTTCAGGAATTCACCCTTGGCCCAGTCACCCATCATCTGGAAACCGGCCTCGCCATTGATCACCATCGCAGTGGCAAGGTTCCAGTCGCGGCCCGAGAAGTTCTCGTCCACATTGGCGGCGATGAAGGACATGCGATCGAACGCTTCTTTCATAGCATCACTGCCCAGCGTTTCTTCGTCCAAATCAATGAACGCCGCCTTGTAACCGTCCGCCCCCAAGGTTGACATCGCGATTGCGTCAAACACGGTTGCGTCTTGCCAGGCCTGACCGCCATGGGCGATCGGGGTGATCCCGGCGGCTTTCAGCGCTTCGACAGCCGCGACGAACTCGTCCCAGTTGGTGGGCTGGGCGATACCGTTTGCATCCAGGACCGCCTTGTTTGCCCACACCCAGTTGGTCGAATGCACATTGACCGGAGCCGAAACCCACTTGCCGTCATGCTTGGCAAAAGCCTTCAATGCGTCTGGCACCACATCGTCCCAACCTTCTTTGGCTGCAACTTCGTTCAGGTCCGCCAATGCGCCCTGATCGGCCCAGTCCAGAATGTCGAAACCCAGAGCCTGAACGGCAGTCGGGGCATTCCCGGCTGTGACACGGGCACGCAGAACGGTCATCGCCTGCTCACCACCGCCACCGGCGACAGGCATGTCGGTCCAGCCGATACCCTGCCCGGACAGGTCGTCTTTCAGAACATTCAGTGCGGCGGCTTCACCACCGGACGTCCACCAGTGCAGAACCTCAACCTCTTCCGCCTGCGCCAGGCTGGTGGTGCACAACAGCCCTGCCACAATCAGAGATTTTGTTTTCAGTAAGTTACGCATTTTCTTTCCTCCCAATATGCGATCTTTTTTGCACGGCCCCTTTTCGGGGTCCCTTTCTTCCGTCTTGCGGCCATCCTCCAACCGCACATTCACCCGAAACGTTTATTGCGTTTTCTCGGCGAAATACTCCCAAACACTTAAGTTCATTCTTACCGAAGTCCCGGCCAAAGTGAATGTCAGCGCTATCATTGATCAAGGAACCGGCTTCGTCCAGTGTTTTGAACGCCAAAGTCAAAAGAAGGGTTTCAAATACCCGAGTCTTTTCGATCGGTTCGTTCGGGCACATGGCAGGGCCGCCAGATCGAAACGTCGCTTGGCTTGATCCGTGGGCCAATAGCCCGCATGATCACGAAATGAGTTTTGAAGTCACGTCATGGCTGAAAGACCTTGGAATGGAGCAGTATGCTGACACGTTCCTGCAAAATGACGTCGATGCACGTGCCCTACCGCTGCTCTCAAATGAAGACCTCAAAGAACTTGGCTTGTCCCTTGGCCACAGGAAGATCGTCCTTGCCGCCATAGCAAAGTTGGATGGCAACCCCGGATTGCCCATCACAAACGCCCCACCAGATGGAAACAAACCCGGTGAAACCGAAACCCGAGCACCTGCTGCCGAGCGACGCCATCTGACCGTGTTTTTTGCCGATCTTGTCGGATCGACCGAATTGACAAACAAGTTCGATCCCGAAGATATGCGCGCCTTGCTGCAAAGTTATCAAGACAGTGTCGCTGGGGCAGTGACGCGTTTTGGCGGCTATGTCGCCAAGTATCTGGGCGATGGATTGCTGGTCTTTTTTGGTTGGCCACAGGCCTATGAAGACCACGCCATCCGCGCGGTGAAGGCGGGATTGGATTCAGTTGCGCACGTGAAAACCCTGAAATCTCCTGACGGCGAGCGTTTGTCCGTTCGGATCGGTATCGCAAGCGGTGACGTGGTCGTAGGCGACGCCGTTGGTGAAAATACCTTCGAAGAGGGCGCAATGACCGGTCCGGTTCTGAACCTGGCGGCGCGGTTGCAGGAAAACGCGCAGCCGAACACGGTGGTAACTACAAGCGAGGATTCTGATGCCAGCCTGCGACGGGTCTTTTCGATTTCCTCACTTGGCCCTGTTTCGCTAAAGGGCTTTGACACCCCGCGTACCTTGCTGCAGGTCACGGCCGAGCGCAGCGCCGACAGCCGTTTTCAGGCGTTGCATCGTGAAAGTGAAAGCTCGGAAATGATCGGGCGGGACTTCGAAAAAGGTATCCTGCACCAAACCTGGCAACGGGCCTCTGCCGGGCATGGTGAGGTCGTCCTGCTGTCTGGCGAAGCCGGGATCGGCAAATCCCGCCTGACGGAAGAGTTTCTGAGCGGCGACGACATCGCTGCGACGGCAGACGTCATACGACTGAATTGCTCGCCCTATCTGACCAGCAGCCCCTTTCACCCGGTGACCGAGCGCATCTCGCAGGATGCAGGTGTCGGACCGGATCTGGATGACGATCGGGTGGTAGAGCTGGTCCGCGCCATGCTTGAGAAACGCGAGGGGATCGAACTGGATCACGTCCTGCCGGTTTTTGCGGCGCTGGTCGCCCCGCACAGTGATGTGGCCGAAAAGATTCTTGACCTGTCACCACAGGAACAGCGGGATTTGACCATCCAGACGTTGATCGACACGGTCAAGGCCCGCTCAACCGTGCGACCGGTTGTTTTGTGTGTTGAGGACGCGCATTGGATCGACCCCTCGACAAACGCCTTGCTGGAAAGGTTCAAGTCCATCTGTTCGGACCTGCCATTGATGATGTTGATCACCCACCGCCCCGGCTGGGATCTTGCGCGGGACGAAGGGGAAGCACACACTCAAACCCTACACCTGCGCCGCTTTGATCCAGACCATGTGGCGAACTTGATCCGCAATGTCTCGGGTAAAACCCCTGACACCGATCTGGTTCAGCTGATCATAGAAAAGACGGACGGCGTCCCACTATTCGTCGAAGAACTGACCCGCGCCTATCTAACCACAGGTGGGCAGGGTGCAGTGGCTGTTCCTTCGTCACTAAAAGGCGCGTTGATGGCGCGGTTGGATGCGGTTTCATCAGACGCGAAACAGGTGGCACTGACAGGCTCGGTGATCGGGCGCGAGTTTGAACCTGGCCTGCTGCGTGCAGCACTGACGGATGCCACGGTCGACACCGCAAAGGGCCTGGACGAACTGTGCAAAACCGGACTTGTTTTCGAAAGCGGCAACTCCAGAGGTCACTTCGTTTTCCGTCACGCACTGATCCGCGACACTGCCTATCAATCCATGCTCAGCACAACTCGGCGGGCGCAGCATGCCCATGTTGCCAAGGCGTTGGCAGCGTTGCGGTCCGCCGAGATTGAACGTCGACCTGAACTTGTCGCCCGACACCTGACCGAGGCCGAAGACTGGAGTGCGGCGTTCAAAAAATGGCAGGCGGCAACCGAAATGGCGCTGGCTCGTTCCGCCAGTCACGAGGCAATGACTAACGCGCACGAGGCGCTGAATGCAGCACGGAACCTTGAGGGCGACAATCAGTCCGAAACAATCCGGGCAACTGTTCTTGTCGGGCGCAGCTTTGATAGTTTGGGACAGCTACCCGAAGGCATTGCGGAACTCAAAAGCGCCTCGGACGCGGCAAATGCCCTTGGGGATGTCGAATTGGCCGCCGATGTAGCCCTGCATTTTTCGGATTCCTGCATGATGGCTGGGCAACGACATGGCGAAGTGATTTCCCTGTGCGAGGCCGCTTTGAAAAACCTGCCCGCGCAAGACGAAAGACGCCAGTGCCAGCTAAAAAGTCAGCTTGCCCGCGCCTGTCTGTTCCTTGGTCAAGCCTCAGAGGGTGCCCGATACGCCCAGGAATCGATGGAGCTTGCCGCCAAGCTGGGAGACAACAAATCCCAGTTCTCGGTCATGATGATGCAATACGGCGCGCCATTTATCGCAAGACCCGCCGACGAAAGGCACAAATGGCGGGAACATCTGGACAAGATGCACGAAGTAGCGCAGCATCTTGGCTCGATTGATCAGGGTCGGGACCGCACACTCAGCCTGTTTGTTGGGGCTGAAATGGCTGACCGGGCTCTGCTGGACCGGTCATTGAAACTGCTGACCGAGGTCTCCCAGAAAGACAATCACTTGCAGCTCTATTGGGTTCAGACCCATGCCCGGGCAATGATAGCGATCATGGAGGGCGACTTTGGCAAGGCCGAAAAGCTAGCTACCGAGGCGGTGAAAATCGGCCGCAAAACCCACGGGAAACATATCGAGGGCGTGTTTGGCGTTCAGATGTTCACCCTGCGCCGAGAACAAAGCCGTTTGCACGAAGTGGCTCCGGTCATTAAAAAACTGATGGATGAAAACGCTGACGACATGACCTGGAAGCCCGGTTTTGGCGTCATCGCAGCTGAACTGGGGTTTCATGACCCCGCTGAACGCATCCTGAACGAGGTCGCCGAGAGCGGATTTTATCTGCCGTCAGACGCCATGTATTCGACCACATTGTCCTATCTGTCCGATATTTGCGTCGCAGTCGGTCATACCACGCACGCGCAAACGCTGTTCGAGATGTTGGCCCCTTACGAAGACCTCACCATTACCGCTGGGGCAACGACGGTATGTACTGGCGCGGGTGCGCGGCGGTTGGGAAATCTGGCTGCATTGCTTGAAGATTGGCCAACTGCAGAACGGATGTTTACCAAGGCAATCCAGATTGACACGGACATGGATTGCCCGCCCTGGGTGGCACACAGCAAAGCCGCCTATGCGGCGGCTTTGCGCAGGCTTGGCGGCAAGGACAACCTTGAACAGGCCATCCATCTCGAGGCCGAGGCGTTGGCAACAGCTCAGAAATTGAGTATGGTTTCCCTTAGGGAAAGGCTTGAAGGAACTGCAAGCTGAACCCTGTTTTCATTTCCTGGGGGGGAAATATGCCAAGGTATATTATTGAACGCCAATTCGCCGAACAGGTAAACCTGACCGAAGGCGACAAAGCACATATTAAAGAAATAAATGACGAAGAAGGGATCGAATGGATCTTTTCTTTCCTCAGCGCGGACAAGCGCAAGACTTATTGCCTTTACGAGGCCCCTGACGAAGAAAGCCTGAGACAGGCCGCCAAACGGCTGAATATTCCGGCAGATGTGATTACTCCGGTAGATCGCATCGACCCCGGCGTTTTTGCCTGAGTTCTCGCAAACTATAAAAGGCGCGTACCCGCCGGACAACAGGCGGGGCACAGGGGCAAGAAACCTTCCTTGAACCAGGAAGGAATTTAAGATGTTTGACGTCAAGACATTGGACGGCAGCGCCGCTCGGATCGAGCGCGCTGCCTTGGACACTTTGGACGCAACGCTGCGCGGCGGCGTCCATTTGCCCGGCAGTCCCGAGTATGATCAGGCCCGCACAACCTGGAATAGCATCGTGGAGCGGCACCCAAGTTTCGTGATCCGCGCGCTTGGGTCCAGTGACGTGCAAAAAGCGGTGAATTTCGTGCGCGAGGCCGGGTTGACCATGTCCATTCGGTCGGGTGGTCACCAGATCGCGGGCCACGCTGTCGCCGACGATGCGGTTATGTTGGACCTGTCGCAGATGCGTTCGGTACATGTGGACCCGGTCAACCGAACTGCGCGCGTAGAACCCGGCGCCGTATTGGGCGATGTCGACCGCGAGACACAAGCCCATGCGCTGGCGGTGCCATTGGGCATCAACTCGACCACCGGAACGGCTGGTTTGACACTGGGTGGCGGCTTTGGCTGGATCACCCGGAAATTCGGGATGACCATCGACAACCTGATCTCTGCCCAGGTTGTAACCGCCGACGGCGAAATCGTCACCGCATCTGCCAAAAGTCACCCTGACCTGTTCTGGGCCCTGCGGGGCGGAGGTGGCAACTTTGGCGTCGTCACATCGTTCGAATTCCAACTGCATCCGCTGGGCCCCGATGTCTTGTCAGGTTTGGTCGTTCACCCGATCGAAGCGGCCCCCGACCTACTGCCGGAATACGTGAAAATCGCGGATTCCGCGCCGGATGAACTGACGGTCTGGACCGTGATGCGCAAGGCCCCGCCTCTGCCCTTCTTGCCCGAAGAATGGCATGGGCGCGAGGTCTTAATCTTTGCCGCGTGTTATGCCGGACCAATGGCCGACGGCGAAAAAGCTATGGCCGGCTTGCGCGGTCTTGGTGATCCGATTGCAGATGTCATCTCGCCCCATGCATTCGTGGACTGGCAAGCGGCCTTTGATGGGCTTTTGACGCCCGGCGCGCGCAATTACTGGAAAAGCCACGATTTCAGCACGCTGACATCCCACGCGACATCCGACCTGCTTGCCGCAATCGCCACGCTACCTGATCCGGCTTGCGAGGTGTTCATCGCACATGTAGGCGGTGCCATGGCGCGGGTACCCGCGGATGCAACGGCCTATCCCGAGCGCAGCGCTCATTTCATCATGAACGTTCACACCCGATGGGAAGATCCCTCAAAAGACGATACCTGCATCAGTTGGGCGCGGGCGTTGTACGATCAGATGGCACCTCACGCCACAGGCAGCGCCTATGTGAACTTCATGCCCGAAGATGAGGCCAATCACATGGCTGGTGCCTATGGTTCCAATGGCGCAAAACTGGGTCAGATCAAAGGACAATACGACCCGCAGAACCTGTTTCGGATCAACCACAATATCGTGCCAACCTGAGCGCAGATTTCAGAGCGACAAGGCAGAGCGCGCCAGCCACGCGCTTAGGTCCTTTTCAGCAGCGACGATGGCTTCGTTGTTCAAAATCTGCGAGGTTATCGCCTTGGACACGGCGCGCACGCGTTTGTTGATCGCAATATCTCCGGCTTCGATCAGCAGGTCGTTGACGTCCAGCTTTTCGTAGATCGACAGCAAACGGTTCTGGATAGTGCGCAATGCCAGTTTCCGGCGGGCGGCAATGGCCTTGTCAGGAAGACCCAGTGCAAGATCGGTCAGGATCGCTAGTTCGACCTCGGTCAGCGCCTCGCCCGACCGGCTTTGATCCCGCTGGATTTGGTGAATCTCACGGTCGACCATGATCTGGGCTTCCAGCAGGACCGCCCTCAGTGCCAAATGCATACGCGATGGGCTGGCGGTTTTCAGAACATAGCCATACGCGGCCTCTTTCGGGACGATCCGGGCGATGCCGCGCAGATACGCCTCGTCCGAATAGTTCGACCAGAACAAGATGCGTGTTTCCGGTCGCTCGGACCATATGGTGCGGGCTGCCTCAATCCCGTTGCGCTCTTTCATGCGCAGGTCCATGACGATGGCTTCGACACCATCTTCGCGGGCCTTGACCTCGCCCTCGCGTCCGTTGGCCGCCAGACTGATTTCGGACGCTTCAGGCAAAGCCTCTAGAACCAACTCTTTGAGGTAGTTGGCGTGCATTGCGTCATCTTCGACCAGAAGAACCTTCATGCCACTTCCTCTCTGCCGCGGCATTCCGACACCGGGAGCCTGACGCTGATTTCAGTTCCTTCGGCGTAGCGGATATCAAACTGTGCCGCGATAAGCCGGGCACGGGTACGCATATGGGTCAAACCGCCAGAAACTTTACCTGTTTCAATGGCTGCCGAACTGGCCCCATCGTCACGTATCGATAGATGCAGCCCGTCACGGCACTCGATCTCGACCAGAATGGAAGACGCCCGCGCGTGCCGCACGGCATTGTTGATCGCTTCTTGCGTGATGCGGTACAGCGCAATTCGTTTGGTCTGTGGCAAATCGTCAATCAACCCTTCAGACAGGTCGCGCACATCAATGTCGATCTCCTGATCCGTTCCGACAGCCCGTTCAAGATGCGTGCGCACAGCGTGCTGGAACCCGAACAGCTCCAGCAGGGACGGGATCGAAGTGTCGATAATCTCGCGCAGCCCCTGGATGCAGGTTTGCATCGACCCGCGCACAGCTTCGATATCTTTCTGAGTTTTGCAGCGCTCAAGCTCTCGGCTGATCCGGGTCATATCGGCCAGCGTCTGGTCGTGCAGATCCATGCCGATCCTCTGCCGCTCAAGCTCAAGCGCGTCGGTCAGGCTTAGTGCGCCCAGACGTAACCCTTCTTCGCGCGCCTGCAATTCCGCGCGCATGATCGCTTCGCGCCGCGATTGTTCATTGGCCCGTAACGCATAGAAATAGGGGGCAAGAATATCGGCAATGTTGCGAACCTGTTCGACAGCCTGATCGTCATAGAAATCCAGCTTCTGCGACGAGCAGTTCAAGGCACCGATCGTGCGACCCAGCACTTTCATCGCCACGTTAACGCGACTGCGCATCTGATGTTTGATGATCGGCTCGCAATCGGCCCCTTCGAACACATATCGCGGGTCTTCCAGCGCGTTGCCGGTCAACATGCTGTCGCATTCCCCCCGCAGGATATCGCGCACCGGAGAAACCTCGACAGGCGCGCGCGTGCGGCTCCAACTGGTGCGCAGACCGACCTCGTAGCTGGTGTTCCAGTTTCCTTTGTCGTCAACCAGGCACACGTCAAGGTGATCAACCTGCAAAATGCGGTCGATCTCGGACTTGACCGAGCGCAAGGCGGACTTGATGTCGAGGTTGCCTGCCAGGTGATTGGAAATCCGCAGGTAATAGGCAAGATCGGCCATGGACGCACTTTCGAAAAACCGGTCCGCGGCGACCGGCACAACACAGTATAGAAGTCCGACCCCACCCTGTCATGCGGATCACCGCAATAGTTTTGCGGGAACCCGCAATCTTTGCGCGCATCCTACTCTTACACTTTTGCCCATTGCGCGGAATCCTCTCGCTGCCTGCCGGATTGAGCGGGCCCGATGAACGTGCGGCGGAGGGGCCGCCCAGGGAGGAAACTATGACACTCAAGGCAATCATGCTCGGCGCTGTCGCCGGCATTACCGTATTGGCGGCCACCGGTGCCACCGCAGACACATCCGACAAACGCATCGCGCTGTCCAACAACTATGCCGGAAACTCATGGCGTCAGGCCATGCTGGAAAGCTGGCAAAAAAATGGGGATGCAGCGGTGGCCGAAGGCTTGGTTGCCGCAGCGGACGCCTTCACCACCTCTGAAAATCAGGCGACCGAACAGGCTGCCCAGATTCAGAACATGATCCTGCAGGGCTATGACGCCATCGTCATCAACGCGGCCTCGCCCACGGCAATCAACGGCGCGGTCAAAGCCGCTTGCGACGCGGGCATCACCGTTGTCTCATTTGACGGGATCGTGCAGGAGCCCTGCGCATGGCGCATCGCCGTCGACTTCCAACAGATGGGCCGCGAACAAGTGAAATACTTGGCACAGCGCTATCCCGATGGCGGCAACCTTCTGGAAATCCGTGGGCTGGCCGGTGTCTTCGTCGATGATGAAATCAGCGCGGGCATTCATGACGAGGTCAAGAACTCCAACTTTGAGATCGTAGGTTCGGTTCATGGCGACTGGGCGCAGGACGTTGCGCAAAAGGCCGTTGCGGGCATTCTGCCCAGCTTGCCGGAAATCGTCGGTGTCGTGACCCAGGGTGGTGACGGCTATGGCGCCGCACAGGCTATTGGAGCCACCGACCGCTCGATGCCAACCATCGTCATGGGCAACCGTCAGGACGAATTGCAGTGGTGGGCCGACGAAAAAGCCGCCAACGGGTATGAAACCACGTCGCTGTCGATTGCTCCGGGCGTCAGCACGCTTGCTTTCTGGGTCGCGCAGCAGATTCTGGACGGAAACGACGTGCCCAAGGACCTGACCGTGCCTTTCCTGACCATCACCCAGGACGAATTGGAAGAGTCGCTGAAAACCACGCCCAAAGGGTCGGTTGCCAACGTTGAATATACGTTGGAACAGGCCAAAAACGTGATTTCGTCGGCTCAGTAGTCAATGAGCGATTTAAACACGATACCCGGCGCAGTTTCTGCGCCGGTTGTCTCTCTGGACGCGGCCCATATGTCTTTTGGGCCCGTTCACGCGTTGCGCGCAGCGACGCTGGAAATTGCCGCGGGCGAGTGTATCGGATTGGTCGGCCACAATGGCGCGGGCAAGTCGACACTGGCCAATGTAATCAACGGGCGGCTGTCCCCCACTCAGGGCGCTGTGACCTACCGCGCCGGGGATGCCACGTTGACCAATGGACAAAAAGCGCAGGCATCCGGCGTGCGCAGCGTGTTTCAGGAGCTGTCGCTCTGCCCAAACCTGACCGTGCTGGAAAACCTACGCATTCCATTTCGCACCATGCCACGCAAGAATTGGCGACGCGTGGCGCGGCAGAAAATGCAGGACGCGCTGGATCTGGTTTTTCCCGGCCACGGCATCAAACCAAGTGCCACTGTCGGCAATTTGACCATTGCCGAGCGTCAGATGGTCGAAATCGCCATCGCCTTCGCAGACCGCGACAGCGAACCCAGCCTTGTTATTTTGGATGAGCCGACCTCGTCACTTGATGCGGCCATCGCGCAGCAGTTGCTGGATCATATCAAACGCTTTTGTACCGAAGGTGGCGCGGTGCTGTTCATCTCGCACATGATGGGCGAGATTTTCGATGTGTCGACCCGGATCGTGATCATGAAGGATGGTCAGATCGTGGATGACCAACCTGCCCGAAATTTCACCCGCGAAAGCATTGTGGACGCTATGGGCCACGTGGCACCGGATGACACCGATACCGGTGCAACCCGCTCCGCCAAAACGCTGGGCGCCGAGGTTGTACGCGCAGAGAATGACCTGAACGCCCGACAAGGTGAGATCGTTGGCTTGGCCGGTCTGGCCGGTCATGGGCAGGCCGAAGCGCTGGCGCAAATCTTTTTCGACCATTCTTCGGTCTGGAAATCCTCGGGTGATCCCGAGGTGGTCTTCGTCGCGGGTGACCGTACGCGAGATGGGGTTATGCCGCTTTGGTCGATCCTCAGAAACCTGTCTTTGACCACCCTGTCCGAATTCAGCAACCGCATTTTGGTGGATCGCGGAAAGGAATCCGATCTGGTTCAGAACTGGAAACAGAGGATTGGAATTCGCACCGACAACGTATCGAACCCCATCCTTTCTCTCTCTGGGGGGAACCAGCAAAAAGTTTTGTTCGCACGGGCCTTGGCCTCGTCCGCGCCGATTGTGGTGATGGACGACCCCATGCGCGGTGTCGATGTGGGCACCAAGAAGGAAGTCTATCAAATGATCCGCGACGAAGCCGCCAAGGGACGCAGTTTCTTGTGGTACTCCACCGAGACGGACGAGATTCTAGAATGCGACCGAGTGTTTGTCTTCCGCACCGGACACATTGCAGCGGAACTCAGCGGGGATGAGATCACCGAAGAGAACATTCTTGCCGCCTCATTCGAAATGCAGGAGGCCGCAGAATGACCGGGGATCGTCTGCGTCTTGCCCTGCCCGTTTTGTCGCTGGCCGTGCTTTTGGGGGCTGTCTTCTACCTGCAACCGCGCGCGATGAGTTATTTCGGTCTGAACCTGCTGTTCAATCTGGCGATTCCGGTCGCCTTAGCGACCATCGCCCAGATGATGATCATCATGGTCAACGATATCGACCTGTCGATTGGTACATTTGTCAGCTTCTGCGCCTGCGTGACTGCTACGTTCGTTCACGACACACCACTGATCGGCTATGCCATCCTGGCGACGGCTATTCTGGCTTATGCTTGTTTGGGCGCGCTGATCCAATTCCGAGGGTTGCCTGCCATTGTCGTAACTTTGGGTATGTCTTTTGTCTGGGGCGGGCTGGCCGTTTTGATCCTGCCTTCGCCCGGTGGCGCATCGCCGGAATGGCTCAAGACGTTGATGAGTTACAAGACACCTCTGGTCCCCATTGCTGTGGTCGCACCTTTAGTTATCGCATTGGTGGTACACCTGCTGATCAAACGATCCTGGGTCGGCGTGATCCTGCAAGGGGTCGGCGGCAATGACCGCGCGATGGAGCGCGCCGGGTGGTCTCTGGTCAAACTGCGCGCGTCCGCATACGGGCTGGCCGGTTTGTTCGGCGTTCTGGCCGGAATGTGCCTTGTCGGTCTGACAACGGCAGCGGATGCCAACATTGCGCTGAGATATACTCTGCTGTCCATTGCCGGTGTCATTTTGGGCGGCGGCGAGTTTGTCGGTGGACGCATCTCTCCGTTTGGGGCGGTGATCGGCGCGCTTACCCTGACCCTTGCAGCCAGTTTCCTGTCCTTCTTGCGCCTGTCGCCTGACTGGCAGATCGGAGCGCAAGGGGCGATCCTGATCCTTGTTCTGGCGGTGCGGCTGCTCTTCGTTCGGAAGGAGGCTGCGGCGTGACCGATAATACCTCATCCACCGAAGGGCCCGTGAATCCTGTACGGATCTTGTTCTCAAAACCCTGGATCTGGGCCTTTGTGGCCGCCACCCTGACTTTTGCGGCAACCAGTCTGATCGCCGGTTCCGGTGCTGGGTCGCTGTTCTATGCCGCCCTGACATTTGCTGCTTTTTCCGCCATCGTTGGGATCGGGCAGATGCTGGTGATCACCTTGGGTCCCGGCAATGTCGACCTTTCGATCCCCGCATCAATGACATTGTCGGCGACGCTGGCCCTGAAGTTCATGGACTCGGAAACCGCGCTGATCATACCCGGTCTATTGGTTGCAATCGGCGTCGGCATTGGCTGCGGCCTGGTAAATTTCGCCTTGATCCTGTTGCTGCGTATTCCACCGATCATCGCGACCCTGTCTGCCTCTTTCCTCTATCAATCACTGGCCATCTGGTCGAACCGAGGGCTGCGTATCAAACCGCCTGAGCCGCTGGCCGATTTCGCAACCGGTGGCGCGATTGGAATTCCCAACGTCGCCGTGATCGGTATCCTTCTGGCGATTTGCGCTTGGGTACTTTTGGAACGGTCGATCGCGGGACGGTGGATATCGGCCATCGGCCAGAACCTGCGCGCTGCCCGACTCAGCGGAGTTCCTGTCAACGCGGTCCGCTTTGGCGTCTATGTCAATTCGGCTGTCTGTGCTGCGCTGGCGGGGTTTCTTCTGGCCAGCTTTTCGGGGGGTGCAAACCTGAATATGGGGACTGAATACATGTTGATGTCCATTGCGGTCGTCGTGATCGGCGGGTCGTCTATTGGTGGCGGAAATTCCAACGTGCCCGGTATTTGGGGCGCCGCTTTGTTTATGTTTCTCATCGTCTCAATGCTGAACTCCTACGGTTTGGGGGCTGGCGTCCGGCTTATTTTGACCGGGCTTGTCATCGTCGGAGTCGTCGCATTGGCCAGCCGTAAAGGATATGACGTATGATTTTTTCGCAGACCTACGACATCATCCGGCCGGAGTTCCGCGATCTGATCCATAGCAATATGGGCCTTGCGCGCCTCTCATCGGGGCACCGCTGGACAGAAGGGCCGGTCTGGTTTCCCGCACATAACCTGTTGCTGTTTTCAGATATACCCCATGCCCGCATCTACCAATGGACCGAAGGTGGTGGGGCAAGTGTGTATCGTCAGCACTCCGAATATTCTAATGGCAACACCCGCGATCCAAACGGTCGCCTTGTTACTTGCCACCATGGAAGCCGCTCGGTTGTGCGCACGGAACATGACGGCACACGGCAGGTGATTGCCGAAAGTTACATGGGCAAGCGCCTGAATTCTCCTAACGACGTGGTGGTTCGCTCGGACGGGTCCATCTGGTTCACGGACCCGACCTATGGCATTCTGTCCGATCTGGAAGGGCATCAGGCCACCCCGGAACAAGAGGGTAGTTTTGTCTATCGCGCCAGCCCGGATGGGCAGGCACTTTCGGCGGTTGTCACCGATTTCGTTCAGCCCAACGGACTTGCCTTTTCGGTGGACGAAAACCGGCTCTATATTGCGGAGTCAGGCAGCAGCCACGACCCTGAAGTTCCTTCAGTGCTACGAGCGTTCGACGTAGACACGGATGGTAATCTGAGCGGCGGTCAAGAGTTTGCAACCATCGACAACGGATTGCCGGATGGGTTGCGGGTGGATCGCCACGACAATATCTGGTGCTCGGCCGCAGACGGGGTGCATGTCTTTTCGAAGGCAGGAGATTTGCTGGGTAAGATCCTAGTGCCCGAAACGGTTGCGAACCTAACATTCGGGGGCACGCGCGGGAACATGCTGTTCATCACGGCCTCGACCTCTGTCTATTCGATCTTCGTCAATTCCGCCGCGGCCTGACGGGCTCAAGGCCCTATAGGCTATGAAGCTTCAACAGTTTCTTTGCAAACTTACCGGTCTTTCCGCCAGCTTTGATCGCCGCCAAAGCTGCTGTAGACTTTGGTGCTGTCAAACCAGACCCTGACAGCACACAAAGCTCATGGAGCAGTTCCAGAATTCCGCCCAAATCGCGCGGAAGCGTGTCGGGCAAGTCATGCAGCATCGCTGACAAAGCTTTTTGAACCTCATGCGCGTGCATTTTGGATAGCTCAGAGACTTGCGCCATGCGTTTGGTCCAGCGCCGCAGGGGGAGCGCTCCGAAAAAGACCAACTCGCGCGCGGCGTCGGCAAATTCTTCGGATTGAAATCTGCCCTGCGCAATCAAGGTTGCGATTGAGTCACCGGTGGTCATTCCGATACCTTCATCCGCACTTGCCAGATACCACGCCAACATCGCATGGGCCATTTTACCCGGCTGCAATCCGGGGCGAAAAAACGAGTCCAGATAGGTCAGGCAATGGTGCCGCGTCAGCTTTTGATCCAGTTCCAGATCGAAAATACCGGCAACAAAATACAACTCTGGCTGCGTTGGGTTCATCAATACTGCCCACGGGTTCAGTCCTAGCAGCCAGCTGGTACCAGGATCGCTTCCATAGCAGTGTTCGAATTTCGCAGGCAGGGCAAAACCCAAACTCGGATCAACATCACCCGGCATTTTCGGTAAAATAGAGACGTTGGGCTGCGGCCAGAAATACTCGTCGATACGCCGGATTTTGGCCGTGAAACGATACTCTGCAGGAGTACCCAGACCGGGAATAATACCCCCAACCAAACGCTGGATATTGGGGTCGGCCTCAATCGGTCGGCGCCCCTGCCAGGCCATAGCCCAGAGTTGGCAATCTGTCTCAGGCCTGAACTCACCGCCCAAGGCATATCCCAACGCACGCTCTGCTTCGGTCTGCGGGTTTAGAGCCGCCAACGCCTTTTCGCGCCCTTCCGACCCCAGTCGCAGGATCGCAAGCCTGAAATCCATGCCCCCCGGCCGAACACCCAGGCCACGGTAATGTTCCAGCCTGTCAATCAAACGCAATGGGTCAACACATCCGCGATTGTCGGAAGGGGCCGAGAGCATCGGAACCGAATGGCCCGCCTGAACGAAAGACAACAGCTCTTTGGCGCGCGCCGCGAATATCCCTTCGAAACTATGGGGCGAAATACCCAAGGGTTGGTGACCGGAATATCGTGGCTCTAGATAGGGTTGCAGTTCGGCATCGAAATCGGACCCGTTGGCCCAGCTCAATCCCGCAACCGAAATAGGTCGCTGAAAATACTTACCCGGACTAAAACCGCCCTCGAGATCGCGCGTTCTGATCTGATTTGCCCGCTTTTTTAGAGGGCCAAGTAGCGGGGCAGCCTCGGCTCCGAACCGCGCTATTCCATCAAATGCCTGCTCGATCAGGAAGGGGTCATGGCAATCCTCCAGGAGGGCCAGATATGCCGAAACCGCCTCATCTACGGAGGAAACAGGCTCAAACGGCTCAGGTCTAGGAACGGGAAAGTCGGTGATTTCCGCTTCGGCCAAAGGTGCGGTGTCAACAAGCCGCGCGCGGACCGTCGGCGTCACCACATCCAGATAGTCCGCCATCGCCGTCTGAACCCCGGCATTATGCATCTGACCGAGGCTTTCTATCAGATCCACCGCCCGCGTTTGCACATCCCCAACCTCTGATATCAAAGACGAGGTGGCGGTTTCGGCAATTTCGGCTACCCTATCCGGATTGCGTTTGGCGCAGGATTTCAAAAGACTTAACGCATTCAAAGCCGTCGATTTCTGGTGGCTTTGCAAAGCAGGTTCAATCGCGTCGAGCAGGGCCTTTGCGTCAAGTTCACCACATTTGTCGACGCGCTTCAACGCCTTGACCGCAAACGCCACTGTCGGGGGAACCGCACTATTGAGGAGGCCGAGGTACTGATCCACGCGCTCAACGATTTCAGCATCGCTCGGTTCTAGCGCTGTATGAAACCGCGAGTACCAACCCGCGCGAAACTGCGCAAAATCCCGCTTCAGGGCCTCTAGTGAGCTATCCAACAAGCGCTGTCGGTCCAGGTCACCGTTTTCGCTCAGAGCTCGCAAAACATCCGCCCATCCTGCGCGGGGTCCTGAATATTTGTCATGCGCAGCAAGGCTGAGATCACCACCGCCTTCAACCTCGAAGAACCGCCAGACATCCTGAGACAAAAACTGATCCCGCGCGTTGTCGGGAACGCCCGCCTGAATGGCGTAGTAGCCAAGAATATAGGCGTCCGTCTGAGGGATTGAGCACAACCGTTTTCGGTTCAACAAATGTACCGCGTCGATCAGGCGGGGATTGTCTTCAACCGCAGCCTCGGCCCAGGCGTCGATCCAACTGAGCTTAAGCTGCGCAAACACTTCGCCCAAAGGAAGGGATTGCGGCAAGATACGCCAATCCCCACAGGCATATTCCGAGGGTCTGGCGGTGGCAATCACGGCGATCCCCAATGCTTCGCCGTCTTTGGCAAATGCTTTGAGCGGCTTTTGGCCTTTCATCTGCGCTTCCCACCAGACCTTTTCATAAGCTTTTTGCGTCTTCAGCGCATGCCGGGCAAATGGCCTTCGATCCGCCTCCGACATCTTTGCGAGGGCCTTTAGAACATAGCGCGCAGTGCGCGTTGTAATCAGGGTCAGAAACTCCTGTTCAGTCACGCTTGGCGCTCCATCATCAGTTCGACGGCTAAAATGTGTTTGCAGGGACCACGCGTATGGCCATTGGCAGCAAACCACGGGCATGTGCAGCTGTGCCCGTCCTCGGCAAAGCGAACCCGATGCGTAACATCGCCACTTTTCACATCCGCATAGTTTTGGGACAATGCGACCGCTCCGTTGTCCGCCAGGTTTGCGGCGGCTTTCAGCCTTGGATTCAAAGATCTGACGCGCTCGAAGCCAAAGGGGAGTTCTCGGTGAAACCAGGTTTGCGACCAAAGATCATAACCTACACGACCCAACGCAGCCAATTGGCACAGCGCGATGTGCACCTCGTGCGGTGAGGCGTTGATGAGGGGTGCCAGGATATTGGGATCAAGCCGGTCCTGCCAGTTCAATTGCGCGGTTACTGCAGCCGTTTTCTCGGCCTCGGTCGTGAGGTCAGAGAGCAACTGCCCGTCGCCTGAAAACCCGCGCCAAGGATCTGCATTCAAGACCAGACACAAACGCTGCCCAGCAAAATCCAAAACCCAGGCCGAACTTTTCAGACCTTCGTTGACAAAAACACGCAGTGTCTTCGCCTTAGGGGCCAGAGACAGCAACACGTTTAACCGATGACCACCGCGCAACGGCACGCTACCCGGCGAAGCTCGGGTTGTTGCTCTGACCCGTTGCCCCTGAGCCGATACCCAAACCAGATGATCCGATTTCGATCGCGGCAAACTGCGCAAAAATTTCTGTGCTGGTGTCGGGGCCAATGAAAGAGCGGGTACCATACCAGCCATATGGCTCTGCACCTCGGCAAATCCCTTCAACCAGCGCAAGGGAAGCGGTACTTTTCGTTCGACGAGTCGGTTTTCATCATGTGTCAGGGCCACGGCTTTGGGCCCAATCGAGATCTGCAACTGGCTGTCGGGCGAAACCTGGGCCAGCATAGCCCTCAAGTTGGGGCCAAAATCCACATTGGTTGTCCCTGTGCGACGCTGTTCGGCGTCTAGCGCGGCCTCATCTATGTCCAGACGGGCATAGGTGCTGCAACAAGCTGAAAACCCCTCAAACCGCACGGTTTCGTGCCCTACTGTGACCACTGGGTCCGCTTCGCGCAGAATCCGGGCCAGCATCGCGGGTGGGACGTAAAAGCGGCTGCCGACGATATCGGAAACCGCGCGCAAAGACCTAGCCGTGATCAGAGGGTGTTTGGCGTGTGCGATCAGGAAATCCTGAGAAGCATCTGGATCGGACTGATCAGCCACCAGACTCAGCTTCTGCTGAGATGACATTCCGGTCAGAGATGACCGGCCTGCATAGTGATACGTGTAGTCGAGTTCTCTCATCTCCGGATACCGGAACTTAAAAACTAATCAATTTGTTCCGATTCATCGTAGACGCCGATTGCACCGCTATTCAACTGACCGAAACGGCCCGAGGGCGTCGTGAGACATTATCGCCGCAATTCCGGAATCGGCAGGGGAGCAACGGCGTCTGATCCGCGGCGGTCCGATCATTCCCATCACTGTGTGTTTGATGTAGCTTTTGCGGCAGTGTTCCGCTCTATCTCACAACCCATGCATTTTAACTGTCTTTGTGGTGCGTTAGAGTCAAAACAGCATTGTCGTCGAAAGTCCTACTCGTGAAGCCAGCAAGCCGTTTCTCTCAACCTCCACAACACGAGCTGCGCAAAGTTCGCAATCAGGGATCAGCCTTTCTGACGCTCGCCTTCTTGTTCAGCATTTTCGTGAATCTGCTGATGCTGACCGGACCGTTGTTCATGCTGCAGGTTTACGACCGCGTTCTGGGGTCGCGCGCGGTCGAAACATTGACTGCTCTTTTCCTGTTAGTGGCGCTTTTGTACGGGTTGATGGCAATGCTGGACTATGCCAGGGGCCGTATCGTAGCCCGTTTTGGTGCCCGATTCCAGTCGACCCTGGACGAACGTGTGTTCGAGGCGACGTTACAACGATCTTTGAATCCTCAGGTCCGGGCTGCGCCTTCAACAGGTTTGCGGGATTTGGAAGCCATTCAAAACCTCTGCTCATCGCCGGTATTGTTGGCTGTGATGGACATTCCGTGGACACCGGTTTTCATGGCTGCCATCTTCCTGTTCCACCCGATGCTGGGATGGCTTGCCGTAGGCGGCGGAGCATTTCTGGTGACTATAGCATTGCTGAACCAAGCGCTGACACGGCGCAAGGTGGCCACGGCGCAATCGGCTTCGGCACAGGCGAATTCCTTTTCCGAACACGCGCGGCAAGCGGCGGAAATTGTACGCTCTCAAGGGATGCAGAAGGACATCATTCAGCGTTGGCAAAAACAACGCACCAATGCATTGCATCAGACAATCGCAGCCAGCGACTGGACTGGCAGTTTTACCTCACTGACCAAATCACTGCGACTGTTCCTGCAATCCGCTATGCTGGCTTTGGGAGCCTGGCTGGTTCTGCGCAACGAGTTGACACCGGGCGCGATGATTGCTGGCTCTATTCTGCTGGGTCGCGCGCTGGCTCCGATCGAGCAGACAATTGGCCAATGGGCGATGATCGAACGTGCCCGAACAGCCTGGGGGTCTCTGAACGAGTTTCTGGATTCAACTCCACCTGAAACGCCTCGTACCAAGCTGCCTGTTCCCGAGGCCCGGTTGACGGCCAAGGGACTAACCGTCATTCCACCGGGTGCGGAAAAACCAACTTTGCGCAACATTTCCCTAAACCTGGCACCGGGCAGCGCTCTGGGCGTGATCGGGCGCAGCGGTTCGGGCAAATCGACACTAGCCAAAGCCTTGCTGGGATTGTGGCATCCGGCGGTCGGCGAAATCCGCTTGGGCGGTGCGACGTTGGATCAATACGACCCGACCGATCTGGGCCAGCATATCGGCTATCTGCCGCAGACCGTGACCCTGTTCAATGGCACTGTTGCGGAAAACATCGCACGAATGTCGGAAAACCCGGACGCCGAGGCCGTGGTTGAAGCTGCCCGAAAAGCGAACGCGCATGAGCTGATCCTAACGCTGCCAAAAGGCTATGACACGTTTCTTGAAGGCAACGATAGCCAGCTTTCAGGTGGTCAAAAACAGCGGATCGCTCTGGCGCGCGCCCTCTACGGGGACCCGGTACTTTTGATTTTGGACGAACCGAACTCGGCCTTGGACGCCGATGGGACAGAGGCGCTGAACACCGCAGTGCGCGGCTTCAAGGCAGCTGGGAAATCCGTGATAATCATGACGCATCGTCCGCAGGCAATTTCGGAATGTGAAAACCTGATCGTTGTCGAACGTGGACAGATCATCAAGTCCGGTGCCCGCGACGAGGTGCTGGGAGCCATGGTCCAAAACGCTGGTGCGATCAAACGCGGCCTCAGTCAGGCGGGGAATTGATGCAAAAAAGCAGCTCTGATACGCGTCCTGTTTGGCGCATCACATTTCCGGCGATGGTGGGGTTTGTCGCCTTGGCCATTCTGGTTGGCGGTTTGGGAATCTGGGCCGTACAGACCCGACTTGCAGGGGCCATTATTTCGCAGGGGACGATCGAAGTTCAAAGCAACCGGCAGGTCGTTCAGCACCCCGACGGCGGCGTGGTCGGAGAGATTTTCGTGCGCGACGGTGACGAGGTTCAGCAGGGCGATCTGTTAATCCGGTTGGACGGTACTTTTCTGAAATCTGAGAAAATCATCGTAGAAACTCAACTGTTCGAGCTTTTGGCCCGCAAAGCCCGACTGGAAGCGGAACGTGACGGCATCCCGGCACAGGAGTTGCGCGCACGTCTGGACGAATTGGAACGGCAAGAGGCCATCGAACCCGAACTAGTCGGCGGCCAGCAACGTTTGTTCGAGGCCCGGTTGGACACATTAAGTCAACAAGCCGAGCAGCTCGGGAAGCAACGCATTCAGACGGAAAGCGAGATTGAAGGTACGGAGGCTCAGCTTATCTCTCTGCGCCGTCAAGTCGAGTTGATCCGGGAGGAGCTGGAAGATCAGCAGAGCTTGTTCGATCGGGGCCTGACACAGGCCAGCAGGGTCTCGGCGCTGTTGCGGGAAGAGGCCAGCCTGACCGGGGATATCGGCCGGTTAGAGGCCAATATCGCCCGTTTGCGCGGGCAGATCGCGGCAACCGAGATCCAGATTGTCGAGCTGAAAGCAGCCCGCCGAGAAGAGGCGATATCGACCCTGCGCGATGTTCAGGCACAGATCGCTGAACTGGCCGAGCGACGCCTGTCCCTGACCGTGCGTCTGTCCAGGCTGGATATTCGCGCACCGGTGACAGGGGTCGTCTATGGCAGTCAGGTTTTCGCGTTGCAATCCGTGGTCCAACCCGCCGAGCCTATGATGTATGTGGTGCCCTTGGACACACCTTTGCTGGTAGCCTCGCGCGTGGACGCTATTCATGTCGATCAGCTGCACGTGGGACAGCCTGTCCTGCTGCGATTCACCGCGTTCAATCAGCGTGAAACACCAGAAATCGAAGGGCAAGTCATCAACGTTTCGGCTGATGCTTTTACCGATGACAACACCGGGCTGACCTTTTATCGCGCCGAAGTTGTACCAAATGAAGGACAGCTTGGCCGTCTGAACGGTCAGGAACTGCTCCCCGGAATGCCCGTCGAAACCATGATTAAAACAGATGAGCGTACGCCTCTGTCCTATCTGGTCAAACCATTGTCGGACTATTTCAACAGGGCGTTCCGGGAATAGAGCGGCTAGGCCTGTTCAATATTGCCAAGCAGGATAGTGGTCATATCTGCGGTGATCACGTTGTCTACGGCAACGATATCGACCCCTGTTTCGTAGGACACATTGTTCGGCGTGATGCCGCTGAGATCCGCATCATCGTCCAAGAACACCCATTCCGGCGAATGTGGGGTAGATTGCCCAACAGAAACCTGCAAAATCGCCAGCGCGTCCAACGCATTTACAGTGCCGTCTTGCGTGATGTCGGCCGCAATCAGATTCTCGGCCGAGGCCGGTCCCCATGTTGGTTCAAGCCCGACGGAAATACGCAAAACCTGAAGCGCGTCTAGAGCATTGATATCGGCACTTGCCGTTGAATAGCCCTTGATCACGTCAAACTCACCCGAGAACATCCCAGGAGGGAGGTCAAAGTCGAATACACCATTCTCGTCCGCGCGCACGGTCAAAATGCCCCCGCCTTCGAGCGCAAGCTGGATTTCTGCATTGGCCAAAGCCGGATTCTGCGTTTGGGAATCGATCGAGATATCGCCCAGAACACCATCCGAGCTACCGGGGTCCAGACCCCCCAAAGTCCCCAGGTCCACGGGTATATGATCGGGGCCACCAAAGCCCGCGCCGAATACCTGTTGCTCGGACAATGGACCTCCCGCAGCGGATATGAGTTCGACCGTAGTGTCCAGAAACTCTATCCAGGCCCCCTGACCTGTAGCCGTGAATGTAAGTTGATCCGGCGTGCGCAGCAGTGGGAAATCGAACATGTCCAGACGGTCTGTACCCGCCTCGAAATCAGTAATGATCACAGGGGCGCTGCCATGCTGCATGACGAAAATATCCGCTCCGGCCCCACCGGTCATCTCCGTGGCTCCGGCACCGGCGATCAGGATGTCATCTCCCGCCCCACCCGACAAATTCGTGTCGAGAATACCTCCGTTAAGCATGTCGTTTTGATTTGTGCCAGTGATCGTGCCAAACCCTTCCTGCACGATCCCCAGATCAGAGAGGTCGACTGTCAATTGCGTCAGACCACCATCCTGTTGTGAGGAGGCAAATATTTGCAGCTCATCCCCGACATGAGCCGTGATCACCGTCTCAACATTCTGTAGTCCGGTGTCCAACGTGTCGGCAAAACTGTCCAGGTAAACCAGTTGCCCGCCCGGTGTCATCGTGAAAAGTGTGACCCCGTCATCGCCTCCCCCAGCCACTAAGAACACATGGCCGTCCACCTCGATGACGGACATGTCCTGAAGGGTTTCGAACCGCGTGTGCAACGAATCCAACACGTGATCCGTGGGTACAAGCGAACCCGAGGCATCCAGCTTCATCAAGCTGATGGAATTGCTCTGCGCCCCGGCGACGACGACCCATGACTGACCGTACGCTTGCACCACGTCAACCGCGGTAGGCACTGCAATGCCCAGTTGGTTCAGCGCATCGCTGTTATCAACTTCTGACAGTCCCCCCGTGGCGGATTCCACTGTGTAAATCGCGATGGAATCCGTCTCTGCATCAGAGGCCACCACGACATTCTCACTGCCAAATTGAATGACCTCCATCGAGTCGGCGCGACCGGCGACGGATCCCGACACCGTCAGACTTCCGTCCGGATTCACTAGATAGGTCGAGATTTGACCCGTATCTTCATGGGCCAAGGCCAGCACTCCACCCGTCTCAACCGAGTATTGCACAAGCGCGGAAACATCTCCGCCCCCGATCAAACTGTCGGTGGTCTGTAACGTTCCGACAGTTCCATCTGGATTAAGTGTGTATCCTACCAATCCCGTGGCCAAATCGACATCCAGAATCAGTTGGTCACTACCGGCAAGCGTCACGAGCTCGGCACTATTGCCTATTTGTTGCGAAATCGTCCCGCTGTAATATTGAATGTCTTGCTGTTGCGGAACAATGCCTTCTAGCAGCTTCCAAACCGTGATGCCGCCTCCAGGGCCCGTCACGCTGTATAGAAACGTGTCCCCGTTAAACGTTTTTAAAGCCGTATCGCTGATACCTGAATCGAGCGCTACGCTTCCCGTTGCAACCATGCCTTCGAACTGAAGCATCATGTCAAATCACCCCGTGCCACACTTGGCTTTAATGACAGGATGATCTGATGCCCGGTCCGAAACCAAAGCACAAATGTGGTGAAAACGCGAAGTTCGGCATCAGTTTAACTCAATTTTTTCTGGTCCGACCGCATGAGTCACTGGAGGGCAAAACAGATGAACAAGAGCTGGACCCCTTGGGCGGACGCGGACACCACATGTGAGGGTAAGATGACCAAAGACCACGATTCCAATCGCCACGCGAACAACCCCGAGACCGGGGTCGAGGACAAAGCGCAGATTCGTCGTTGGCTTGATGACAAAATGCGCCGCTGGGCAGGTCGGGGTCTTGCAGGTGGGTTGGGCTCAACGCTGATGGCGCTGCCTGCTCTGGGGCAAGCCACGATCGAAGAGCTTAACGCCTTTCAATTCGCCGAAACCATCCCAGGTGTCAGATCGGTCAAACTGCTGAAAGATGGCGATGTCCTGGTTATATTGGCGAACGGGAAATCGATGATCGTAGCGGCAGAGAACATCCAGATTCTCGATAGTGGTGCAATCATGATCGCGGAAGATATCGTGGCTGAGATTGCGCAGTTCAGCCTGGCCGCAGAAGCGGGCGGCGCGGCTGCCGCAAGTGGCATCAGTGGGGTTGGCGCTGCCGCACTAGGTGGACTTGGTTTGGCCGGGGCGGCCGCTGCTGCAGGCGGCGGGGGCGGAGGCGGGGGCGATGATCCCGCTCCGGCACCAACATATCCCCACCTGAATTTGGCAGGAGCCCAATCCAACGCGCTGAGCAGCACCGCACTAAATTCGGCCACGCCCGATGGGACAACAGATATTGAAGTGTCGATCGGATCCGTTTCCGTATCGGTGGAGCCCGAACCAGACGGAAGCTGGAACGTTGCACTGACACCCGACCAAGCGGCAAACCTTCCCCAAGGTGTCAACACCGTTACGATCCGTCATCTTGACGGCTACGGGAACGAACTGGCGGTCGAAAACGTGACCTTCAATGTCGATACAATTGCTCCGACGCTGGCAATAACCGATTTCTCGCACGGCGCGGTTGTGAACGCCATTGAGCAAGGAAACGACCTTACCGTATCCGGAACTTCGGACGCTGAAAACGGGCAAACCATCACGGTGTCCGTCGACGGACAAGTCTATTCAGCCACGGTGAACGCAGGCCTATGGACAGCGACAATACCAGCGGCAGACCTGTCAGCTTTGCCAGATGGAACAACTATTTCGGTAACAGCAGATGTGACAGACGCTGCGGGCAACCCTGCGCCACAGGCAACAGGCAGCTTTGAAACGGATTTCACCGCGCCCACGTTGACCCTCAATCCGGTAGCTGGCGGATCCATCGACCTGATTGACGTAGGGAGTGACCTTAATATTACCGGGACGACCACAGCTGCGGATGGCGAAATAGTCTCGCTTGACTTCAATGGGCAGGTCTACACGGGCACCGCATCCGGAGGAAACTGGACTGTCACAATCCCCGCCGCGGACCTAAGCGGACTGTCGACCGGCACACCTGTCGCAATTGGCGTTTCAGTAGCAGATGCGGCTGGCAACATTTCTACCTTGGTCAACGCATCTATTCCGGTCGACTTGACCGGGCCATCGATCTCGATCGCAACCCTCCCCGTTGGCGACGCACTGAACACGGCGGAAGTGACATCAGACCTGACAATTTCCGGGACGACGGCAAATGTTCAGGATGGTCAAACCGTAACCGTCACACTGGACGGCCAGACCTATACAGGTACGGTCACAAGTGGAGTATGGAACGTTACTATCCCTGCATCCGATCTCGGCGCATTGATCGATGGCGGAACATTTTCCATCACAGCAGATGTGTCTGACACGGATGGATTGATAGCACCGCAAGCCAGCACGGCCATCGTCAAGGACGTCACCGCGCCGACCCTTAGCATCGACAGTTTTTCGGCTGGCGCTGTCATGAATGCATCCGAGAGGGGTACGAATCTGACAATCACTGGCACCACCAACGCCGAAGACGGGCAAACGGTCACCGTCAATCTCGGAGGCCAATCCTACACCGCTACGGTATCTGGCGGCGCATGGACAGCAACTGCTCCTGCGAGTGACGTAGCCGCCCTATCGGACGGCGCAACCATCGCCGTCACCGCTGATGTTTCCGACGAGGCCGGAAACCCAGCTGTACGAGCCACAAGCAGCTTTGACACCGACTTTTCCGCACCCTCAATCAACGTGACTTCACTTTCGGACGGGCCTGTTCTGAACTTCGCAGAACTTAGTACCAACCTCGTTGTTTCCGGCACCTCCGATGCGGGCGACGGAGCTGTCGTTTCCGTCCAAATTGTCCGGGGGGATGGCACCGTAGACGTCGCAGGGACCGCCACTGTGAATTCGGGAAGCTGGTCGTTTACCGCGACACCTTCTGACCTGACTGCATTACAAGACACGGACTCCTACACCGTATCCGCCTCTGTTTCCGACGCGGCAGGCAATACTGCAGCCGACACCAGCACTTTCGATACCGATTTTTCAGCGCCTGTCATAGCGATTGACCCGTTAGCTGTCGGATCTACGCTGGACATCGCGGAAAGGGGCTCGGACCTGACGGTATCCGGCACCACGAACGCTGAGGATGGGCAAACTGTTACGGTCTCTCTGAACGGTCAGGACTATGTCGCCACGGTTGCTTCGGGAAGTTGGAGCGCGACCATCCCTTCTGGAGATCTCGGCAGCCTGGCAGACACAACAGCCTTCACCATAAGCGCAAATGTCGCTGATTTGGCAGGCAATCCGGCGACACCGGCGACGGCAGCGATAACGACGGATTTCCGTCCGATACTATCCTTGAATTCCACGGGTACCAACGGATCGGTCTTGCTCGCAGACGCGCAGAGTACGGGGCTCACAGTCTCTGGAAGTTCGATAGGTCTTACAGCAGGACAGACTGTTAGTGTAACCCTGAACGGAACACCTGTGGGGACAGCCTCGGTTGGCGCAGACGGGACATGGTCTTTGCCGGTCTCTTCAAGCGACTTTGCTGGTCTAAACGCTGGTGACGACCTCACTTTTCAAGTTCAGGCAACAGTTACGGGTGGGCCGGATCCCGCACCTACAACGGATACAACAACCGCGTATTTACCCGCCGCATACACAATCTCGGAAGTCAGCAACGATGGTTCTTCGGTGATATTCCAAATTCACGCCGACCCGAACCGCGATATCTCGGGCGGGCTGGCCGTCACAGCAGAAATCGGATTTGATCCGGCCGTTGTCACAATCAACCCTACCTCCATTTCCGAGAACAGTGATTTCGGGCTTTTCCTGACCAATCCAGTCGGAGCATCAGCTGTCAACATCGCGGGGGTCGCAACGACCTATTCGGACCTGTCACAACCCGTTGTGACATTTACCGCGGCTGTCGTTGATCCTTCCAAACCAATCATTCTGACCATAGATACGCCCGACGGCGGTCCTTCGGTCTACCAATTGGGCAGTGGAGGAGACGATACGCTTACCGCAAACGCCGTCGACAATTTCCTGCAAGGTTTCGGAGGAAACGACACCATAGACGTATCGAACGCAGGGCGGGATGTCGTGGTCTTCGAAGCTACGCCAGCAGCCAACGGCGTGGACACCATTACGGGCTTTACGCTCGGCGCAAAGGCTGAGGTCACAGATGCGATTATGTTCAATGGGTTCGACAGTACCACACTGCGGGGAGACGGAACTAATTTCGAAACCCTGGAACTGGGAGACGCCGTTGGCACAAATACTGGTTTCGTGGGTCTTACGACCGCTTTGGTAGATTTGAGCGCAGGCACAATTGAAAACGCTGTCGAGAGTTTGAGCGATCTGCAGGCGGGTGACGAAATCTATGTCATGGCGACAGATGGCGATGACAGCGTGTTGGTCCATGTCGAATACAGCGCACCAAATGCAGCATCGGTTGAAACAGTTGCAGAATTCACAGGGCTGGACGACCTAAGCGGTTTGTCCCCCGACAATATCCTGCACACCGACCCAACTGGCGCATCCGCCTGATCCAACGACACCGCCGAATTTGAAAATCGGCGGTGTCTTATATCCGCATGAGGTGAATATGGCACAGAACGGTCAGTTTCCACTGACGTTTTCGAGGTACCAAGGAAAATACTGGAAACGTTTTACCTCTTTTCGCTTTGCGCAAAACCTCACGGAATGTCCGATCGTCGAGAAAGAGATTCGTCAGGTTGCGGCGGCTTTTCCGATCGTGTTTCGGCGCGCGGGCACTGAAATTCACCCCTTTGCTTTGCTGAGTCTAAGCGGCGCCCGCACCCCTTTCGTCTCAGATGATGGGCGATGGTTGGCAGGCTATGTTCCATCCGATTTGCGCTGTCCTCCTTTTCGCTGGCGCGCCAGTCAAGATCCAGCCAAGCAGGACTTGAACGCAGAGGGGCTTTTGGTCGACGAGTCACTGGGGTTTGTAGGTCAGGAAGGAGAACCCTTCTTCAATGCCAGCGGTGATCTAACGCCTGAACTGCGCCAGGTCTTTGGCTTCTTAAAAATGCGGGCTCAAAACAAACAGAAAACCGCAGCGATTTGCAATAAATTGGATACGTTTGACTTGCTGCAATCCGCCGGAATGCACGAAGGAATCGAATTTCCCGAAGGTATTCTTATCGTAGATTCTGGAAAGCTGGCGGCCCTGACCGACAAAGACAAATTGGCGCTGATCAATGATGGAACGCTGCGGCTGGTTCACGCCCATCAAGTGTCGTTATCTCATTGCGCTTGGCTGGCAAGCGCCGAGCGAAATCTGACAACTTGTCAAGTCCAAACCTCGTACACCGAAAATTCAGATCTATCGGGTTTCCTCGGCGCAATGGCCCTCGCCCAATGGAACGAAATTCAACAAAACGGTAGTTATTAAATGCGGCTATCCCCTAGAAGACTGGTCCTTTACTTCATCCTCTCAGGCTGGCTTACCGCTTGCGCTTTCGGACCGGATTTATCGTATGTCGACTCGTCTCTTTCCGCTGGCGCAGTCGGTCGCGGGGCCACTGCTCCTTCACTGACCCTGCTTCGAACGTCTTTTGGGCAACGCGTTAAGCAGGCGGTCGAGAACAACCCGAGCCTTGCGGAAGGTGAAAGCCGCTATAAAAGAGCTACCGCAACCGAAGAAGCGGCACGTGGAGCTTTTCTTCCCCAAGTAAATCTCGGTCTCAGCGCTCGATCGCAACGATCCGATTCCGACCTTGCGAATTTCACGCCCTACGTTCGTATTTCCCAACTCGTCTATGATGGCGGGGTCGCCTCCAGTGAGCTAACCGCAGCAAAAGCGCGCGTCCTTGAAAGCAGGGGAGACCAACTGCAAACAGGGTCCGCAATAGCTCTTGCAGCAATCGAAGCATACGTTTCGGTTCTCAGCCGTCGTGAGATTTTCGACATTTCAGTTCGAAACGTCGAAGTTCACGAAGATATCCTGCACCAGATCACTGAAAGGTCCTCTCTTGGTGCCGGATCAACGGCGGATGTCATGGCGGCGCGATCTCGAATGGCGGATGCGCAGACACGCCTCGCAGATGCACGCGCCAGAATCGACCGTGCCGAAGCGCAATTCCGCGACATCTTCGGCCAACAGGCCGGGGATCTATCGAAGCCGGCAAAGGCGCCGAAGCTGACGCGAACAGACACGGAAATTGTAGTGAACAGCCCTCAGGTCAGACGAGCAGACGCGGCCTTATTGGCCGCTAAGGCAGATTTGACAGCGGCTTTGGCACGCCGTCGTCCGGGCGTTGAATTGGCTGCCTTTGCAGACCGCGACGATGACGATGATACAGATTTCGGAATTGACCTGTCCGTGAACTATGAGCTGGATAGCACCGGCCAGCGCCGCGCTTCGATTTCTGCCGCTGAAGCCAGAGTAAGCGAAGCCGAATTCGCGCGCGAGACGCTGATACGAGATATCCGGCGCGAGCTTGACTTTATTCGCTCTGACCAGCAAGCCGGCGCCAAGCGACTGCAAGCTGCCAAGATCGCCGCGAAGGCAAACGAAGACAGCGTGGAGGCAGCGCGGGCGCAATTCACCATAGGTCGGCGTAGTCTCATCGAAATTCTCGACGCCCAACGTGACTATGTAAACGCTCAGGAAAGGCTGATCCTGGCAGATCAGAATTTCTTTTTGACGAACTATGCTGCGCTCAGTTTGACAGGTGACATTTTGGACCTTCTCGGCCTTGAGGTCGTGACCCAGGGGGCAAGACAATGACACAAAAACAAATTCTGATTGGGCCGTCCAAAACGTCTGGGCTTGAAACGTGTTTTTTGCATGTTGCAGCTCATCTCGATCGTCCACTTACAAGCGCTGCATTGAATGCCGCACTAACCGGAGACGGCGACGGGCTGACCATTCACGACCTGCTCGAGGTGGCTCAGAATGCTGGGTTGCAAGCCGGTTATGGGCGTTGGGCGCTCGGGGATTTGGACAGTAGTTTTACGCCCGCAATTTTACTTCTGACAGATCAACACGCCGTCGTCTTTCACGGTTTTTCGGAAAACGGCGATCTCCTGATTTTTGACCCAAAGATGGGAAACGAAATAACCGAGATCGAAGGGGCTAAGTTGGCAACGATCTACACTGGCTACGCGATATTGTTTCGGCGCGTGCACAACGAAGATCACAACAGGACATTCAGACCCGAGACCGGTCATTGGTTTTGGTCGGCCATTGATTCAAACCGCTGGTCCTACGCGCAAGTTGCGCTTGCGGCTGCGGTGGCAAATTTGCTCGGGCTTTCCACATCTGTCTTTATCATGGTGGTCTATGATCGAGTGCTACCCAATGAAGCAACTGAATCGCTGATCGCATTGACCCTTGGTGTCGGTCTAGCACTGGTATTCGACTTCGTCCTGAAACTGTTGCGCGCCGGGTTTATCGACCGAGCAGGTCAAAAATCGGACAGGATGATGGGACGACGCATTTTCGACCACCTTCTCAACATTCAGATGAAATCCAGAACCGGATCGACGGGCGCTATGGCCAGCACAGTTCGCGAGTTTGAAACGCTGCGCGAGTTTTTCACCTCGGCAACCTTGGTTGCTGTCGTTGATCTGCCTTTTGTCGCTTTGTTCGTATTCGCCATCCACCTTGTTGGTGGCCCTCTTGCCATAATACCGGCCATGGCAGTGCCAATCGTGTTGCTTTCGGGGCTGGCCGTGCAACCGTTTTTGTCCCGGTTGGCCGAACAAAGCTTTTCCGGAGGGCAATCCAAACAATCCGTTTTGGTCGAAACGGTTTCGGGACTTGAAACCATCAAAACGACGGCCGCTGCCAATCAGATGCGTTGCCGTTGGGAAGGTGCGGTCGAACGGCAGGCATCACACAGTGTAAAAAGTCGAGCTATTACTCAATTGGCTCTGAACCTGACAGGGTTCACTCAGCAAGCAGCCCAGGTCTTGATCGTGTTCTATGGTGTCTTTCTGATCACCGAAGGGGCGACCAGTATGGGTGCCCTTGTCGCCTCGGTCATGTTAACCGGTCGGGCTCTGGCTCCTATGGGGCAACTCGCGCAAACGTTGACACGCGCAAATCAGGCGCGCAGCGCGTACCGCAATCTGAACGCGCTGATGGAAGCAGAAAGCGAGCGTCCCCAAGGGAGGACATGGATCACCCGTGGCACTATTGAAGGACGTATCGCATTTAAGAACGTCTCGTTTTCTTACCCTGGTCAAACCCGTGACACCCTCAGCGATGTGTCCTTCGAAATTGAAGCTGGCGAAAAAGTCGCAATTCTAGGCCCCATCGGGTCGGGCAAAAGCACTATCTCGCGGCTATTGCTGGGTCTCTACCAGCCCCGCGCAGGGTCAGTGATGCTGGATGGTGTAGACATCCGACAAATTGATCCAGGCGACCTGCGGCGCAACATTGGTTCAGTGCTTCAGGACATATGGCTGTTTTCGGGAACGATCCGTGAGAACATTGCCAGTGGCACGATCAGGCCGCAAGATCAGGACCTAATTGACGCAGGGCAAGTTGCCGGAGTGGAAGATTTCATCGCCGACCATCCTGGCGGTTATGACCAGCCTCTTGCCGAACGTGGCGAGGGATTGTCCGGCGGGCAACGCCAAGCCATTGCCTTGGCACGGGCTTTGATTGGCCGTCCTCCGGTACTTTTACTGGACGAACCCACGAGCGCGATGGATGTGAAAACCGAGGCTGAGGTCATAAAGCGCCTGCATAGCGCTACCAAACGCGACACGATGATTATCGTGACCCATCGCACCAGCCTTCTGGCGCTTGTTGACCGGATTATCGTGATCGAAAACGGACAGGTTGCCGCAGATGGGCCAAAATCGATTTTGACACGGCAGCCACGCCCCAATGGGAGGCATCTGAATGTCGCAGCATCCTGACTTTGCATCATTGGCCAATGAAATAAGGGGGCAATCTCCTTGGCGCGGTTCTGTGTTGTTGTTTGCAATTCTGGCTTGCCTGCTGACAGTAGGGTTCTGGGCGTATTTTACTGAGTTGGACGACGTCACACGCGTGGACGGGCGCATCGTTCCATCAGCCAATGTTCAACTCATCGACGCCACAGAATCCGGCGTATTGCGATCGCTGCACGTCAAAGAAGGCCAAATCGTGGATGAGGGCACTTTGTTGATGGAGTTCGACACCACGCAAATAGACAGCCAACTCAATCAGGAACAACAAAGGGCTTTTGGCTTGATGGCCAGAGTCCACCGGTTGCAGGCGGAAATAAACGAAACCGAATTGCGATTTGCGCCAAGGCTGGTCGAAGGCGCGCCGGAAGTCGTCAGATCGGAAGCGGCCCTATTTGACGCCCGGCAATCCGAGTTGAGATCTGAGATCGCGATCCTGGAGCGACAACGACAACAACGTCACCGGGAATACGAGGAAAGCTTGGTTGATCAGGTAACTGCCGACGAAACCTTGCAAATCCTGGCAGAGGAACGCGCCATCATGACACCATTGGTCGAACAGCGCATGGAACCCGCGACGACACTGCTGACGTTGCGACGAAATGAGGCCGAATGGGAGGGGCGGCTTACACGGGCTGTTGCGATCACGCATCGCTTGAAAACCGGGCTGGATGAAATTGACGATCGGATTTTAGCAGCGCAAAGCCGGTTTCGAAGCGCAGCATTGACCGATTTGGCGATCACCACGGCAGAACTTGCGACCCTACAACCTCTTTTACCGGCCCTTAAGGATCGTGCCGAACGTGCCCAAGTCAAATCCCCAATGCGCGGCGTGGTTAATCGGATCTACCGTACTACGATCGGAGGGCTGGCCAGAAGCGGAGAAGAGTTGATCGAGATTATCCCTCTCGACGATCGCTTGCTGGTCGAAGCCTATGTAAAACCGGAAGATATCGCCTTTCTGCGCGCAGGGCAGCCGGTCAAAGTAAAGATTACGGCCTACGACTTTGCCCGTTATGGTGCATTGGATGGCCAGATCACGCGGATTGGAGCCAACACCATCACCCGGTCCGAGCGAAATGACGAAGAGGTTTTTGTCGTCGAAATTCAGACCAAACACTCGATTTTGGATGCCAATGGTGTAGAAGTGGAAATCATCCCAGGCATGATCGCAGAAGTGGATATTTTGTCGGGCAAGAAAACCGTGCTGGACTACGTTTTGCGTCCCGTCGTCAAAGTCAAAGACCAAGCGTTTCGCGAATAGTCCCGTCTGAAAGCCTCTGCATCTCATGTACAAACTGGGCAGCGGGGTCTCGACGACTATGAGACCGTCCAATCAGGCCCACTCAACATCCCCCAGAAAAATATATCCTGCGCCATAAATCGTCTTGATCAGACGCGGGTTTTTAGGGTCTTCACCCAGCTTCGTCCGCAGCCGAGATATGCGAACATCCATGGCCCTGTCAAAACTGTCACCGGCTCCCCCACCCAGCGCCTCTTGCATCTGAGCGCGGCTGATCAAGCGTTTAGGACTTTCAAGAAATAGTCGTAGAACTTCGCCTTCCGCATGGCTGAACGAAGTTTCCGCACCATCCTCGTTCTCAAGGATGTAGCGATCGAAATAAGCCGACCAGCCGTTAAAGCGGGCCGTATCCGACTGCACGGCCTGTACCCGCGGCGATCGCAATCGGGCGCGGATACGCGCAACAACTTCGGCAGGATCAAAGGGTTTGGTGATATAGTCATCGGCCCCCAATTCAAGACCTGTGACGCGGTCCTGAACTTGCGCTCGGCCGGAAATGATGATGACTGCCGCGCCTTGCTCCAACGCCAACCGGTGCACCAGCGCCAAGCCGTCCGTGTCGGGCAGAGACAGATCCACAAGGCAGACATCGGGTGTGGCGCGTTTTAGCGACGCCTCGAATTCACGGGCTCGGGCGAAGCATTGAGTCCGGAACCCGGCATCTTCCAGGGCATCGGTCAGGATGCGGCGGATTTCAGGTTCGTCATCGACGATGGTGACCAATGGCTGTGTCATCAAGCAACCTCGGATCGGAGAAGGGCGGAAAGTTGTGCCCGCGTAAAGGGTTTGCGCAGAACAGGGGCGCGCGTCAGAGCTTCGCGATGCAACGGGTCGGAATATGGCAGGGATGTCATCAGGATTGTTGGTAAACGTGGCTGCATCCGTGTTAGCAAGTCCAAACCGGTTGCATCCCCTTCAAGCCGAATATCTGACAAAACCAACGCGATGTCGTTCAGGTCACTGGTTAAAGCCAGCGCTTCGTCGGCCGAGGTGGCCTCGATCACAGTGAACCCCAGATCAATCAGCATATCGCGAAAGTCCTGGCGCAAGGCATCGCTGTCTTCGACCAACAAGACCAACCCTTCCTGCACCGGCGGCGCGGGACGATAGGGCAGCCGCAGAACGACGGATGCACCGGACGGCGTGTTGCGCAGGCTCAGATCGCCGCCGGCCAATTTCACCGTGTCATAGACCATTGGCAGCCCCAGGCCCGACCCTTTGTCGCCCTTGGTGGTAAAGAACGGGTTCAGGGCCTTGTCCAGCGCCTCGGTCGAGAAACCGGGGCCGGTATCGGACACCGCAATTTCGATCCAGATCGTCCCGATCGTATGTGCACTGATCGTCACTTGCCCGGAGCCGCCACAGGCATCGCGCGCATTCAGAACCAGGTTCAGCAATGCGTCCTGCACCATGCCCGGATCCAGCATCAGCGCCTCATCTGGCAGAGTATTCACCACCGAAAGACCCACGCCGCGTGGCAGAGAGGGTGAGGCAAGGATACGCAAATCCTCTAACAAACCTCGCATATCGGTTGCCTTGGGCTGCGGCGTTCTGCTGCCGGTCATGTCGGCGATGCGGTTTAGAAGCTGGCCGCCTCGGCGCGCCGTCTGTTGCGTGGCGGCCACCAGTTCTCGGGCGCTTTCGGGCAGATCCATCTTTTGCAGCCGCGACTGTATGCCCAGAATGATCGTCAACAGGTTCGAGAAATCATGCGCCAGCCCGCTGGTCATCTGCGCAGCCATCGCCCGACGGCGTGTTTGTTGCAGTGCGACTCTGGCCTGCGTTTCTTCGGTGATGTCCACCGACATGACATAGACGCCTCCTTCGCCATCTGGCGTGAACGAGACCCGAATGCGACGAGAATCCTGATCCTCGTTAAACTCAAAAACCGAAGGTTCTCCGCAATAGGCATTTTGCAAATGCGCTTCGACCCGGAGATATGTGGCCGATCCCAACGCTTGCGAAATATGCATCCCAAGTATATCGGACGGCCGGCCGGGCAGTACGGTGCTCAGACGGCGGTTCGAGTAGTCATAGCGTCCCTCAGAATCCAGATGCGCGATATGGGCTGGCATCATTTCTGTCGTCATCCGGGTACGGGCTTCGATCTCGGTCAACTGTCGCTTGGCTTCCTCTAGCGCCGAGATCGTCGCAGCCAGTTTCCGGTTTGTTGCTGTCAATTCTTCGGCCCGGTCCAGAAGTTGTTCGGACAATTCCTCGGATCGGGCACGCAACAGGGCCTCAGCCTGTTTGGTGTTGGTTATGTCGGTATAAACGGCGACCCAGCCACCTTTAGGAAGCGGTGCCCCCTCGACCGAGATCACCTGCCCATTGGCCCGCACGCGTTCCATATAGTGGGGTTCGAACGCAAGCGCCTGTTGGACACGCTGTTCAACGATTGTATCGACATCGGCTACGTCGCCATATTCGCCAAGTTCGGCAAGATATCGGATCGTGTCATGAAAGAACGCGCCTGGCTGGACCAAGCGATCCGGCAAATCGAACATTTCCTGAAACGGACGATTGCTGACGACCATCCGCAACTGGCTGTCATAGATCGACAGCCCCTGACCAATCAGGTTTAGGCCTGCGGTCGTCATGGCCTTTATGTTTTTGTCGGTTAAGTCCAATCCCATCCTCCCCGACATATGCGTAGCACCGGATCTTTCACAGGTGTAGAGGGCACAGGCGCGACATTCGCGCCGGTGCGCGTCAATAGCGGGTTTGCACCTTCGGTCCATCCGAGGTGATGGAGTGCAAGGACAGCGTATGATCCGTATTGCGCATCCGGTGACGTAGCATCTGCCGCCCCAATCGCGCCAAATCAGCCGCATAGGCCGGATCGTTGGCTACGTTTTGCATTTCACCGGACTGTTGGTGATCGAACAGAATGGGCGGCAGGTCGGCGGCAAATTCGACCAGAGTAAACCGCGCGTCTCGCAGGATGGACAGGTTCGAGTCGCTATGGCCGGTTCCAAGCTGCTGTTGCCATCGGGTTTTTGCTTGCGGATCTCCGAAATCCAGTTCGCTGTAGGTGCAATTGCGCCAATCTTCAGGCGCGTCCCCCGTCAGCAAGGGCAGCAATGACCGTCCGTCCATCGCATTGGGCGGCGTCCGGCCAACCCAGTCGAGGATGGTGGGCGCGATATCAATGGACTCGGTCGGAACGGTCACAACCTGACCGGCCTGTGCCTGATTGCCCGGCACCCGAATGATCAGTGGCGTGTGATAGGCGGCGTCAAATACCGTCATTTTACCCCAGCTATGATGATCGCCCAGCATCTCGCCATGGTCTGCGGTCACTACGATAAGCGTCTGCTCATACTGGCCACTGTCTTTCAAAAACTGGATAACTCGCCCAATATGGTGATCGACCTCTGTGGTCAGGCCCAGATAGACGGACCGCAATGTCTGAATATTCTGATCACTCGGTTCGACTTCATCGAACCCCAACACAACGTCACCTGCGCTATGGCGATCTATGGTCGGCTCAAAGAATGGGTGCATGGCGCGATCTTGCGCCTCGTCTGCGTGCCGGATCGGCAAAGGCAACGCGGCGGGATCATACATGTCGTTATAGGGCGACGGGGCCACCAGCGGCGGATGCGGCCGGATATAGGTCAAATGCGTAAACCAGCCCTGACCGGCCATCGGCGCCATATGGTTCAGGAAGCTGTCCGTCAGAAAGGCTGTGTCGCTGTCCTCGGCCCGGTAAGGTGCGGGATCGTTCAGCCTTGGCGCGCCACCGTCGGGCGCGGTTGGCTTGTGAAGATCCCAATAGTCCTGAAACGCATAGCCCTTTTGCATCAGATGGGCGCGCCAAGGATAGGATTCCTCCAACCGCATCTCCAGCACTTCGTCAAATCCCGGCATCGGATGCTCATAAGATTTGAGGATCGGGTCTGACGCATCATAGGCCCTTGGGTCCGCCGAAGTATCGGTATAGCCGAACAACATTGGGCGATACCCCGCCTTTCGCATTTCCGATGCGATGCTGGGCGTGTCATGCCGCAGCGGCGTTCCGTTGCGCACAGACCGGTGGTTCATCGCATATTGCCCGGTCAGGATAGATGCCCGTGACGGCCCGCAGGGATTGGTGACTGAAAAATGGCGGTCAAAGCGGACGGCATCAGCTATCAACGCCCTGAGGGTCGGCAGTTCGATACAATCCGCCAGAGCGCCGCTCAGACAATCTGCCCGAAGCTGATCAATAACGATGAAAAGGACATTCCCCGACTGCGGCATGTCAATTCTCTCAAACCCGAATTTAACCTGCGGCCACACTGTCCTGAACAGGTGAATTGAGCAATAGGTATAGACCATGCGGAGTCAGGCTTTGGGGCTTGTCGCATTCACGACATGATGCAGGGACAAAATTGCTTCTTCCCAAAAAATTACATTGCAGCCCCACACTGTTTTACATCACATACAGCCATGACGCGACCTAGCCTGAATTCGGAAACAAGCGCCGACGGCGTTTACCTTCGGGTGTCCGGAGACTTGCTGACTCAGACACTCAGTAGCGTCGAACAGAGCTTTGCTGCGTATAAGCCTGACGATAGCAATCTGATCATTGATCTGTCTGGAATCCAGGCGCTGGACACCAGTGGGGCTTGGGTGGTTGCAGACCTTGCGCACAGGGCGAAACTGGCCGGGGCAGAGGTGCGGTTTCAAGGGGCATTGCCCGCGTATTCCGACCTGATCGAGACGGTCACACGCAACATCCCCGAGGATCCAGAAACAGAAGACACTAGTCGCAGTTTCGCGGATTGGGTCGAAAGTCTGGGCAAACGGACTGCAGGAGGGTGGAAAGACACGCTGTCGATGCTGGAATTCCTTGGGATGACCCTGCACCGGTTGATGCGCACCCTAATGATGCCGCGACGACTGCGCGGCGCCGCGCTTGTGTCGCAAATGGAGGAAACCGGCTTTCGCGCCATTCCGATTGTCGCGCTGATGGGCTTTCTGATCGGGGTGGTTCTGGCGTTTCAGGGCGCAACCCAGCTGAAGCAATTCGGAGCCGAGATCTTCGTGGTCGAGTTGATCTCGATCTCGGTCCTTCGGGAACTGGGCATTTTGCTCACGGCCATCATCGTGGCGGGCCGCTCTGGCTCGGCCTTTACGGCCTCGATCGGGTCGATGAAAGTGCAAGAAGAGATTGACGCGATGAGGACCCTCGGCCTGGATCCGATCGAAGTTCTGGTCATACCCCGCGTCATGGCATTGCTGGTCATGCTGCCCATTCTGGGGTTCATTGCCAATATGGCGGCCCTGATCGGCGGCGGATTGATGAGCTGGATCGATCTGGGCGTCAGCCCCGGCATGTTCGCCACGCGTCTGAAGGAAAACACCGGCATCTGGCAATTTGCCATCGGCATGATCAAGGCCCCGTTCTTTGCGCTTGTGATCGGGGTGATTGCCTGCTGGCAGGCGTTACAGGTCAAGGGCTCGGCCCAAAGCGTTGGGCAGCGTACAACGGCGTCTGTGGTTCAATCCATTTTTATGGTGATCGCGTTGGACGCCTTGTTTTCCATCTTCTTTTCGGTGATGGGTGTCTGACATGGACGGGACTTTGCCGCAGCACAGCCAAAAGACGGACACACAGCGCGAAGCTGTTATCCGCGTGCGCAACCTGACCAACCAATTCGGCCCTCAGATCGTGCATCAAAATCTGGATTTAGATGTCTGGCGCGGTGAAGTTCTGGGCATCGTTGGCGGATCAGGCACCGGGAAATCCGTTCTGCTGCGCACGATCGTCGGGCTAAACAAACCGGCCGCTGGCAGTATCGAGGTTCTGGGCGTCGATGTTGTGAACGGCCCCGAACAGGAACGCCGCCGGATTGAACAGCGCTGGGGCGTTGCGTTTCAGGATGGCGCGCTGTTTTCCTCTCTGACCGTGTTGCAAAACATCATGGCGCCGCTTCGCGAACACACGGGCCTTAGTGAAAGCCTGATGTGCGCATTAGGAAACCTCAAGATCAGCCTTGTCGGCCTGCCACAATTTAGCTGCGGCAAGTTTCCGTCCGAATTATCCGGAGGGATGCGTAAACGCGCCGCCCTTGCACGTGCGCTGGCGCTGGACCCCGAGATTGTATTTCTGGACGAACCCACCGCCGGTTTGGACCCGATCGGGGCCGCCGCCTATGACGATCTGATCGGCGAGTTGCAACACGCGCTTGGGCTGACCGTTTTCATGGTAACTCATGATCTGGACAGCCTTTATGCCATCTGTGACCGGATTGCCGTACTTGCAGAAAAACGCGTCCTGGTTGAAGGTCCGATTGAAGAAATGACCAAAGTCGATCATCCTTGGGTGCAAGAATATTTCACCGGCCCAAGGGCACGCGCGGCACAAGAAAAAGGGCTAGGCAGGTAAAGGCAATGGAGACCCGAGCAAATTATATCCTGATCGGTGCCTTCACGCTTGCGGGCATTCTTGGTGCGTTCGGGTTCTTCCTTTGGCTCGCCAAATTCGAAATCTCGCGCCAATACGCGTATTATGAGGTGCTGTTCGACAATGTCTCGGGCCTCTCCGCCGCCGGTGGGGTCAGCTATAACGGGTTGCCCGTCGGACAGGTCATTTCGCTGGAGCTGGATGAGGACGATCCTTCGAAAGTACGAGTCCGTCTTGAGGTGGACGCGGAAATCCCGGTGACATCCGAAACTATTGCGCAATTACAATCGCTTGGGGTGACCGGCGTTAGTTTCGTGGAACTGACCGGTGGATCGTCAACCGCAGAACGCCTACCGCAGAACAGCCTGATCCAAAGCAAACGCAGCGCCATTCAGTCCCTCTTCGAAGGCGCGCCTTTGTTGATGGAGAAAGCCATCACCCTGCTTGAAGACATCAACGAGGTTGTAGACGAAAAAAACCGACAGGCCGTTTCCGATATTCTGGCCAACGTCGCCTCGGCCACCGGGCGGCTGGACAAGACCCTGTCAGATTTCGAATCCCTCTCGGCCGATCTGGGCGGCGCAGCCCGAGAGATTTCGGACTTCTCCAAACGTCTGGATCAGCTCGCCGATACGGCCGAGACCACTCTGACCACCGGAACCGATACACTGAATAGCGTCAAGACGGCCTCTGAATCCGCTGCCGCCGCGCTGGATAGCGCCAAGACGACTTTTGAGACCGCAGACCAGGTTATCCAGCAGGATCTGAGGCCGTTTATTGACCGCGCCTCATCTCTGGCAGAAAATCTGTCCGGCCTGTCAGATGAAGGCAGCGTGGCGCTTGCGACTGCCACGGAAACCTTCCTGAATGCCAACGAAACACTCGGCTCTATCACCGGTGCAATGGACACAGCAAAAGGCACACTGACATCAGCCGAGAGCGCCTTTGATTCAGCCAATCGCGTGATCAACGAAGACGTGGGCGCTGTCATGGCCGACATCCGCAACGCCGCCAATCAGGTGGCAACCACTGTCACCAGCGTCACCGACAGGCTGGACGAGATTTCCGAGGATATCCTCAGCGCGTCGGAATCGGCCTCGAACCTGCTGGGAACGATTGACGGAATCGTCCAGGAAAATCGCCGTCAGATTTCGGATTTCATGCGCGTTGGCCTGCCCCAATTCACCCGGTTCATCGAGCAATCCCAACGTTTGGTGGTCACTCTGGATCGGCTGGTCGACAAGGTTGAACGTGACCCCGCGCGGTTCCTGCTGGGCACTCAAGCATCGGAGTTTCGCCAATGATCAGGTTTCTTCCTTTCGTTCTGGCGGCAGTGGTTCTGGCTGGATGCACCGGGCTGGGTACGTTGCAACAGGCGTCAAAGCCCAACGACCTGTATCTGCTGACGCCTAAAAGCACATTTTCATCGTCGCTGCCACGCGTACAGAAACAGATCGTTGTAGAAGAGCCGACCGCAACGGCGGCGGTCAATACGGATCAGATTGCGATCCAGCCTTCGCATCTGCAAGTACAGTACCTGTCCCGCGCGCGGTGGGTCGACCGAGCCCCCCTGATCGTGCAGGCGCTAATGGTTGAAAGCTATGAAAACAGCGGCAAAGTGGCCGCGGTTGGACGGTCCACTGTTGGCCTTCGAGCAGATTATGTCATCGTCCCCGATCTGCGCGAGTTTCAGGGCATAGTCGTCAGCGGCACCGATGGCGAGTCGACGATTCGCATAGAAGTGCGCATGAACATCAAGATAATCGACGAGTTCGAAGACAAGATCATAGCGTCGGGTTCGTTTCAGGAAGCCGTGATCGCAGAAAGTGAACAAACCCCGGATCTGGTCAACGCTTTCGATATCGCCCTGGGCAAAACCATGCGCGACGCGGTCGAGTGGAGCGTTCGAAGAATACACACACACTCGACCAATAACCCAAGGTCGTTCTAATCGGCCAAGGACTGGGCCAGGCGCATCAACATGATTGCCTCGGCCCTGTATCCAAACGGATCGTCCCCCCGTGCCGCCGTTGCCATATCGATGGCTTGCGGATAAGACCAATTGCCCAGATATTCACCGCCCCGCAGCGCCTGGGCGTATCCCGCAATCGCGTGGGAAAACGCGACATCGTCCGGCACAACGCCCTGGTCGAAACGAATAGGGTTTTCGATCAACTGGCTGTGGTCTGATCCGGGCAGCTTGTAGCGCAGTTTGAAATATCCTATTTCCTCGCCCGCATCCGCGACCACCTGAGACGCGCCATAGCGCAAGGGACCATTGCGGATCGCGTCGGAGCCGACAGGTGTGACTTCGTAAATCGCAGTCACACTGTGCCCTGCCCCGATATCGCCTGCATCGATTGCATCATTGTCAAAGTCCTGACGCTGAAGTGCCCGCGTCTCATAGCCAATCAGGCGATATTCGGCGATTTGCGCGGGGTTGAACTCGACCTGAATTTTGACGTCGTTGGCAATCGGAAACAGCACGCCGGTCAATTGATCGACCAGCACTTTACGCGCCTCGCCCAACGTGTCGATATAGGCCGCCTGCCCGTTCCCGTTCTGCGCTAAAGCCTGCATCGTGGCATCATCCAGATTGCCGCGTCCAAAGCCCAAAACGCTTAGATAAGTTCCGCTGTCGCGTTTTCGAGCGATGAAGTCCTTCAAAGCGTCCGGATCCGACAGCCCCACATTGAAATCACCGTCTGTTGCCAGAATGACCCGCGTCACCTCGCCATCCGACGCAATCTCCTCGGCCACCTGATAGGCCTGTTGCAACCCGGCTTGTCCGGCGGTTCCGCCTCCAGCCTCGAGCTTATCTAGCGCCGCCAAAATCTTACTCCGCTCGGTGGCCCGGGTCGGTTCCAGCACCTGCCCTGTATTGCCCGCATAGGTCACGATTGAGACCTGATCTTCAGGCCCAAGTTCCGACAGCAACAGCCGGAAAGACTGTTTAAGCAGCGGCAGCTTGTTTGCATCCTGCATCGAGCCTGAACTGTCGATCAAAAACACAAGGTTCAGCGGCGGACGTTCGGCAATCTGGGGCAGCGCGCCCTGAATACCGATATGCACAAGCTGCGTTCCCGCGTTCCAAGGCGTCGGGCTGACCGTGATCGTCGGACGAAACGGAGCCTCACCATCGGGCGCCGGATAGGCGTAGGGGAAGTAATTCACCATCTCTTCCACCCGCACCGCGTCTTTTGGTGGCATCTGTCCATTCAACAATGAGGACCGGACAATCGCATAGGATGCCGTGTCGACGTCGATCGAGAAGGTGGAAACTGGGTCCTCGGCCGTGACTTTCAGTGGATTGCTATCGGCGTTTGCGAAGGCTTCTGCGTTCGGAGTTGATGCAACTACGACGTCGGGTGCCGCCGGGGCGATCCGGGCAACATCGGCGACATTGTCCCGACCGAGGCGAACCGTCGGCTCACTGCTTGCACCTTCCGCGCGCTTGCTCAGCGCCTGCGGGGCAGCGGCGATAGCGTCGGCAAATTGCTCCTCGGCTTGTGGCAACGGCTGAGGGATGGGTGCCGGTTCAACAACCCGGCTTTCGATCTGGTCCGTCACGCGCAGCGGTCCAGTTTGCATCTGCGGGACAATAAGTACCAATGCGATAGCCCCAAGGGCTGTTGTAGCGGTCAAAACGCCACGGTTAGTCAGGGAATTCAGCATGAAAATCGCTCCTTCTGTCAGGCGGGCTACTGGGCCACGCTTGACAGTGGGACGTGCGCCGACGCGAGATCCTTGGGCGCGCGCAAAAGATTTTCGTGCCCGGTCCAGATTATTCGCCCGGCGTGCGCTGTCGGGGGCGGGTGTTGCCGCATCCATCAGCGATTTGAGATGGTCAAGATCGTCGGTCATTGGTCCAATTCCTCTTGCCGCATGGCCCGCAAGCGCTTTCGGATGTCCGACATACGCCACGAGACCGTCCCTTCAGACACGCCCAGAACCTCAGCTGCCTGCGCGTGGGTCATCTCTTCCTCAAGGGTCAGGGCAAGCGTCTCCTGCAAATCCTGCGGCAGGCTGCGCATTGCCCTTTGCAACCAATCCACGGCCTCGGCGGCCTCGGTCGCTTCGGCCCGGCGCATCTGTTCGACGTCGCCCCACCCTGCTGCGGCGCGACTGTGAGAAGTGGCGCGGCGACGCGCATCCTCTGCCGCATTCACCACCACACGATACAGCCATGTGGTGAACTTGGCCCGCGCCTGAAAGGCCTGAACCTTCAAAGGTAGCGCGGCGCAGATATCCTGCGTCAGGTCCTCGGCCTGATCCGCCCGCCCGGTCAGCCGGAAACACAGCCGGAAAATCCGGTCATAGTGGCGCCGCAAAAGAGAAGCGAACGCGTCCGCGTCGCCTTTTGCCGCCGCCCGGGCCAGATCCTCATCCGATGTTTCCATACGCATCACGATGAGTAAGACGGATGGAAAAGGTCAATCCTTGGCGCGCTTGTGAAAAAAATCAGAAATGCTGGGCCGAGGCGATTTTCCAATCGGCCGCAAACTCGTCCGGGACGGCATCGCCCAGGAACGCGCCCTCATCCACGATATCGTAGAGTTCTGCATATGAGTGCTCTCGCTCATCCGCTGTACGACGCCGGATATCCGCCGGATTCAGTTCGGACACTTTCTCTTTGCCCATGGCCCCCAGAATTTCGCGGAAGCTTTCCAGAGTGGCGTCGTGATAGCGATGTACCCGCTGGCGTTTTTGCGGTACGTTCACCGCACGTCCCCGGATCGGATCCTGCGTGGCGACGCCGGATGGGCAACGGTTGGTGTTGCAATGCAGCGCTTGAATACAGCCAATGGCAAACATCATCGCCCTTGCCGCGTTACACATATCCGCACCAAGCGCGAATTTCTCGATCATGTCATAACCGGTGGCCACTTTGCCCGAACAAATCACCCGGATCTTGTCGCGTAACCCTGCGCCACGCAGGCAATTGTTCACAAAGATCAATGCCTCGTTCAGAGGCATGCCCAGACGGTTGGTGAACTCGACCGGAGCCGCGCCAGTGCCCCCTTCGGACCCGTCAATAGTGATGAAATCCGGCAGAATGCCTGTCTCAAGCATCGCTTTGCAGATTGCCATGAATTCCGACGGGCGACCGATGCATAGCTTGAAGCCAACCGGCTTACCACCCGACATCTCACGCAGATGCTTAACGAACTGCATCAATCCGGTCGGACCCTCAAAGGCGGAGTGCGTGGGGGGCGAAATGACGTCCTGGTGCACCGGAACGCCACGAATTTCAGCAATCTCCTCATCAACCTTGGCGGCAGGCAACACCCCCCCATGCGAGGGCTTGGCCCCCTGCGACAGTTTGATCTCAATTGCCTTTACAACGTCCTTTTTGGCCTTTTCGGCGAATTTGTCGTTGTCGAACCCGCCATCCGCTGAGCGGCATCCAAAATAGCCGGTTCCGATCTGCCAGATGATATCCCCACCCTCGGCCAGATGATGCGGAGACAAACCGCCCTCGCCAGTGTTATGAGCAAATCCTCCATCCTTGGCACCGCCGTTCAGAGCCCTGATCGCATTTGCACTAAGCGCGCCAAAGCTCATCGCCGACACGTTCAGGCGCGAAGCATTGTAAGGCTGGGAGCATTGCGGACCGCCAAGCAAAACGCGCTCTTCGCTTTCGTCCACATGTTTGGGGGCGAGTGAGTGATTGGTGCGGTGATAACCCACGGAATTGATATCGTACTGCGTCCCAAAAGCCTGCGTGTCCACCTGACCTTTCGCGCGGGAATAGACCAACCCGCGAACAATTCGGTTATAGGGGCGGCCACTTTCGTTCGTTTCTACGAAATACTGGCGGATTTCGGGGCTGACAAACTCCAGCATATAGCGAAAATGCCCAAGCACCGGGTAATTGTTCAGAACATTGTGCTTCGTCGTCAGTATGTCGTACAGACCGATCACTGCGTAGGGGATCAGCAAGATCAACAGCCAATGGATCGGAGACCAGACAAACCCAAGGATCAGGGTCAGCGGCAGGCAAACACAGCTTAGAAAGTAATAGAGTCGGCGGACTATCATTGGGGCTCTCCTGAACTGGCCTGCGTTACATCGGAAGTTGGGCAATTCGATCTTTTGTTGCAAGCGTTTATGCCATTTGTCACCTGTTCCAGCGGATTCGTGATAGTGGCGGTCGATGGTTGATCCGTCCCCAGCCAGTGGGTATGCCGAAAGGCACAAAGAACTGGGCAGGGTCTGTGACTGATAGCAAACTTCAACCCAACATTGGGCGCATGTTCCTTGCCGTTTTTGTCGGCGGCGCGGCAGGTTCGCTGCTGCGTGAAGGGTTGTCGGTCCCGCTGCCCAGTATCTTGGCCGTAACGACGACCTTCGGGATCAATGTTCTTGCCTGTTTCGTCCTAGGCTGGCTCTATTCCATCCGGCGCCGGGTTCATGCGCATGTATTGCATCTGGGAGCTGTGGGGTTTTGCGGCGGGCTGTCCACCTTTTCCTCTTTCGTGGCCGATCTGGCCGCGATCGCCTCAACTAGCCCATGGGGCGCGGTCTATGCTGCCACGTCCGAGATTGTCTTAGGCCTTGCCGCAGCCCTGTTGGGTGAGGCAGTCGGGCGGCGCGTTCACGGCGTGAAGGGGGCCAGATGACCGAAGCCTATCTGCACGCCATCTTTGGCCTCGGCGGAGGGTTGGGAGCGGTTCTGCGCCATTGGATCGCCTTGCGGCTGCGGCACGATCTGCCGATTGCAACGCTGTTTGTGAACGTGCTGGGCAGCCTGTTGCTGGGGCTTTGGATAGGGGTTCTCGGCGGGCCAGTCGAGATGGGGGAGGAGGCGCGGCGACTGGTATTCGGATTCTGCGGCGGCTTCACCACGTTTTCTAGCTTTGCCTATCAAACGCTGGACCTGAAACGAGAACGCACCCTTGTGTTGGCCGCTGGCAACATCGCGTTCAGCCTTGCCCTGTGCTGGGGGGCGGTAGTACTGGGAATGTGGCTGACGCAGTGACTGATCGCGGCCCCCGCGGGCTACATCGGATAGGTATGCATCCGCACCGACAGATTGCCCATGATCCAGACCGTGCCCACGATGATGATCAACAGGACAAGCGTTGAAAACAGCACGAGGTCCAAATCCTCGCGGCTGCTGCGGCGGCGATCAATATGCAGGAAATACACCAGTTGCACGATCAGTTGGGCCAGGCCCAACAGACCAATCGTCAGGTAGACGCCCGTGGTTTTAATGCCGAACACATAGGCAATGATGAAAACGATCAGCGTCAGCACCAATGAACCGCCGTAACCGACAACATAGCGTCTGCGTTCGCGCCGGTGCATCTCGGTGAGGTTATCCATAGGTCAGCCCTCCGAAGTAGACGATAGTGATGATGCCGATCCAGATCAGGTCGAGAAAGTGCCAGAACAGCGCCAGACGCACAACGCGGGACATCAGCACATCAGTCAGGCCAAAGACGCGCAGCTGTATGCCCAGCACGATCAACCACAGGCACCCCGCCGCAACATGCAGCCCGTGTAGCGGGACTAACCCGTAGAATGCCGACAGGAAGCCGCTGCGCTGGGGTACTCCGCCCTTCTCTGCCATGGCCATAAAGTCGCGCAGTTCCAGCACCAGAAAGCTGAGGCCAAGGACCAGCGTTATCCCGAACCACATCACGATGCGGGATCGGGGCAGGTTGTATTTCAGCGCCAGCATTGCCAGCCCGACCGTCAGGCTGCTGGTCAGCAGGATCAGCGTCTGGGCGAAAATACTGGTCAGATCGAACAGCTCATGCGGACCGGGGCCACCGGCCTGAGCGTCGATCATGGTGATGTAGATGGCGAACATCAGGCCGAAATAAACCAGATCGCTCATCAGAAAGACCCAGAACCCGAACGAGACGACCTCACTGGCCTTGTCCGCGCCGGGGTGGCGGCGACCAAGATTCAGGCCCGGATAGCTGTGAGTGGGCGCGCGTTTCATGCCGCCACCTCCAGATCGGGGCGAGCGAGACCGCGATTTTCCGACGCATATTCGTGATCGCGGTCAACGGGGGTCGCTGCGCGGACCAGATCCAGCCAGGCCTCGTGTTCCTTGCGCACCTGTTCGGCTGAGATAACTTCTTCGGTATCGGTTCTGAACGTCCAGGCGATGAAGGACACGAGCATCAGACCGGTAGTCAGCGCCGCCAGCCACCAGATCCACCAGACAAGTGCGAACATCCACACCCCGCTGAGCACGCAGAGGATGAAACCGATGCTTGTGTTGCGCGGCAGCAGGATATCCTCGTAGGCATCCGGCGTTGGATAGGCCGCGCCGCGCTCTTTCGTTTCGGCAAAGTCGTCACGGTCTGTCACCTGCGGGATAACGGCGAAATTATAGGGCGGCGGCGGGGCCGGGATGGACCATTCCAACGTGCGCGCGTCCCATGGGTCCCCGACAGGAACGCGTGTGGTTTCACGCTGTTTGATACTGACCCACAACTGCGCGACAACCGACAGAAGTGCGGCCAGAATGACCAGCGAGCCCAGTGCAGCCACGATCATATAAGGGTGAAAGCTGGGGTCTTCCCAACTGAACGACCGGCGCGGCATCCCCATCAGCCCCACGAAATAAAGCGGCAGGAAGGTCAGCATGAACCCGACCGTCCACAGGGCCACCGAAATCCGGCCCCATGTTTCGTTCAGGCGAAATCCGAAGGCCTTGGGGAACCAATAGTTATACCCGGCCAACAGCCCGAACAGCACCCCCGGCAGTAGCACATTGTGGAAATGCGCCACCAAGAACAGAGTATTGTGCACCTGATAGTCGATGGTCGGATTGGCAAGAATGACACCCGACAGCCCTCCGATCACAAAGAGCATCAGGAACGCCAGACCATAGAGCATCGGCACCGAAAACCGGATGCGCCCGCGAAACAGCGTCGCCATCCAGTCATAGACTTTCACGCCGGTCGGGATGGCGATCAGCATTGTGGCGATGCCGAAAACCGCATTGATCAGCGCGCTTTGCCCCATGGTAAAGAAATGGTGCAGCCAGACCGTAAAGGACATAATCGCAATCGACATGGTCGCAATGACCAGCGAGTTGTACCCGTATAGCCGTTTGGCCGAGAAGGTGGCGAAAATCTCGGAATAGATCCCGTAGGCGGGCAGAACCAGCAGATAGACCTCGGGGTGGCCGAACAACCAGAAAAGATTGGCGTAGTTCATCATGTTGCCGCCAAGGTCATTGGTGAAAAAGTGGAAATCCAGATACCGGTCAGCCGCCAACATCAAGGCGGCCACACCCAAAGGCGGCATTGCAAAGATGATCAGGATCGAGCTGCAAATGATCGTCCAGCAATACATTGGCAGCCGCATGAAGGTCATACCCGGCGCCCGCAGCTTGTAGATCGTCACCGCAAAGTTGATTCCTGTCAGGGTGGTGCCGATCCCCGATACGACAATCGCCCAAATCCAGTAATCCGGCCCGACCCCCGGGTTGAACGCGGCGCCGGTATAGGGCGGATAGGCCGTCCACCCTCCGGTCGAGAACGCGCCCACCACCAGCGAAACCATCAACATCATCCCGGCAGAAACCGTCAGGCCCAAGCCGATCTGGTTCATGACCGGAAAGGCAACATCACGCGCGCCGATCATCAGGGGGATCAGAAAGTTCGCGACCCCAAACACAAAGGGCACCGCCACAAAGAACACCATGATCGTGCCATGGGTGCTGAAAAGCTCGGCGAAATGTTCGGCTTCAAGGAAGCCGTCCCCCGGCCCCGCAGCCTGCTGGGCGCGCATAACGACGCCTTCCAGCACTCCACGCGCCAGCATGACGATCGCAAAGACGATGTACATGATACCGATTTTCTTGTGATCCGCACTGGTCAGCCAATCACGCCACAAGGACCCCCACAGGCGGAACCATGTCAGCAGCCCTACAACGACAACCACCCCGACCAGAACAACGGCGGCGGCGGCATTGGCCACGATCTCATTGGCGTTCGGCGTCTGGATCAGACCTACGATCGGGAACGCATCCCAGCTTAGGCGCCCGATAAGCCCCCCTGCTTCCGACGTCATTGCGCAGCCTCCTGCCCATAGGTTGCAGTTCCGGGTTGCTGATCTGTCGGTAGCGGTTGCCCACCGTGATATCGGTGCAGGATCGAGTGGAACAAATCCCCCTCCTCAAGCGTGAAATACAGCGCGTTGAGCGGCATGAGCGGCGTACCCAACGCGGCCTGTACCTCATCGCGGTCGGAGCGCATGGCCAATGTTTGATAGGTCTCATCGGTCAGCGGAATGCCATGGGTGCGGACGCTGTTGACCCAGGCCTCAAAATCGCCCGGTTGCATCGCTTGCGTCACGAATTTCTGCTTGGTGAACCCACGGCCGTTATATTGGGTGTTTTCGCCCTGCATGGTCCGGGGGGTGTCGGCCACCAGATGCAATTTGGTTGTCATGCCGGGCATCGCGTAAATCTGCCCTGCCAGCGCCGGGATCATGAAGGATTGCATGACCGTATCGGTCGTCAAGGTCAGGGCCACCTGCTGGTTCACGGGTATGCCGAATTCTCCGACGCTGGCGATGCCATGATCGGGGTAGATGAACAGCCATTTCCAGTCGAGCCCCACAACTTGAACGTTCACGGCAGGCTGATCTCCAAACGGCGCGGCATAGGGATCAATCCGGTGCGTCGCCTTCCACAAATAGAAAGACAGGATGGCCACGATCAGCACCGGCACCCCCCACATGGCAAATTCCAGCGGACCAGAGAAATCCCATTTGGGCCGGTAAGCGGCAGAGGTGTCGGGGCGACGGCGGTAGCGATAGGCGATCAGAGGTACCAGCACCAACACCGGGATCACTGCAATCAGGATCAGGGCCGTTGCGCGCAGCAGATGAGTCTTCTGCACGGCCGCAATCGGCCCCTGCGGGTCCAGAAAACTGTCACTGGCAAAAACGGATTGCGCGGACACAAGTGCAAGCACAACCAGCACGAGCACCCGCGACCAACTGAAATACCTCACACCCAAATGCCCTTATACCGATATCTGGATCAACTATCGGCAGAGTCACACGATTACTCAAGGCTTTTTCGGGTCAGGTTTTCGCGCAACCACGCGAGCGGTGTCAGCCGCGCCCACGATAGGGCGGCACGCCCTGATCGGGGATCCAGACATGTTCAGGCATAGCCCCCGTCTGCCAGAAAACATCAATCGGCATACCGCCCCGCGGATACCAGTACCCGCCGATCCGCAGCCAGCGCGGGTCAAGGAAATCGACCAGACGGCGCGCGATGGACACGGTGCAATCTTCGTGAAACGCGCCGTGATTGCGGAACGCGCCCAGAAACAGCTTGAGCGATTTCGATTCCACCAACCAGTCGCCGGGCACATAGTCGATCACCAGATGCGCGAAATCCGGCTGCCCGGTCATCGGACAGAGCGAGGTGAACTCCGGCGCGGTGAACCGCACGCAATAGTCGATATCGGCCTGCGGGTTCTGCACGCGCTCTAGTTCTGCAGTCTCAGGCGAGGTCGGCAGTTCGGTTTTCCCGCCCAGTTGGGTCAGATCGCTGTAGATGGTTTCCATTGTCTTCTCCTGATGGGGTTTCAGACCCCGCGTTTGTTGCCCCACAAAAGGACATGCAGTTGCGGCAGCACCCGAGGGGTGAACCAACCGTCTGCGGTGACTTTCTCGACCAGCCACAACAGCCGGTCCGACAGGGATTGCGGATCGACGGGCTGCGTGGGATCGACCGTCTCATTGCCCGGTTGCAGATACAGCGGCAACGCCGGATAGCGATCCGCCGCGGCACGGGCCCAATCGTAGTCGCGCTCATCAAAGATCACGATTTTCATGACAGTTTTGGGGCCGGTTCCAGCGGCCAACAGGCAGGCGTCGAACGCAGCCCAATCTACCGTCTCCCCGCTGGAGGGCGGTTTGGGACTAAGAACCAGCGTATCCAGATCGCTGAACCACGGCTTTGCGATAGAGCCCTGCGTCTCGCAGGCGAACCGATAGCCTTCGACCTTTCCCTTGGCGATCAGAGGGGCAAAGTCCTGAATGGCCGGGTTGCCACCCGACAGCGACACGGTCAAAGGCCGCCCGCCTGACAGATCGCACACCCGGCTCCAGACTGCATCCGTGGTCATCGCCGCCCAGTCATGACGATAGGCAGTATCAACCGCGTGCAGGCTATCGCACCAGCTGCACCGGTAATCACATCCGCCGGTGCGCACGAATACAGTAGGTTCCCCGATCAGCGCGCCTTCGCCCTGAATCGTAGGGCCAAAAATCTCGGCAATGCGCAGGCGGGTCATGGGCGATACTCGGCCCATGTTTTAGGAGTTTCGCTGACCCGCACGGCAGCGGTTTCCGGCCAACGGGCAGCACACCAGTCATAGAAATGACGCGCCATATTCTCGGCCGTGGTCAGGATGTTCATCACATCGTTCAGATGGCGATGATCAAACGTCTCGTCGATATAGGTCTTGAGCGGCTTCAGCTCGCCATAATCGCGGACAAACCCGTCAGCGTTCAGGTCCTTGGCGGCCAGTTCGACCTCGACCACATAATTATGCCCATGCATCCGCGCGCATTGGTGATCGTCGGGCAGATGGGTCAGTTGGTGCGAGGCAGAAAAGTGGAATTCCTTGGTGATCCGATACATCAGGCGCTTTCCTTCTGTGCCGTGGCCGCCACCCAGAAATCAGGGTCGTCATAGGTGGTCGGGTCCGGGATGCCGGCCAGATGGAACGCCTCGCGCCGTTCCACGCAGGTGCCGCAGCGCCCGCAGTGATGATCTCCGCCTTTGTAGCAGGACCATGTCTGCGCGAAGGGGGTGTTCACCCGTGCGCCCTCGGTCACGATATCGGCCTTGCTGCGATGCACGAACGGCGTGAACAGCGAGACATCGGCATAGCCATCCAGCGCCAGTTTCTGCATCGCCTCAAAGGCCTCGGTGAAGGCCGGGCGGCAATCGGGATAGATAAAGTGATCCCCGCCATGCACGGCAGTGGCCACAGCATCCGCACCACGGGCGGCGGCGGCACCGAATGCGACGGTCAGCATGATGGCATTGCGGTTGGGCACCACGGTCACTTTCATGCTGTCCTCGGCATAATGCCCGTCGGGCACATCCACATCATCGGTCAGGGCCGAGCCGGTCAGAACCGCACCCACAGGGCGGAGGTCGATGATGTCATGAGACACGCCAAGGCGCTGTGCACACAACGCGGCATAGTCCAGCTCTTTGCGGTGACGCTGGCCATAGTCGAAAGAGATCAGGCCCGCCAATTCGTGATCCTGCGCAACCATATGCGCCAAAGATACCGAATCCAGCCCGCCCGAGCAGATTACGATCGTTTTCATATTTTGAACCCTTGTTTTGATACCCGGGTAGGCTGCGACCGGGATGCGCCCTGTTATACTCTGTCGTGCGCGGTGCCAAGGCCCAAGCGCCTGATTGCTGGATCACAAGACGGACAGATGTATTCAGGAGCGATTCGCATTTTTGGATCAGGTGACGTGAGGGAAATGCAAAGACTTCAGGTCAAGTCCAAGCCCCGCGCTTCACGAAAGTGTCAAGAACACGTGAAGTTTCGCCATTTTATTGCCTGCGACCTCTCGGTTTCATTCACAATCCACCTAAGGTTGCCTAATTTGCAGGCAAAGGCTTTAACCTTTTTTGAAATAATGCCAACGTCTGCCCCAGTGAAAGGCGACTTTCGCAACAACATTCCTGACTGCAAACCGAAACCCAGTGACGCGGTGTTCATTGCGATCTGACAAAGCAAAATCTGAACCTGTTCCGGGCCGCTTTCTGGTCGGGCAATCAAGGTGGCAACGGGCCGCCCTGATCGGCTGCGTGCGCCTTGCCTTCAAAAAATGGGAGTTAACAATATGAACAAGTATATTCGGACATCTCTGGCAGGTCTGCTGACCTCGACCATGATCACCGGCGCGGCTTTTGCCGCCGGGACCCACCCGACCACGGGCGAAGCGTTGGCCGATGACCAGACGTTCACCTATCGCATTCTGGACGAGCACAGCTCGGTCGATCCGCAGGTAGTTGAGGATGTTTCGGGCGCCGAGATCGTCCGCGATCTGTTCGAAGGTCTGATGAACCAGGACGAAGACGGTAATCTGGTGCCGGGTGTTGCCACCAGCTTCACCACCAATGATGCCAAGGACGTCTATACCTTCACCCTGCGCGACAATGCCAAATGGTCCAATGGAGATCCGGTTACAGCTGGCGATTTCGTTTACGCCTGGAAACGTGCCGTCGATCCCGCGCTGTCCTCGCCCTATGCGTGGTACATGGAGCTGATGTCGATCGAGAACGCGTCCGAGATCATTGCAGGCGAAAAGCCGGTTGACGATCTGGCCGTCAAAGCCATCGACGACCACACGCTGGAAGTAAAACTTAGCGCGCCGCTGTCCTATTTCCCGCAGATGACCACGCATGCGACCACCTTCCCTGCCCCGCAGAAAGTGATTGAGGAGTTCGGCGACGCCTGGACCAAGCCCGGCAACATCGTGTCGAACGGTGCTTATGTTCTGACCGAGCATCTGCCGCAGGAACGCTCGGTTCGCGAGCGCAACGAGATGTACTGGGACAACGACAACACGATTATCGAAAAAGTCGTGGCCTTGGTCATTAACGACGAAAACGTGGCCCTGACCCGCTATCTGGCCGGTGAACTGGACCGCACCGAAGTGCCCGCAGGCCAGTTCCCGCGCCTGCAAAAAGAGCACCCGGAAGAGGCGATCAGCTTCCCGCGTCTGTGCAACTATTATTACACGTTCAACCTGTCCGAAGGTGGTCCGGAAGCGTTCAAAGACCCGAATGTCCGTCAGGCCCTGTCGCTTGCTGTCGATCGTAAGATCATCACCGAGAACATCATGGCAGGCGGTCAGCCGCAGGCATATACTTTCGCACCCGAAGCAACCGCAGGCTTCACCGTTCCGGACGTCGAAATGGCGTCGATGTCGCAAGCCGAACGGGACGAACTGGCCAAAGAACTGCTGGCCGAGGCTGGTTATGGCGCAGACAATCCGCTGAGCTTCGAGATGGTCTACAACACGTCAGAAGCGCACAAGAAAGTTGCCGTGGCGCTGAGCCAGATGTGGAAACAGAAACTGGGCGTGAACGCCGAGCTGGCCAACATGGAATGGAAAGTGTTCCTGGAAGAGCGCGGCAACCAGAACTTCGATCTGGCCCGTGGCGCATGGTGTGGCGACTATAACGAAGCCTCGACCTTCTTGGACCTGTTGCAGTCCGATTCGGGCTATAACGACGGCAAGTACAACAACGCCAAAGTTGATGAACTGCTGGCCTCTGCCAAAACCGCAGACGATGCCGCGCCGCTTTATACCGAGGTCGAGCGTATCATCGCGCAAGAGACCCCCGTCATCCCGATCTATCACTATGCTGGCGTTTATATGATGGACAGCGATGTGGGGAACTGGCCGGTCAATAACGTAGAGCAGAACTGGTACTCCAAAAACCTCTACAAAACAGCCGAGTAATCACCTTTAGATCCCGCTGTGCCCCAAGGACCGCTTTGGGGCACAGCCAATAATTGGGGGCATGAAATGCTTGCCTATATTATCCGGCGGCTATTGGTCGCCGTTCCGACGATCCTTTTGCTGATCGTCGCCAGTTTTTTTCTGATGCACTTCGCGCCCGGTGGGCCCTTTACCTCGGAACGGCCCCTGCCGCCCGCGGTTCTGGCCAATATCGAGGCACGCTATGGGCTGGACCAGCCGCTGTGGAAGCAGCTTTGGGACTATCTGTATAACATCGTGGTGCATTTCGATTTCGGGCCATCCTTCAAGTTCAAGGATCGCGATGTGAATGATATCATCGCCCAAGGTTTCCCGATCTCACTGACCTATGGGTCCCTGTCGTTCCTGTTTGCCACCACGATTGGTGTGGGGCTGGGGATTGCGGCGGCCATCAAGCACAATAGCTGGATCGACTATTTCGCTGTCGGTCTGGGCATTGCAGCTCAGGCGCTGCCGAACTTCATCATGGGCCCGATCCTGATCTTGACCTTCACCCTTTGGCTGGGTTGGCTGCCGGGCGGTGGCTGGAACGGAGGGCAATGGCCATATCTGATCATGCCCGTTATCGCGCTCGCGACCTCATATATCGGCTCGATCGCGCGGATCACGCGATCGTCTATGCTCGAGGTTCTGAACTCGAACTTCATCCGCACCGCGCGGGCCAAAGGACTGCCGACCAGAACCGTGATCTGGCGCCATGCGCTGAAACCGACGCTTTTGCCGGTGGTGTCCTATCTGGGACCGGTCTTCGTCTATGTTCTGACGGGTTCGGTCTTCGTTGACATCTATTTCTCAACCGGCGGTCTGGGGCAAGCCTATGTCGGCTCGGCCCTCTCGCGTGACTATGCGGTGCTCTTGGGGGTCACGATCCTCTATGGCGCGCTGACCGTCATCGTGAACCTTTTGACCGACCTGGCCTATGCCTGGTTCGATCCGAAAATCCGGTACTAAGGGGCGAAACATGCTTGGAAAATCTCAAAAAGCCGCCCATCTGGCCGAAGATATCACCGATTACACGGTCATTCAGGGGCGTTCACTGTGGCAAGACGCACGGATGCGTTTTGTGCGCAACAAGGCCGCGATGGCCAGCGTAATCATTCTGGCGCTGATCGTTCTGTTCACCCTTTTCGGGCCCTACTTCGCGGTCTGGAACAATGAGGAGATCGACTGGAACGTTATGGGTGACGTGCAGGGCATGGGTATGCCCTCAGTCGAAACCGGCCATTTCTTTGGCGTCGATGACTTGGGGCGCGATCTGTACAGCCGCGTCATTCAGGCCACCACCACATCGCTGCTAGTCGGTCTGATCGGTGCAGCGACAGCGCTGATCGTTGGCACCTGCTATGGCATCGCCGCCGGCTATATCGGTGGCCGGACCGACAGCGTCATGATGCGCTTTGTCGACATCTTGCTGGCGATCCCGGCAACTCTGGTGATTATTCTGCTGCTTGTCGTGGCGGGTCGATCCTTCTTCATGCTGTTCATCGCCCTTGGCGCGGTTGGTTGGCTGACCATGGCGCGGATCGTACGGGGTCAGACCCTGACCCTGAAGAACCGCGAGTTTATCGAGGCCGCCCGCGCCGCAGGTGTCAGCGAATTTACCATCATGTACCGCCATATCCTGCCCAACTTGCTGGGCGTTGTGATCGTCTATGCCTCGCTTCTGGTGCCTGAAATGATCCTGACCGAGAGCTTTATCTCGTTCCTTGGGCTGGGGATTTCAGAACCGTACACCTCGCTGGGTCGTCTCATCGCGGAAGGGGCGGGAACCATGGGGTATGGCACCCTGTGGCAATTGATGTTCCCGCTGACTTTCTACGTCGCCATCATCATCACGATGTTCTTCATCGGGGATGGTCTGCGTGACGCTCTGGACCCGAAGGATCGCTGATATGAGCCTGTTTTCCGTAAAAGACCTGAAGGTCCAATTCGACACCCCCGATGGCGTGGTCGAGGCCGTCAAAGGCATCAGCTTCGACATCAACCCCGGCGAATGCCTTGGCATCGTGGGCGAAAGCGGGTCGGGCAAAAGCCAAACCTTCATGGCCGCGATGGGCTTGCTACCACCCGCAGGACGGGCGCTGGGGTCGGCCACTCTGAACGGCACCGAAATCCTGAACCTGCCGATCAACCGCCTGAACAAGATCCGTGGCTCTGACGTGGGCATGATCTTTCAGGACCCGTTGACGGCACTTACCCCGCATCTTCGGATAGGCCAGCAAATGCGCGAGGTTCTGCAGGTGCATGAAGGGTTGCAAGGCGCGAAGGCGCGGGCCCGCTGCCTGGACTGGCTGAACCGCGTCCGTATCCCTGAGGCCGCGCGGCGACTGGACCAGTTCCCCCACGAACTGTCCGGCGGGATGCGCCAACGCGTGATGATCGCCATGTCGATGCTGTGCAATCCCAAGCTGCTGATCGCGGATGAGCCCACCACGGCGCTGGACGTGACCGTTCAGGCCGACATTCTGGACCTGATGGTGCGCCTGCAAAAAGACGAAGGCACCGCCATTGCCCTTATCACCCATGATATGGGCGTAGTCGCCCGTATGTGCGACCGCATTCAAGTCATGCGCATGGGCGAATTTGTCGAAGCCGGAGACACCCGCGAAATCTTCCGCGACCCGCAGCACGACTATACCCGCACCCTCCTCGATGCGATGCCGCGCATTGATGCGGGCGATGCGCCCAAGGCGTTGGAGAAGGTCGAAGAACCGCTGCTCAAGGTCGATGACGTCAAGGTGCATTTCCCGATCAACGTCAAAGGCGGGTTGTTCGGCCGCAAAGTGCCGCTCAAGGCTGTCGATGGCGTCAGCTTTGACATCCGCAAGGGTGAAACTCTGGGTGTTGTGGGCGAATCCGGCTGCGGCAAGTCCACGCTGGCGCGCGCCGTATTACAACTGATCGAACCCAGCGGTGGAAATGTCAGTTGGTTGGGCCATCCCATTGTGGGTCTGAAACGCGCCGAGCTGAACAAGTACCGCAAGGACTTGCAGATCGTCTTTCAAGACCCACTGGCCAGCCTCGATCCGCGCATGACAATCTCGGCCTCAATCGCCGAGCCGCTCAAGACCTATCGCCCCGATCTGACGGACCGCGAGCGCAAGCAGATGGTCAGCGAAATGATGGAACGTGTGGGCCTGAATGCCAACATGATCAACCGTTATCCGCACGAGTTGTCGGGCGGTCAGAACCAGCGGGTCGGCATCGCGCGCGCGATGATCAACAAACCCAAGCTGATCATCTGCGATGAGGCAGTCTCGGCCTTGGACGTGTCCATTCAGGCGCAGATCGTCGAATTGCTGCGCGAGTTACAGCAGGAGTTCGGTCTGTCGATGATCTTCATCAGCCACGATCTGTCGGTGGTACGCGCCGTGTCGAACCGGATCATGGTGCTGTATCTGGGTCGGATCGTGGAGCTGGGCGATGGCGAGGTGATCTGCTCGGACCCGATCCATCCCTACACCAAGTCGCTGATCTCGGCCGTTCCGATCCCTGACCCGGATGTGGAACGCACCCGTCAGCGGCTGAAACTGCCAGGAGAGCTGCCCTCACCCATGGACCCCAAAGCCGCGCTGCGCTTTTTGCCCAGCCGTTTGTCTGCCGGTGAGACCGACTATGTTCCCAGCCTCAGCGAAGTTCGTCCTGACCACTTTGTCGCCGAACACGACCCGTTGGATGCCATCATGGCCAATGGGTGATACCCGGCCCGAAGTCAGAATGCTGACTTCGGGCGTATTCAAACCCTGCTTAATTTGCAGGCAAGATTAACTAATAATTCAGCACTAGTTTAACTCAAATAAGTAAGATTGTTTCCAAACCGTTGGAACTCATTCGCCCGGCGCGCACCTTTGACATCGGATCGTTTTGACTTCCTGCCGTCTGAGTGGCACGCTTGTCGGCGATTGGTTATTTGACACGAGTGTTGACGTTGTACATTCCGGCCGCACCGCCTATGAACTCGCCGTGGGCACTTGACGGAATTTCCGGCACTATAGATTGAACTTGAGAGGTACTATGGCACGCAAGGTCACCAAAGCAATTTTCCCGGTAGCGGGACTTGGTACCCGCTTTTTGCCTGCGACGAAATCCGTCCCAAAAGAGATCATGACTCTGGTGGATCGCCCGCTGGTTCAATACGCGATCGACGAAGCCCGGGCAGCCGGAATTACGGAATTCATCTTTGTCACGTCACGCGGGAAATCCGCCCTCGAAGACTACTTTGATCACAACCACATCCTCGAACAGGAATTGAAAGCCAAGGGTAAGGATGATCTGCTGGAAGCGCTGAATGCCACCAATATGGAAAGCGGCGCGATTGCCTATATTCGTCAGCACAAAGCACTTGGTCTTGGGCACGCAGTCTGGTGCGCCCGCCGCCTGATCGGGGATGAGCCCTTTGCCGTTATGCTGCCCGACGATGTGATTGCGGGGGACAAACCTTGCCTTCAACAGATGGTCGAAGCCTATGAGGAAACCGGCGGCAATATGGTTGCCGCGATGGAAGTTCCGCAAGAGAAAACAAAATCTTACGGTGTTCTGGATGTCGGTGAAAACATCGGATCGGTTGTGCGCGCGCGCGGCATGGTAGAGAAACCAAAACCCGAAGAAGCCCCGTCGAATCTGGCTGTGATCGGGCGCTATATTCTTGGGCCGTCGGTTCTCTACAACCTCAACCAAAAGAAGAAAGGCAGCGGCGGCGAGATCCAGCTGACTGACGCCATTGCAGAAGATATCGGCAACGGAGTTCCCGTCTTTGGCTACAAGTTTGAAGGCCAGCGGTTCGACTGCGGTTCCAAGTCCGGGTTCCTGCAAGCCACCGTGGCCTTTGCTCTGGCCCGCCCGGATCTGCGCGACGATCTGCGCGAATATCTGCATGACATTGTTGCGACGGATCAGGCGGCCCAGTAATCGGCCACTCTTTCCTTTGATCGCAAGACGCGCAATATAGGCGCGACGCGCTAATAGGCAGATATTGATGACTACGATTTATCCCGTGATTCTTTGCGGTGGGGCGGGGACTCGACTGTGGCCCTTGTCGCGCAAGAGCTATCCCAAGCAATTCGTGCCCCTGATCGGCGCGACAAGCCTGTTGCAGGATTGTGCCGAGCGGATGCGTGGCCCTGCGGATGTCCCTTATGCCAAGCCATTGATTCTGACCAATGATGCTTTTCGCTTTGTGGTGCCCGAACAACTGGCGGAAATCGGCATTGATCCCGGCCCCATTCTGATCGAACCCGAAGGGCGCAACACCGCCCCGGCGGTTCTGGCCGCCGCGCTCTATCTGCACGCCAGCGACCCCGATGCGGTGATGCTGGTCGCCCCGTCCGATCATGTGGTTCCGGACAAACTGGCATTTCATACGGCCGTTGCAGCCGGTGTGGACGCAATCACCACTCGCAGTGATTTGGTCACATTCGGTATTCAGCCCGACCGCCCCGAAACCGGCTATGGCTATTTGAAACTCAGCCATGCACCGACCGGTGAGGGCCAAGCTGTTCCACTGGAACGGTTTGTTGAAAAGCCCGACCTGGCCCGCGCACAATCCATGTTGCAGGATGGCAGCTATCTGTGGAATTCGGGCATCTTCTTGTTTGCGGTCCGCGATATCATCGCAGCCTTTGAAGGCCATGCGGCCCAATTGATGGACCCTGTGCGCGCCGCAGTCTCGAACGCCAAAACGGACCTTGGTTTCTTGCGCCTTGACCCCGAGGCTTGGTCGCAGGTCGAGGATATCTCGATCGACTACGCCGTCATGGAAAAAGCCCCGAACCTGAGCGTCGTGCCCTATGCCGCAGGCTGGTCCGATGTCGGCAGTTGGTCTGCTGTTCACGAGTTGGGAGAACCAGACGCGCAAGGGGTCGCAACTGCAGGCGAGGCGACCGCTATCGACTGTCAGAACGTGCTGATCCGCTCGGAATCCTCGGCGCAGGAAGTAGTCGCGTTGGGGGTACAAGACATGATCGCCATTGCAATGCCAGACGCCGTTCTTGTGGCCAGTATGGATCGGGCGCAGGACGTGAAGAAAGCTGTGGCCGCCCTGAAGGAAAAGGGCGCGAAGCAGGCAGAATCCCTGCCGGTGGATCATCGCCCCTGGGGCTGGTTCGAAAGCCTGGTGATCGGCGACCGCTTTCAGGTCAAACGCATCCACGTGCATCCCGGCGCCGCGCTAAGCTTGCAATCGCATCACCATCGGTCCGAGCACTGGATCGTTGTGGAAGGAACGGCGAAAGTCACGATTGATGACGAGGTGCGTCTGGTCTCGGAAAACCAATCGGTCTACATCCCGCTGGGCGCGGTCCATCGGATGGAGAACCCGGGCAAGGTTCCGATGGTTCTGATCGAGGTGCAGACAGGCTCGTATCTGGGTGAGGACGACATCATCCGATACGAAGACATCTACGCCCGCGACTAACCAACATCTGCTTGCAAACTGGAAGTTACCAACTGGTTTCGCCGCCGTGCGTGCCGGTCACACGGGATTCATGCGCTTAATCTCATTGTGGCGCGCAGTGAATGCCGGACCGACAACCACAGGAGGGCGCGCCCAATGTCACAGAACTCACCCCGTTTGAACCTGCCATTTATCCAGCCATCGCAGGCGCAAAAGCATGTCACCCACAACGAAGCTCTGCGCCATCTGGATCTGGTCGTGCAACTCAGCCTTATCGCAACCGATGCTGTTACCCCGCCTGCGACACCCGCGCAGGGTGACATCCACGCTTTGGGTGCCGCGCCCACCGGCGATTGGGCGGGACAGGGCGGCAAGCTGGCTGCATGGCTGGACAATGGCTGGGTGTTTTTTGACCCGAGCTTGGGATGGCGCGCCTGGGATCAGGGTGATGGCATCCTCAAATCGTGGGACGGGTCGAGCTGGATAGCCCCGCCCGCCGGTACGCAAAATCTGAACGGCGTAGGCATAGGAACTTCGTATGACGATACCAACAAACTTGCGGTGCGGGCAGCTGCCACGCTACTGAGCCATGATGGCGCTGGTCATCAGATGAAGATCAACAAGGCGGCGGCGGGCGAGACCGCGTCGCTGCTGTTCCAGTCGGAATGGACCGGTCATGCCGAGATGGGTCTGACCGGAACCACTGGGTTTACGATCAAAGTTTCCCCGGATGGCAGCAACTGGAGCGACGCGTTGGCTTTGGACCCCGCAACCGGCACTGCATCCGGTACCGCGATCCAGCAAAACGCCAGTGACACCACAACCGGCCGCTTGATGCGGGCAGATTATGGTTATGGTCCCGGCAACCTTTTGGGCTCGGTGCAAGAAAACGCAGGCACCCCAACGGGCGCAGTGATCGAACGGGGTTCAAACGTGAATGGCGACTATGTCCGTTTTGCAGATGGCACCCAAATTTGCACAGCCCGGCTAAACCCGACGGATTGCACCACGGCGACAGGCGGGGGGTTCACCAGCGCCGAAGCCACCTGGACCTTTCCAATGCCCTTTGCGGCGGGTTCTGTTCCCGCGTTGTCAGGTGATGGCGGCGACACAAAACGCTTTGCTGCGTGGGGCACCCCAAGCACGACGCAGGTCAGCTATAAGGTGCAATCGTTCACCTCAGGCGCAGCCATGGTCGCCCCTGGCGCTGTCGCCATCGGTCGCTGGTTTTGATCCTAAGGCCGCCCGGCAATCTGTCGGGCGGTTACTTCGCGCGGATTTGCGTCTGAGACTGATCCAGAAACCACGCATAGGTTTCGCGAATACCGTCATCCAGCCCGACCCGCGCGCGCCATCCCATGTCGGCCAGCCGCGAGACATCCATCAACTTGCGCATTGTCCCGTCCGGCTTGCTGCTATCCTGTGAAATCCGCCCGTCATACCCCACGGTCCGCGCCACCAGTGCGGCAAGTTCCGCGATCGAGATATCTTCACCACAGCCCACATTGATATGGCTCAGCATCGGCTGGGTATTGGCCTCGTAAATATCGCGCGGCAGGTCGAGCACGAACAACGAGGCCTCGGCCATATCGTCCACATGCAGGAATTCGCGCCGGGGCTTGCCAGTGCCCCAGATCACCACCTCATCCAGCCCGTCGCGCTTGGCCTCGTGAAAGCGGCGGATTAGGGCGGGCAGCACATGGCTGTTCTCGGGGTGGAAATTGTCACCCGGACCATAAAGGTTCGTCGGCATGACCGAGCGGTAGTCGACCCCATGCTGCCGGTTGTAACTTTCGCACAGCTTGATCCCCGCGATCTTGGCGACCGCATAGGGTTCATTTGTCGGCTCCAACACGCCAGTCAGCAGGGCATCTTCGCGCATGGGTTGCGGAACCGCGCGCGGGTAGATGCAGGAACTGCCCAGTTGCAATAGGGTCTGAACCCCTGCAGCAAAAGCCTGATGGATCACATTGCACTCGATCATCAGGTTTTCGTAAATGAAATCCGCTGGATAGGTGTTGTTGGCATGAATGCCCCCAACCTTGGCGGCGGCCAGCACCACCACATCGGGGCGTTCGGATTGCATGAAGTCGCGAACTGCCGCCTGATCGGTCAGATCAAGCTCGGCATGGGTGCGGGTGATGAGCTCAAGCGCTTCACCTGCTTTTTTACGGCCTTGCAACCGACGCAGGATCGCGCCACCGACCATGCCGCGATGTCCGGCAACATAGATCTTTCGCATGCCCCGCTCCTCAGCCATTTTCCAGACTGACCGGCAAGTCATACCCGTGCTCTTTCAACAAGGCATGGCGTTTGGCGGTCTTCAAATCCTCACGCACCATTTCGGCGCACATTTCCTGAACGGTCAACTCGGGCTCCCACCCCAGTTTGTTTTTGGCATTTGACGGATCGCCCAACAGAGTTTCCACTTCAGCCGGGCGGAAATATTGCGGGTCGATCCGCATCACAACGTCCCCGGCCTTCAATGCAGGCGCATCCGCGCCTTCGACCGAGACCACAGTGGCAATCTCATCCACGCCGTCGCCCGAAAACGCCAGCGTCACGCCCAGTTCGGCCGCTGACCATTCGATGAACTGACGCACCGAATACTGCACCCCGGTTGCGATCACGAAATCCTCTGGCGTGTCCTGCTGCAACATCAGCCACTGCATACGCACATAGTCCTTGGCGTGACCCCAATCCCGCAGGCTGTCGATATTGCCCATATACAGACACTCTTCCAGACCCTGCGCGATATTGGCCAACCCCCGCGTGATCTTGCGGGTGACAAATGTCTCGCCCCGGCGTGGGCTTTCGTGATTGAAGAGGATTCCGTTGCAGGCATACATGCCATAGGCTTCACGGTAGTTCACCGTGATCCAATAAGAATAAAGCTTGGCCACCGCATAGGGTGAGCGCGGATGGAACGGCGTTGTCTCACGCTGCGGAATTTCCTGAACCAGACCGTAAAGCTCCGAAGTCGAGGCCTGATAGAACCGGGTTTTCTCCTCCAGCCCCAGAAAGCGGATCGCTTCCAACAGGCGCAGGGTTCCGATGGCGTCCACATCGGCAGTGTATTCCGGCGACTCAAAGCTGACCGCCACGTGGGATTGCGCTCCCAGGTTATAAACCTCATCCGGTTGCACCTGCTGGATGATCCGGGTCAGGTTCGACGTGTCGCTCAGATCGCCATAGTGCAGATGAAGGCGTGGATTCGGCACATGCGGGTCCTGATAGATATGGTCGATCCGCTGCGTGTTAAATGACGAGGCACGGCGCTTGATACCATGCACCTCATATCCTTTTTCCAGCAAAAACTCGGCCAAGTAAGAGCCATCCTGCCCAGTGATGCCGGTAATTAATGCTGTTTTTGTCATCGGTCCATTCCACACATTCTATCTGCTTGATCGCAGACTCAGAAACAGCAAGATACCTCGGAATGCAACCCAAGGTCACGGCTGGGCATTGAAACCGGCGAAACTTTCCTGAATGAATGCGCCACAAGGCGGTTTCCGAAGAAGGATATTGATACATGCGTATTGCAATGATCGGCACAGGGTACGTGGGGCTCGTGTCGGGGGTCTGTTTTTCGGATTTTGGCCATGACGTCGTTTGCGTAGACAAGGCCGAAGGCAAGATCGAGATGCTTCAGACGGGCGAAGTTCCGATCTATGAGCCCGGTCTGGACGTGCTGATGGCCAAGAACGTCGCCTCGGGACGGTTGAGTTTCACCACCGACCTCGCCGCTGCCGTAGATGGGGCGGACGCTGTGTTTATTGCGGTGGGCACCCCGACCAGGCGCGGCGACGGGCATGCAGACCTGACCTATGTGATGGCCGCCGCCGAAGAGATCGCCAATGCGCTGACCGGGTATACCGTGATTGTCACGAAATCCACTGTTCCCGTGGGCACCAACCGTCAAGTTCAACAGGTGGTCGCCGCCGCCAACCCGCAGGCCGAATTCGATGTCGCCTCGAACCCGGAATTCCTGCGCGAAGGGGCCGCCATTGATGACTTCATGCGGCCCGACCGGGTGGTTGTCGGTGTCGAAAACGACCGGGCCGCCGGGGTGATGGCCGATATCTACCGCCCGCTCTACCTGCGTGATTTTCCGATCCTGACGACCGATCTGGAAAGCGCCGAGATGATCAAATACGCGGCCAATGCATTTCTGGCGACCAAGATCACCTTTATCAACGAAATCGCGGGCCTGTGCGAACGTGTGGGCGGTGATGTCAAGGAAGTGGCACGCGGCATCGGTCTGGATGGCCGGATCGGCAATAAATTTCTGCATGCTGGCCCCGGTTATGGCGGATCATGCTTTCCAAAGGATACCAACGCGCTGGCGCGGATTGGACAGGATCACGCCTATCCGATGCAAATCACCGAGACGGTCATTCGGGTCAATGACGGTGTAAAAAACCGGATGATCGACAAGATCCGGGATGCCTGCGACGACAGTTTCAATGGCAAGACCATCGCGGTGCTGGGCGTGACCTTCAAACCCAACACCGACGACATGCGCGACGCGCCCTCATTGACCATCGTGCCCGCCCTGATCGGGGGCGGTGCCCGTGTCCGCGTCGTCGATCCGCAAGGCCGCGCCGAAGGCGAGGCCCTGCTGCCCGGTGTCGACTGGTTCGACGATCCTTATGCCGCCGCAAAGGATGCGGATGCGGTCGTGCTGCTGACCGAGTGGAACGAGTTCCGCGCCCTGAACCTCGGCGATATGGCGGCCTCGATGACCTCGGCCAGAATGGTCGACCTGCGCAACATCTATTCCCGCGACATGGCCCTGAAGGCCGGGTTCAAGAGCTATTCCGGGGTCGGTCGCTAACCGTACAGCGGCACATCCGCCTGCGCGCCCTCGGCCAAAGCCTTGCTCTGGTCGCGCCGCACCTGGTCGTACAGAGCCAGCGATTCTGCTGAAAACAAACTGTTGGGCGAGGGAACGGGAACAAAATTGCTCTGCCCGTCGCGCCCTCGCGCCAGCATGGCATAGTCCTTTTCGGCCACCAATTGTTTGGCATTGGGGTTCAGATACCGGATCGCCAACCCGATGCGCCGGTCGTTCGAGCTGTTCGGTCCTGACCCGTGGATCGTTAAACCGTGATGCAGCGACATTTGCCCCGGCGACAGCTCTATCCGGGTTTTGTCCTCCTCCAGCACCTCCACGGCGATCTCTTGCCCGCGTGACAGAAGGTTCGTGTCAGAATAGGTGTCGTTATGCGGCAGGATCGGGTTCTTATGGCTGCCCTGCACAAAATCCATGCAGCCGCTTTCAGGCGTCGCAGGCGAAAGCGCGATCCAGGCCGTAACCTGATCCGGCGTCTCGCCCATACCCCAATAGGTCAGGTCCTGATGCATACCGACCGTGTGCGCTGTCCGCGGTTCCTTGACGAAAAATTCGGCTGACCAGATCATGATATCGGGGCCCAAAACGCCCTCGACCAGATCCAGAACACGGGGGTCCATGGCAACGCGGGCGGCCAAAGGCATTACAAGATGCGAATTGACCCGCTTATAGGTGTTCAACGGCAAGGGCAGATCGGCATCCAGCCATTCCCGCTCAATCTGTTCGAACTCGGCCCGCAGGGCGGCCGTTTCCGTGCCCGTGAAAACGGTCAGGGGAAACAAATACCCATCCTCCCAATACTGAGCGGATTGTTCGGGCGTCAGGGCGGTTTGAGCCATTGAGACAGGGTCAGACATGCGCGCTCCTCCTTACTGCATGTGATTGCAGCCTAGTTGATGCGTCATTAATGGCAGAGCACAGGTTCTTGCCCGTCAGGCTAAGTTCAGCTTAGTCTAACTGCCATGGCAGGCCGTATCCCATCGCTGAACTGGCTGCGCGTGTTCGAGGCCGCCGCGCGAACCGAAAGCTTTGCGCGCGCGGCAGCCCAATTAAACATGTCCGCCGCCGCCGTCAGCCAACAGGTCAAGGCTCTCGAGACGCAATTGGGCACCCCTCTGTTTCACCGCCATGCGCATTCCGTCACCCTGACCGAGACCGGACGCGCCTATCTGCCATCGGTGCAGCAATCACTGCTGATGCTGGAAACCGCAACGACCGGATTGTTCGGCGAAACACGCGAACAGCGGCTTTACGTGCAGTCGGTTCTTCTGTTCGCTCATGGGGTTTTGGCCGGGGGTCTGCCCGATTTTCACACGCAAAATCCCCATATCAACCTGTCGCTGTCGACCGGCAATCTGGACGCTGATTTCAGCAATCGTTTCACCGATCTTCAGATTGTGTTTGGCAATCCAAACCTCTTTGGCACGGAAAGCGATGAACTGGTGCGTGAAAGGCTGTATCCCGTGGCCCCGCCCGAATTGGCTGCGCAGATCGACACGCCGCAGGATTTGTTCAACTTCACCCTGATCGAGGTCTCGACCCACCGGGCAAGCTGGCCACATCTGTTCGAAACGCTACGCCTGCCCGGGGGTCAGGCGCGGTATTTCTTTGCAGACAACTCGCTTATCGCGGCCGAGCTTTCGGCGGCAGGCGCGGGCATTGCGCTTGCCCGAGCGCCTGCGTCAGACCGTATTGTAGCTCTGTCAGGCTTGGTTCCATGCCTCGACGGGATCGAGGTACCGGGGCAAGAAGCTTATCACTTGATCTATCCGTCCCGCCGAACTCTGCGCCCTCCGGCTCGGCGTTTTCGGGACTGGATCATGGATCACAGCGCGGCAGTCCAGACGCGGTAACGCCCCTGCCCGGTCACTTCACGGATCAAGCCGCGATCCGAAAACCTGTCGATATTGCGCTGAACCGCCGCGCGCGAGGCACCCGTCAACTCTTCGGCCAACGGGGCCGACACCATGGGCCAGGCTGTCAGCGCTTCGATCAGTTTGGGTGGGGTTCGTCCGCTCAGGTCGTCGGTCGCGGCGCGGGCACGGTTATCCCAGGCGCTGACACGGTCCAGATGCAACAAGGCGGCCAAGGCGGCCTGCCCAAGACCCCGATACCACGCGCCCAACTTTTCCCCGGTATCACCCATGCCACGCAAAGCGCCGGGGCCTGACAGGGCCAATGGCATGAAAAGCGCGCCGCCCCGACCCATCGTGGCTGCATGGCGTGCTGCGATGATGGCTGCTTCGGTGTCGTGCCCGACACCCGGTGAAACCGCACGCCACGCATGAAAAGCAATCGCGGCTTGCGTGACCGGGTGCAGCCCGTCCGCATGCCCCATCACCTCGGCCAGGTCGGCGATGGCCTCGGGCACTTCGTCGATCCCCTGCGCCATCCGGTCAAGAAAGGCAGTTACCCCGGTGGCCCATCCGCCCTCGGACGGTCCTGCACCTGATGTCAGACGCCGCACGGCCCAGCCGGACCGAAACAAGGCCTGTACGTCATCACCGGTCGCGCCGATCCGCAACCCGGTCCATAGCGCCAAGCGGTCGACACCGATCCGGTCACCAGTCCACCAACCCAGATCAGACACGTCCATCAATGCCAGACGATGCGTCCAGCCTTTGGGACCAGCCCGTAGCCTTTCATCCAAGGCGCCGAATGTGGCCGCCAGATCCGCCAGTTCCAGTGACAGTTCTGCCTGCGCCGCCCGCCAATCCCGAGAGTCGAACAACAGCCTGCGATCGGCCTTTGGGCCCGGCAGGATAAAATCCTCTTCGGGCTCTTCGTCGGGGGGCAGAAACCACAGATCGTCATCCTCGGGCGGGTCGACATCATAGATACTGCCGGGGCCCAGCGTTTCGTCATCCTCATCGGGATCAGGCATGGCAGGGTTTGTGGTCATACCCGACATATTTCGGGTATTTCCACCGGTTCACAAGGTGTTTCTGTGGCTGCGGACCTAGCTGGCGAAACCTGTGGTCAGAATGTCCAACTGTCCCTTCAGTGGGGTCTGAGGGCTACTGCCAATCAGCATATAGCCATAGCCTCCTTCGGACCATGTCGCGGTTGCCAGACCGCTCAACTCGGCAAGCTTCACGGCCTTGCTGGGGGCGCCTTCGCCCTGACGTATGATGCAGAAGGCAAAGGGCTGCCCCTGTTCATCTGCGAACACGACCTGAATCAACGGCTTTCCGTTGAACGACAGAACCTGCGCGCGCTTTAGCTCCATCCCGGGCAGGGCTTCCAGCGTGTCGCGGTTCAGCGACCGTCCCAGCTCGGCCTCGGCCAATTCGAACTGCGTGTCCAGCGCCTGAGCCGAATTGTCCAGCGAAGCAATCGTATCGGGCACATAAAGCGACTGGTAGATCGCCGCTTGTTCAGCCCAGCCGAGCGGCTCGGGCCGGGTGCTCCAGAAGGTTGCCGACACCGCCAGCACCGCGACCGAAGCGGCGACAGCCACCAAACGCCACGGGCTTCCGGAATGGTGAACAGGAACAGCCGACTGCGGTTCAGGCAGATCGACCTGCGGTGCCTCGGCGGGCACGTTTTCAAACACCGCCTGCACAACCGGTGCAAACGGATCCAGCGCCATCAGGCGCGCTTCCAGCTCGGGGTCGGCCGCAACCGCGGTTTCAATGGCGTTTGCCTCAGCCTCATCCACATTGCCTTCCAGATACGCTGTCAGCGTCTCATCGGAAAACTTCATTTGCCACTCCGTCGAACGGCGCTTGCAGCATCCTGCTGCATCACGGTTTTAAGTTTCTGCCGGGCGTTGGACAACCGGCTCATAATCGTACCGATGGGAACGTCCAGCATCGCCGCCGCTTCGCGGTAACTGTAGCCTTCGACAAAGACCAGCATTACCGTTTCGCGCTGCGCTTCTGGCAGTTGCATCACTTGGGTAAACACCTCAGCCGCGAAAATATTCGTTTCGGAATCGGTATCATGTGAAATTAATTCCGCCTCGGGCGTCACCGACAACGCCTGCGCCTTGCGGACCGAGCGCGAGCGCACCTCGTTCAACCAGATCGAGCGGCAGATCGTCATCAGCCAACTGTCCAATCGATCATGTGAAGTCACCTGATGGTGACGCTCCAACGCACGCAGGCACGTGGATTGCAGCAAGTCATCCGCCACATCGGAGGCTCCGGACAAGGCAAGCCCAAAGCGCCAGACGCGTTTCGAATGCATCTGTATCGCGCCGCGCACGGCCTGTTCGGAACTAATTTCACCACCCATTGAATAAATAGTGACCTGTGTGTGTTTGACATTCACGGATCGGGCCCGCGAGGTCAGGAATGTCATAACCTGTGGAGGAATGAAATGAAACTTATGTTGAAAGCAGTCACGATTGCGTCGGCAATTATTGCAACCCCGGCCTTGGCTGAACATTGGACCTTGTCGCCCGAAGGCTCGCACCTGGCCTATGGCACCATCAAGAAAGACACCGTGGGCGAAGTCAATTCCTTCACCAACCTGTCGGGCCATGTCAGCCCCGATGGCAAGGCCGAGATCGAGATCGACCTGTCCTCGGTCGAGACGAATATAGACATCCGCAACGAGCGCATGATCGAGCATGTCTTTCGCAATGCAGGCACGGCGACTTTGACCGCCCAGATCGATATGGACGAGGTGAAGGCGCTGGCCGTCGGTCAAACAGCAGTCGTTGATGTCGAAGCGGCACTGTCGCTGATCGGCACGGATGTTGAGTTTGATACTGAAATGTTCGTCCTGCGGGTTTCTGAGAAATCCGTGATGGTCTCGACCAACGACATGGTGTTTCTCAGCACCGAAGACGCGGGCGTAAATGCCGGGGTCGACAAGCTGATGGAGCTGGCCAGCCTTCCCGGCATCACCCGGACCGTGCCCATCACCGCACGCCTATTCTTCAACATGGACGAGCAAAAAGCTGACGCTGGGACAGCTGCTCCGGTTGAGGTCGCCGCTGTTGCCGCAGTTGAAGGGGATATCAAGGCGGGCAAAAAAGTTTATCGCAAGTGCAAGGCGTGCCATCAGATAAAAGAGGGCAAGAACGGTGTAGGCCCCTCGCTGTACGGCATCATTGGCGCGTCGGCTGCCCAAGCGGATGGGTTCAAATACTCGGACGCGCTGAAAAGCTCGGGCATTGTTTGGGATGTCGAGACCCTGACCACTTTTCTGGCTGACCCCAAGGGCACTCTGCCCGGCAACAAGATGCAGTTCGCCGGCTTGAAGAAGGATGAGGACATCACCAACGTCATTGCCTATCTGCAATCGGAATCGGAAGGCTAACGCCGGAAAGCTGTTCCTTCGCCTGCCCCGCCGCGCTATTCCTGTGCATGACACCATGGGAAAGGAAGGCGGGGCATGAGCGATACGGTCAAATTGACTTTGGATGAGATCCACGGGCTCAGCCTGACCATCCTGAAAAATGCAGGCTACGGCCCGGACCATTGCACCGCCATCGCGGATTTGCTGACCACCTGCCAGATCGACGATTGTCAGTCGCACGGGCTGTTTCGCTTGCTTATGTGCGCAGAGACGATGAAAGCGGGCAAGGTCGACGGCCATGTCGCGCCAGTCATCACCCCCTCGGACAACGCCATTGTCCGTGTCGATGCACGCGGCGGGATCTCTCTGCTGGCCTTTCATGAGGCCCTGCCCCACCTGATCGAGAAAACGCGCACGCACGGCATCGCCGCCATGGCGATCAACCGGTGTTTCCATTTCTCAGCCCTCTGGCCCGAGGTTGAACAATTGTCCTCGGCCGGGCTGGCCGCGATGGCGATGGTGCCCAGCCATTCCTGGGTCGCCCCGGCTGGGGGCACGCGCGGGTCACTTGGCACCAACCCGCTGGCCTTTAGCTGGCCGCGTCAGGGTCAGGATCCATTCACCTTCGACTTTGCCACCAGCGCCTTTGCGCGGGGAGAGATCGAGCTTTACCGCCGCGCAGGCAAACCCCTGCCCGACGGCGTAGCGCTCGACAAGGAGGGCAACCCAACAACCGACCCGCACGCTGCAATGGAAGGCGCGATGCTGACCTTCGGCGGCTATAAGGGGTCAGCTTTGTCGATCATGATCGAGCTTTTGGCTGGGCCCTTGATCGACGATCTGACCAGTCTGGAAAGCTTGGCCTATGCCGACGGCACCAGCAGCGCACCTTATCATGGCGAGATCATCCTGGCCTTCGACCCCGCCCAGTTCAGCGGCGGCCGCGTGGACGAAAACGATGCCCGCGCCGAGCGGCTGTTTGCCGATATCACGGGTCAGGGCGCGCGCCTGCCCTCGCAACGGCGCTACGCCGCGCGTGCGCGCAACAGGGCGCGGGGCTATGCGGAAATCTCAAAAACGCTGCACGACGATCTGCTGGCTCTGGCCCGTTAGCATTCGGCCTCTTTCCCTTGCCGGTGCCTGTGGCTAAGAAGACCCTCCGACCCAGTTGCAGGAGACCCCCTTGGACCGCATCGCACGCACCATCGCCGCCGAGATCAACGCCCGCCCCGATCAGGTCGGCGCTGCGGTCAAACTGCTGGACGAGGGGGCCACAGTCCCATTTGTCGCCCGCTACCGGAAAGAGGCGACCGGCGGGCTGGATGACAGCCAGCTACGCACCCTGTCTGAGCGACTGGACTATCTGCGCGAACTCGATGCCCGCCGTGACACGATCCTGAATTCAATCCGCGATCAGGGCAAACTGACCGACGACCTGGCCAAGTCCATCGCCGGGGCCGAGACCAAAGCGCAGTTGGAAGACATCTATCTGCCCTACAAGCCCAAGCGGCGCACCAAGGCGATGATCGCACGCGAAAACGGGCTGGAGCCGCTGGCAGAGGCGATATTGGCCGACCGCTTTGCCGATCCCGAAGCGCTGGCCGGGGGCTATGTCTCGGACGCAGTACCCACCACCAAAGACGCCCTGAACGGTGCCCGCGACATCATCACCGAACATTTGACCGAAAACGCCGTCCTGCTGGGTGAGTTGCGCAGCTTCATGCAACGCGAGGCCCTGCTGACCGCAAAAGTAATCGACGGCAAGCAGACCGAAGGGGCCAAGTTCAGCGATTATTTCGACCACAGCGAACGCTGGGCCGATACACCCTCGCACCGGGCGCTGGCGATGCTGCGCGCCTCGAAAGAGGGGATCGTGACGCTCGATATTGCCCCCGACCCCGAAACCGGCGCCGCAAGGGCCGAGGCTATGGTCGCCGCCCATCTAGGCACGCGGACCAATTCACCCGGCGATCTTTGGCTTCGCAAGGTGGCGGGCTGGACATGGCGGGTCAAACTGTCTCTGTCGATGATGGTCGAGTTGATGGCCGATCTCAGAAGCAGCGCGCAGGACGAGGCGATTCAGGTCTTCGCCCGCAACCTGAAAGATCTGCTGTTTTCCGCCCCCGCCGGGGCCAAGGCAACGCTGGGACTGGACCCCGGTATTCGTACTGGTGTCAAAGCGGCGGTGGTCGATCCCACCGGCAAGCTGGTCGCCACCGACACCTTGTATCCGTTCCAGCCCAAAAACGATCTGCGCGGCGCGCAAGCCGCCATTCTCAAGCTGATCTCGACCCATGACATTGACCTGATCGCAATCGGCAACGGCACCGCCAGCCGCGAGACTGAAAGCTTTGTCGCCGATACTCTGAAACTGCTGCCAAGCGCGGTGAAAGCCCCGACCAAGGTGATCGTCTCAGAGGCGGGCGCGTCTGTCTATTCCGCCTCGGAACTGGCCGCGCGCGAGTTTCCCGATTTGGACGTGTCCCTGCGCGGCGCGGTTTCAATCGCCCGCCGTTTGCAAGACCCGCTGGCGGAACTGGTCAAGATCGAACCCAAGTCCATCGGCGTCGGGCAATACCAGCACGATGTCGACCAGCACCGTCTGTCGCAATCGCTGGATACTGTGATCGAGGATGTGGTGAACGCGGTCGGTGTCGATCTGAACACCGCCTCGGCCCCCTTGCTGTCGCGCGTATCGGGTTTGGGTCCGGGTTTGGCCGACGCGATCGTGGCACATCGGGACGTGAACGGCGCGTTTGACCGCCGCGAAGACCTGCTGAACGTCGCACGCCTAGGCCCCCGCGCTTTCGAGCAATGCGCCGGATTCCTTCGGATTAGAGACGGATCAGAGCCGTTGGACGCCTCTTCGGTCCACCCCGAGGCCTATGGCGTGGCGCGCCGCATCGTGGCCGCCTGCGGGCGCGACATTCGTCAGATCATGGGGCAGAAAGACGCCCTGAAAGGGCTGCAAGCCCGGCGTTTTGTCGACGATGCCTTTGGCCTGCCCACCGTGATGGACATCTTTACCGAGCTTGAAAAGCCCGGCCGCGATCCGCGGCCCAGTTTCAAGACCGCCTCTTTCGCGGAAGGGGTCAATGAGATCACTGATCTGAAACCTGGTATGCGGCTTGAGGGCACCGTCACCAATGTCGCGGCTTTCGGCGCATTTGTGGATATCGGCGTGCATCAGGACGGGCTGGTGCATATCAGTCAACTGGCCGACCGCTTCGTCAAAGATCCGCATGAGGTCGTAAAGACCGGTCAGATCGTCAGAGTCTCGGTCGTGGAAGTGGACGTCAAACGCAAACGCATCGGCCTGTCCATGCGCAAGGATGGCGGGGCCGGTCAAACTGGGCGCGGGCGTCGTTAACAGATTATCTATTTGGGTTGCCCGCTCGGTTTCGCTAGGTTGACGGAAAATCACAGTCGGAGAGACCAGAATGCCCTCATTGTTCAGTCCATTTGACCTGCGATCTGTGTCGTTCAAGAACCGTATCGCGGTCTCACCGATGAGCCAGTATCGGGCGAATGAAGGCCGCGCCAATGATTGGCATCTGGTGCATCTGGGCCGGTTTGCCATGGGCGGTGCGGGGCTTATCTATGCCGAAGCGACCGCCGTCACCCGTGACGGGCGGCGCACGCCCGGCGATCTGGGTTTGTGGGAAGACGCCCAGATTGCCCCGCTGAAACCCATCGCCGATTTCATCACCCGCGAAGGCGCGGTGCCGGGCATTCAGCTGAGTCATGCGGGGCGCAAAGCCTCGGAGCGGCGTCCCTGGCACGGCGAAACTCCGCTGAATGATGAAGACGCCACGCAGCGCAAGGAAGCGGCTTGGCCTGCAATGGCACCCTCTGCCCTGCCCTATGCCGAGGGCTGGCCGACCCCGCGCGAAATGACCCAGGCCGATATCGAAGACGTCATCGCCGCCTTCGGTGCAGCGGCCAGACGGTCACAGGCGGCCGGGTTCAAGATGATCGAGGTCTATGCAGCCCATGGTTTTCTGGTGCATCAATTCCTGTCTCCGATCACCAACCAGCGGGCGGACCATTGGGGCGGAAGCGCGCAGAACCGGGTGCGCTTTGCCGTCGAGATCGCACGTGAAATCCGACGAAACTGGCCCGAGGACTATCCTCTGGCTTTTCGGTTGTCGGCGTCGGACTGGGTGGACGGCGGCCTGACCGTCGAAGACACGGTTGACATCGCCAAGGCGCTCAAAGCTGCCGGGGTGGACATAATCGATTGCAGCTCGGGCGGGATCGGCGGCAAGGATCGCCCACAGCGGATGACCATCGAACAAGGCTTTCAGGTGCCGTTTGCATCACAAGTCCGGTCCTGGGCGGATATGCCGACAATGGCAGTCGGTTTCCTGTGGGACCCCAAGGTGTGCGACGCGGTGATTCAAAAGGGCGACGCCGACATGATCGCCGTGGCCCGCGAATTGCTGGACGACCCGAACTGGCCCCAGCGCAGCGCCGCTGCACTAGGGGCCGACCAGAACCATGCCCTATGGCCCGTCGAGGCCGGATGGTGGCTGATGAAACGCAACCGGCTATTGTCCAAACTGGGCCTGCGATAGCGCATCAGATCGCGCCTCGAGGTCCAGCGAGGCGCTTCTCTGTGTCGAAAATGGCGTCGCCTGCGCGAACATGGCTAAGACGGGCACATCCGATACAAATGATACACGTCTGGGGATATTCTGGCGGACAAGGGATCGCTAGCATCTGCGCCAAACTCGTAGTTTGTTGGTCAGGATTTAACGATGTCAGAATACCAGTTTGTCGAATCTGCCCCGTTCGAGACCGGGTTTTCCCGGATCTTTGACCAGCAGATCGCCCCATTCCTACGCGAGAAAGAAGTTGAACGTCAGGCCGCCGTCTCGCGCAGTATGTTCTGGATCAAGTTCTCTGGCGTTGTTGCCGTCGTACTGGCCGGATTAGGCGGGTACTACATTCATCCTCTTTTTGCGATTTTTCCACTTGCTTTCGGCGGGGCCGCGGCCTTGATCCTTTATCTGGAACGAGGCGGAAAAGTCAGTTCCGATGTTTCGAAATACATTCGCCCCATCCTGTGCAAATTCCTAGGGCATATGGAGCTGCACTCGGACGTACCTATGAGCTTCCTTCCGATTGGGCGCTTGGTTTCATTGCAAATCATACCTGAATCCGAACGCGTGCGCGAAAATCACGCGATCAGCGGCACCTGGCGGGACACTAATTACAAACTGCTGCAAATGAGCTGCTCGGACACTTACAGAGACAGCGACAACAAACGAAAGACCAGAACCCTGTTCTCGGGCATCGTGCTGGAAATCGACTGCCCGGCCGCATTGCCACGCACGGTCTTCGTCAAGGATTTCGGTGAGACCCTAAACAAGCTGTATAGCTGGGCAAGCCGCAACGTCTTGCCCCAACATCGCTGGGATCTTGGCCTAAAGGATGCCGAGAAGATCTTTGAGGTTTTTACCGACGACCCGCACCAGCTGGAACAATACGTCAAACCCGAATTCGCTTATACGCTGAGCGAGATCGCCAAACGCTACCAAGGTGGGCGCGACTATTGCTCAGCGGCATTTTCGGGCAACAAATTCTATCTGGCGCTCAGCCTTCCCCACGGGTTTCTCAGCTTCAACCTTGGTGGTGCCCCGCTGAGTGAAGCGGATGAAACCATCCATCGCGCCTTCCGCGATCTGGTAATGCCACGACAGATCATTGATGCCCTGCATCAATGAACGCTGTCGGGCGGCTCAGTCTTTCACCGACTGCATCGACACATGGGTCGAAGTGCTGTCCACATGCGGGAGCGTGGACACGACACGGCCCAAAATCTCACGGTAGCTGCGCATATCCTTGGTGCGCAGTTTCAGTAGATAGTCAAAGGCACCCGCAATCATGTGGCATTGTTCGACCTCGGGCGCTCGTTGCACGGCTTCATTGAACTCAGTCAAAGCCGCTTCGGTGGTGATTTTCAGGCTAACCTCGACAAAGACCACCTGTTCGACCCCCAGCTTCGAAGGGTCCAGAATCGCGCGAAACCCCTGTATATACCCTTCCGAGATCAGACGTTTCATCCGCACCTGACAAGGTGTCTTGGACAATCCGACCCGCGCCGACAATTCCGTCACCGGAATACGGCCTTCACGGCTCAGAATACGTAGGATTTTCAGGTCATGTCGGTCTAGTTGACTATTTTTCTCTATTAACACGGTCTCAATCGCCAAAACTAAATAGGAAATTTGGTCAATAAACACGCCTATTTTGAAGCTTTAGTCAACATAACTTTCGGCGATTTGGTAAGATTATTTAAATCGAACGCGGATTGGAAAGAACATGACTAGGCTACATGATATTCGTCTGAACCTTCGACACAACCACCTGCGGGCAGAATCCGAGGTATTGCGGGACCTGACAAGCCGCTATCCGATTGACGCAGCAAGGCGGGCGGTGGTCCAGAATCGCGCGGCTGATCTTGTACGCGCGATCCGCAACGACAGCCGCCCCGGCCTGATGGAAGTCTTTCTGGCCGAATATGGCCTGTCCACCAATGAAGGCGTGGCCCTGATGTGTCTGGCCGAGGCGCTGCTGCGCGTGCCCGACGCAGATACGATTGACGCGCTGATCGAGGACAAGATCGCCCCTTCGGCCTGGGGGCAGCATCTAGGGCAATCGTCGTCGTCTCTGGTCAACGCCTCCACCTGGGCATTGATGCTGACGGGCAAGGTTCTGCAGGATGGCACCGGCATTGCTGCGACCCTGAAAGGGGCGGTGAAACGGCTGGGGGAACCGGTGATCCGGGTCGCGGTGGCGCGGGCGATGAAGGAAATGGGCGCGCAGTTCGTGCTGGGTGAAACCATCGAAGAAGCACTGGAACGCGGCAAGAAACAAGAAGCCGAGGGCTATACCTATTCGTACGACATGCTGGGCGAGGCTGCTTTGACAGCCCACGACGCCAAGGCGTTTCTGGCCGCGTATTCGGACGCCATCGCCAAGCTGGGCAGGGAATGCGACGCGCAGGACATTCGGGAAAACCCCGGCATTTCGATCAAGCTCTCGGCGCTGCATCCCCGCTATGAGGTCGGGCAAAAAGACCGGGTGATGGCGGAGCTGGTGCCCCTGACGCTGCAACTTGCTCAACAGGCCAAGGCCGCCAATATGGGCCTGAATATCGACGCGGAAGAGGCGGATCGGCTGGATCTGTCCCTTGACGTGATCGAAGCCGTTCTGCGCGACCCGTCGCTTGCGGGCTGGGACGGGTTCGGCGTGGTCGTGCAGGCCTATGGCAAGCGCGCAGCCTATGTTCTGGATTGGCTGCATGCGCTGGCTGCTGAATTGGACCGTAAAATCATGGTGCGTCTGGTAAAAGGTGCCTATTGGGATACCGAGATCAAGCGAGCACAGGTCGAAGGGCTGGGCGGCTTCCCGGTTTTCACTCGCAAGGCGGCCACCGATATCTCGTATATCTGCTGCGCCCAGAAACTGCTGGGCATGACAGATCGTATATATCCGCAATTTGCCACCCATAACGCCCATACGGTGGCCGCGATCCTCGACATGGCCACAGACACGCGCAGTTTCGAGTTCCAGCGCCTGCACGGCATGGGCGAGAGCCTGCATGATCTGGTCCTGAAAGGCAGCGGCACTCGGTGCCGGATTTACGCGCCGGTCGGGGCGCATCGGGACCTTCTGGCCTATCTGGTGCGGCGCTTGCTGGAAAACGGGGCAAACTCTTCGTTCGTGAACCAGATCGTGGACCAATCCGTGGCCCCGGAAATCGTCGCCGCCGACCCGTTCGATGCGCTCGACTCAGGCTCTAACGCGGCTGTTCTGCTGCCTGCCGACCTTTATGGGACCGAACGCCCGAATTCACGGGGCTGGGATTTGCACGACACCGACGATCTGGCCGAGATCGAACAGGCGCGCGCGCCATTTCGCGCAAAGTTCTGGCAGGTTGGGCCGCTTTTGGAGAGCGCGTCGCAGAACACCACAGACCGCCCTGTCCTCAATCCCGCCGATCACGCGGACAAGGTGGGTGTGGTGGCTGAGGCATCGGTCGAGGATGTCGAAACGGCACTTGGCGCGGCGGCCCCGTGGAACGCGGATGCTGAAACGCGTCGCCAGACCCTGTTTCGCGCCGCCGAGCTATATGAGCAGAACTTCGGAGAGCTTTTTGCCATCCTCACCCGCGAAGCGGGCAAGACCCCGATGGACGCCATCGCCGAGCTGCGCGAGGCGGTCGATTTCCTGCGCTACTATGCTGTGCGCGGCACCGAAGTTACGCGACCTGCGCGCGGTGTGATGGTTTGCATTTCACCGTGGAACTTCCCGCTGGCCATCTTCACCGGGCAGATCGCCGCCGCGCTGGCCGGTGGCAATGGTGTCCTGGCCAAACCGGCGGACCCAACGGCCATCACCGCCTGGGTCGCCGTCAACCTGATGCATGAAGCCGGGGTTCCGAAGACGGCGTTGCAACTGCTGCCGGGCCGCGGCTCGGTCGTGGGCGCACGGCTGACGTCGGACCCAAGGATCAAAGGGGTGTGCTTTACCGGCTCGACCCACACGGCGCAGACGATCAACCGCGCCATGGTTGATCAGATCGCCCCCGAGGCCCCTTTGATCGCCGAAACTGGTGGGCTGAACGCGATGATCGTGGACTCCACGGCGCTGCCGGAACAGGCGATCAAGGATATCGTCGCCTCGGCCTTCCAATCCGCCGGTCAGCGCTGTTCTGCGCTACGGCTGCTCTACGTGCAAGAGGACGTGGCCGAACCATTCCTCGAGATGCTATACGGAGCGATGGATGAGCTGGTCGTGGGCAACCCATGGGACTTGCGCACAGATGTCGGGCCAGTGATCAGTGACGGCGCGCAGGGTGAAATTCTAGCCTATGTCGAAGGCGCCCGCGCGCAGGGACGCGTGTTGAAACAACTGGATACTCCGACAGACGGCACTTTCGTGGCCCCAACCGTCCTGCGTGTATCGGGTATTGCTGATCTGGAAAAAGAGGTGTTCGGCCCGGTCATGCATGTGGCCACCTACAAGGCGTCGGAACTGGACGCGGTGGTCGCTGCGATAAATGCCACCGGCTTTGGCCTGACCTTCGGAATGCACTCGCGCATCGACGACCGGATCGAACAGGTTACGTCGCAACTGAACGTCGGCAACATGTATATCAACCGCAACCAGATTGGCGCGATCGTGGGGTCCCAACCCTTCGGGGGTGAGGGATTGTCGGGCACCGGGCCCAAGGCGGGCGGTCCGTCTTACGTCAAGCGTTTCACCAAACCCGCGACGCATAGCCTTACCGCGGCCACGGGGCAGGCCGCCGATCAGGCCACGGTTCAGGCTGTCCTGACGGCAACCAAACGCCCGCCGCGTATCGCGTTGAAACGGCACCAGCTACCAGGACCGACGGGCGAGTCGAACACGCTGTCGACCTATGGCCGTGGCATCATCCTGTGTCTTGGCCCATCGCTTGAGGCCGCGCAGGCGCAGCGCGAAATCGCTGTGGCGCATGGCTGTTCCGCCGTCGTCGTTGCGCCTGCGGCGAGCGGTCCGAACACGGTGGACGGTGTACTGGAACCCGCTGTGTTAGGCTCGATTTCGGGCTTCGATGCGGTTGTCTGTTGGGGAGAAGAGGCGCAGCTTCGCGCCATCCGCGCGGCCTTGGCGCAGCGACCCGGTGCTTTGATCCCGCTGATCAATGACGCGGATTTTGGCGACCGCTGCCAGCTTGAGCGTCACGTGTGTATTGACACCACCGCCGCCGGTGGCAACGCCTCGCTTTTGGCGGCAGCAAGTTAACCCGCGACCGCCCCGGCAGACCGATTTGTCCGGGGCGGTGCACTAAAATGAGAGGAGGTCAGATCACCCCACCTTTACGACCATCTTACCAAAGTTCCCCCCGGCCAATAGCTGATTGAACGCTTCAGGCGCGTTTTCCAGCCCCTCGACCAAGTGTTCTTTGTAAGTGACCGAGCCGTCTTTTAACCAGCCGGTCATATCGCGAACGAACTCCTGATACACTTCGGGGCCGAAATTGTCGAAAATGATGAAACCCTGCATGCGTACCTTCATCCGCAACAACGTCCCCATGATCACCGGGCCCATATCCGGCCCCTCGGGCAGACCGGGCAGGTTGTACCAGGCCATGACGCCGCAAACCGGAACGCGCGCAAACGGGTTTAACAAAGGCAGTACGGCATACAGCACCTTGCCGCCGACATTCTCGAAATAGACGTCGATGCCATCCGGGCAGGCATCACGCAGTTGTCCAGCCAAATCATCCGAGCGATGATCCAAACAAGCATCAAATCCCAGATTTTGCACCACATGCGCGCATTTCTCGGGCCCACCCGCAATGCCGACCACCCGGCAACCTTTCAGCTTGGCAATCTGACCCACAGTCGCCCCTACCGGGCCTGAGGCTGCGGCGACAACAACGGTTTCACCGGGTTTAGGCTCACCGATTTTCAGCAGCCCGGCATAGGCCGTATAGCCCGGCATCCCCAAAATCCCCAGCGCCCAGGACGGGTTGTCCGGTGATTGACCAAGATTGACCACCTGCGCCCCGTCCGAGATCGCATAATCCTGCCAGCCGCTCATGTTCAGGACATAATCGCCAACCGCAAAGCCCTGAAGGTTCGACTGCTCGACCCGTCCCACAACCTGCGCAGTCATAACACCGCCGATCGCCACCGGCTCGGCATAGGATTTTGCATCATTCATGCGTCCACGCATATAGGGGTCCAAAGACAGAAAGACCGTGCGCACTAGCATTTCATCTGCCCCGGGCGTCGGGACATCGGTTGTCTCTAACCGCAGAGTGTTCTCGTCTGGCTGGCCCTTGGGACGTTCAGCCAGAACAATACGGCGGTTTGTGTCGGGGGATTGGGGCATGGTGCTCTCCTACAAATCGGTTTGCCGTAGCAGAGACCGGATAGCTAAGATGTGCAACCCAATCTGCCCCGGAATTGTGGCGATACAACCATAGGCTGCTGAAATCCACCGATCTTTTCACCTTGCAAGGGTTTGACAATGCCGGGCCAATCGCCAACAACTTGCATGTCTCATTTCGTCAACCGACCCGCTGCGCCCGTGGTTTACAATCCTCATTTCGAAGGGCTGGCGCGTTTTGGGCCTGTTGCGGCGGGGACACGGCCCTCGGGGGCACGACACAACCAGGAGGATAGGCAATGAAAGTCGGCGGCGTTCACTATCGGTCGATCTGGCGCGATGCGCAAAGCGGCGCAGTGCGGATCATTGATCAACGCTGGCTGCCGCATGAATTCAAAGTCGTCACCTTGTCCGCATTGGAAGATTTCGAAGTCGCAATCCGCGACATGTGGGTGCGCGGGGCGCCTCTGATCGGGGCGACCGCCGCCTATGGCATGGCCGAAGCGATGACGAGGGACCCCTCGGACGTGAATTTCGAACACTCCAGCACCGTTTTGAACGCGACGCGGCCCACGGCGGTAAATCTGGCCTGGGCGCTTGCGCGGTGCCGTGCGACTCTGCTGCCGCTGCCCCCTGAAAACCGGGCTGACGCTGCCTGGGCGCTGGCGCAGGAGGTGTTCGAGGAAGATATCGAAATCAACCGCCGCATTGGTGAAAACGGCATGGCCCTGATCCGAGAGATCGCCGCGAAGAAGCCCGCAGGCGAGCCAGTGAACCTTCTGACCCATTGCAACGCCGGCTGGCTGGCGACGGTCGATTGGGGCACGGCCACCAGCCCGATGTACCACGCCTATAACGAAGGGATTCCGATCCATGTCTGGGTCGACGAAACCCGCCCCCGCAACCAAGGGGCCCTGACTGCGTGGGAGCTGGGCGAACATGGCATCCCGCACACCTATGTGGTGGACAATGCAGGCGGGCATCTGATGCAGCGCGGGCTGGTCGATCTGGTCATCACCGGCACCGATCGCACCACCGCACGCGGCGATGTGTGCAACAAGATCGGCACCTATCTCAAGGCGCTGGCGGCCCATGATAACGGGGTGCCGTTCTATGTCGCTCTACCCTCGCCCACAATAGACTGGTCGCTGCAAGACGGGGTCGCCGAAATCCCCATCGAGGATCGCCCCGAGGCCGAGATTACCCGTATTCAGGGTCTGAATCAGGGTCAGATCGGCGAGGTTCTGGTCACGCCACAGGGCACATCAGGCGGCAATCCGGCCTTTGACGTCACCCCCAACCGTCTGGTCACTGGGCTGATCACCGAACGTGGCATCTGCGACGCCAGCGCCCAAGGCCTGGCCGGCCTATTCCCCGACAAAGCCCATTGAAAGCCCACAGACTGCAAACCGAAAGAACACCGATGATTGAAAACTGGTACGACGCGGCAAAAGCACAGAAATGGCGCGCGGCGGCGGGCGATGACCCTGCCGATCAGGAACTGGCGGAGCGTGTCTATACCTCGCGCCTGATCGGCCAGAACCCCGACCTGTTGATGCATGGTGGCGGCAATACTTCGGTTAAACTGGAGCGTCCTGATCTGTTCGGCGACCAGCGCCAGGTGCTGCATGTCAAAGGTTCGGGCTGGGATCTGGACACGATCGAGGCACCGGGTCTGCCAGGGGTCTGGCTTGATCCTTTGCTGAAGGCCCGGCAACTTGAAACCCTGTCCGACGAAGACATGGTCAACTACCAACGCTCGAACTTGCTGGATTCGACCTCGCCCAACCCGTCGGTCGAAACGCTGCTGCATGCGTTCCTGCCGCATAGATATGTTGACCACACCCACGCGACACCTTTCCTGATCCTTGCTAACCTGCCCAACGCAGCCGAGATCTGCCGCGAGATCTTCGGCGATCGTTTGGGCATTGTACCCTATATCATGCCCGGCTTCGATCTGGCCAAAGCGGCCGCCGATGTCTACGACGCCAACCCTGCCGTCGAGGGGCTCTTGCTGCTGCAACACGGGCATTTTGCCTTCGGTGACACGGCGCAGGAAAGCTATGACAAGATCGTCAGCCACACCAATGAGGTCGCCGCCTATCTGGGCCTGACGGGCGTCACCCCTATCGGCGAACGCCGTCCAGCTGAGGGTTTGCAGGTTCTGCCTATGCTGCGCGGTGTCATCGCCGAGGTGAATGCCGAGCGCGACGACGCGATGCCCATCTTTGATCTGCGCAACGGCGATCATACCCATACCTTCATGGCCCGCCCCGATATCGACGCGCTGGCCACACGTGGGATGGCCTCACCCGATCACGTGATCCGCACCAAGGGCCGCCCGCTGGTGCTGCGCCGCGCCGATCTAGCCAACCGCGAGACCATCAAAGCCAAGGTCGAAGGTTTTGCCGACGAGTATCGCGCCTATTTCAACCGTCAGGCTCCGCACGCCAAGGAACCCAAAACCCTGCTGACCCCTGATCCCAAACATGCCTGGATCGAAGGGATCGGCATCGTCGGCATGGGCGGAAACGCCAAAGCAGCAGCAGCAGCGGCCGATCTGGCCGAGCAAAATATCCGCGTGCGCGCCGTTGGCGAAGATGCGGGCGGGTTCTATCCAATCAGCGAAAAGGACATGTTCGACTGCGAATATTGGTCGCTGGAACAGGCCAAGCTGGGCAAGGGAACGCCACCGCCGTTTCAGGGCAAAGTCGTCATGATCACGGGCGGTGCGGGCGCGATTGGGCTGGCCACGGCCAAAGCCTTTGCCGCCAAGGGGGCCAACCTGGTGCTGATCGACAAGGACCCGCAGGCCTTGGATCAGGCACTGGACCAGCTTGGGCGGTGGCACGTCGCCCATGCCGAAGACATCACTTCGGACGGTGCGGCCCAGCGGGCGATGGACGCAGCGATCCTCGCCTTTGGTGGGTTGGACATCCTGATCTCAAACGCAGGCACAGCAAGGTCGGGGGCCTTGCTGGATCTGGACGATGCGGCCTTCCGGCAGGCGTTCGAATTGAATTTCTTTGCCCACAAGAATTTTGCCACCGCCGCCGCCCGCGTGATACAGGCGCATGGACGCGGCGGGCAGATTCTGTTCAACATCTCAAAACAGGCGGTCAATCCCGGCAAGAATTTCGGGGCCTATGGCACACCGAAAGCGGCCACCATGTTCCTGATGCGCCAGTTGACTTTGGAACTGGCCGGTGCGGGCATTCGCGTGAACGGGGTGAATGCCGACCGCATCCGCTCGGGCCTGTTAACGGACGATTTCATCAAGGAACGCGCCTCCGCCCGTGGTGTCAGCGAAGACACCTATATGGGCGGAAATCTTCTGGGCCGCGAAGTTCAGGCTCACCACGTCGCCGACGGTTTCGTGACCCTTGCACTGTCCGAGCGTACCACCGGCCACGTCCTTACCGTCGATGGCGGCAACACTGAGGCCGAACTGCGTTAGCCGGGTGATTTCTGCGCCTGCTGCCACTCTCGCCAATGCTGGTCCAAAGGCCCCTGTACTGCAGCCATCACGGCCTCGGCCTGTTCAGCGGGAATGGCGACGCGGTCAATCGGGGCGATACTGGGATTGCACCAGGTCGTGGCCCCCAGCCGGTTGCCAAAGCAATCAAAAATCACATAGTCGAAATGGTCAAACATATCGGCTAGCAGATAGCTGTTATTGGGTGAACTCGTGACATTGAACTCAAACGCTACAACGGGTCGGAAGTTTTCGAACGTTTTGTGAGCACCATGCAGGACCTCAAGCTCGAACCCTTCCACGTCGATTTTGATAAAACCAGGTGTCAGGCCGAACTGATCGACTAGCACATCAACGTTCAGCATATCCATACGGATGGTTTCAAAATCATCCTCGATATCAGGGAAGAACTCTTCAATGTAATTTGGGCGCGCGGAGCCAAGCTCGTGATGAGTTTCGGAATAGGTAAAACTGACATCGCTGGCCGCCCGAGACCCGATAAGCACATTGGTAATGTCGACCTGCGGGTCGCCCGCAAAACCTTGCTGCAACGCGCGATGCAGCGTCGGGTGGGGTTCGACTGCAATCAACTTCTGGTCCGGTCGGCGAAAGGCATTGCGCATGGCATGGGTGTGAAACCCTTTGTTTGCCCCGATGTCGATAGCGTCACCGCCGCGTTCAAGCACCGGCGTATAATATAGCCGGACAACATCATGCAGCGCCTGCATGAAAGGATCAGGAAACCAGCCGTCTTTTACAAACGGAGCATACTGCGTTTGCAACTGCTGCGGCGTCGGTGCCTGAGGACTGGATTGCACCGTTAGATTTAACGCTTTGAACGTCATCAGGGTTATACGCGGGTCGCTGAACCGAAGGCCAATGATCGGATCAACTTCGGACCCATCCAGCTCGAAAACCAAGGTCTCGCGGCCCCAAGCATGATCCAGTAACCGCGGGTGAGAAGCCGCGTTGAAATTTCGATTTTCAGGGGCGCCTTGCTCCAAATAAGCTTCGAAAACAGGCGGCATGTCGCCGCTTTGATCATGGCGCCCAAACCATGAGAACGACACTTCAACCCACTGTTTTCCTCCTGACAGGTCAAGAACCTGGTCAAGGCGGAAAAATGCGGCATGGAAGTGCATATCCTGATTTTGAGAAACCCGGACGAAACGCGCTGTTCTATCCCTGACCTCGAAGGTCATATAATCTGGGCTTGTCGAAAATACTTCCATCAAATGCGATCCTTAGTGAGGCGTCGGAGGCCAAAAAAGCTTACGGCCCAAAATAGCTGTTGTGTGCGGTTAAGTCAGCCCGCACGCTAGAAGTCAATCGACATGAACACAAGCAATGACCCCTTAAATAACCCATTCGAAACTGGCGATTTTCCGCTTGTCCCGCTCCACTGCATTTGCCCCTGTTCAAATCCAATGTGCTAGTGTCTGGTAAATGTCACTTTAGTGTGCGAGTGACCTACCCGACGAATGCGGAATGAGGCTCAGGATGAGAGTATTGGTGACGGGTGGAACCGGTTTTCTGGGGCAAGCAGTCTTACGCCAATTGGCGGAGAAACCTTTTCACATAGGCAGCTTGCAACGGGCATCATCTACCTCTGTTGACGACCTTCTCGCAGATGGCGCCGCGACCATTGAGACACTGATCCTGAAACCAGAACTGAAGGATATTTGCGCGCAGGTCGAAGCCTTTTCGCCTGATGTAATCGTGCATATCGCGGCCGTTTCTCGGGCCAAGGAAGACGAAGAGGGCATACGCGCGATGCTCGAGGTCAACACGCTATTGCCGTCGCTTCTGGCCCAGAGCGCGGCGCGCTGCGGGGCGAAGGGCATGGTGGTATGCGGCACAAGCTGGCAAACTTCGTCGCCAGAATACATCTATGACCCGTTCAACTACTACGCAGCGACAAAGCAGGCCGCCGAAGATATTCTGGTTCCTTTCGCAAAGAACGGGCTGAATGTCATTTCCCTTAGAATGTTTGACAACTACGGCCCATCAGATTGGCGCAACAAAGTCGTCGATCTTGTTTTTAACGCGGTCGTCGCGCAAGAGCCCCTGAAAATGTCGCCGGGGTTTCAGAAGATGGACCTCGTCTACGTCGAAGACGCAGCGGCTGCGATTGTCGCCGCGACCGAGCGCGCGGCAGGCGACCCGCTGGACCAATTGGAAGTCTATGGTGTGTCTTCAGGCGAGCATCACTCGCTTCGCGATCTCGAAGCATTGATCGGCGAGATCGCGGAGGCAGCACCCCCCATCCAATGGGGTGAGCGCCCGTATCGTCCGAATGAAATAATGGAGCCCAACCGCAAATTGGCGCGCGTTCCGGGGTGGTCCCCTCGCGTAAGTCTTCGTAAAGGTCTTGAAAGAGTGTGGGAATCAAAACGCAACGCATTGAGACTGGCAAAGTAAATGTCGCAAAAACACACGTTCACAACTCTCGCGCTGCTGGACAACATCCAGTTTCCTAAGCTGGAAAACGGCAAACCGCTTGCCTTGAACTACAGCCACGACAAGAACCTGTTTCAATTTGTGCACGAAGCGCTCAGACGCGGTCACACTGTATTCTTGGCCTCAGCGCAGGAACCTACGGACCCGAAATTCCGCGTGAAGGTAGTCAGCGCCTACCCCAACTATGTGTGCGAAACCGCAGATATTAACAACAAGGACGTCGATTTTGTCGTGAGCGTTTTCCCCGACGCTCTCAACATCAAGCCGACATTTCCCAATGCCAAGATCATCGCCATTATGCCCGCTTTGCATTGGGTTGAAGATCCCGGCTTGTTTACGCACGACTACTTGCGGCGGGTGATTACCGCGGCCCGCTATCATGTGGACTATTACGTCACCCAAAATATCCGTATGAAGCAGGTGCTGTTTTCCTTGCTGCACCTGCTGGCGCGGTTTCCTTACGAAGATCGTATCCTGGTCGCACCCCAAGGGATCGTGGATGAGGTCAAGCGACAGGCCCCTGATCGGCAGGAACTGCGGCAGAAACTGGGACTTGAGCCCGATGACATCATGGTTCTGAATTCCGGCGGCATTTGGAAATGGACAGACTTCAACACTTTTTTCCAGGCGTTCTGCGAATTTACTGTCGAAAACCCGTCTCATAGGCTGCGGCTCTACATGATGGGAATTGTGCAGCCTTTTAACCGCGATCACGACGAATACGTCGCGCAATTCCGTGCCATTCTGGACAAGTACCGGGATAAGCTGGGTAAACACCTTGTCCTGTTTGAAGACTGGGACGAGGGCGGTAAACATGTCCAAGACTATCTGAGCATCGCCGATGTTGGGATCAATGTCAGCCAGGACACGCTCGAGGCGTGGCAAAGCTACAGAATGCGCTTTCTGGACTACATGTATTTCGGCATTCCAGTGATCAACACGTCCGGGGATGATTTTTCGACCAGGCATCCCGACGCGTTGTTCGTTTGCAAACCCAAAGATACGGAATCGTATAAAACCATATTCCGGCAAATTACGGATCGCCCGGAGCTTGTCAGCGAAAAATCAGCCATGATGCGCGAAATTGCAGCTGAATATGATAGCCAACAAACCTATGGCCGCCTGATCGAAAAGCTCGAGCGTTTGCCCGCGCGCCCTGAAAAAGACCATGTCATGTGGGATGCAAGCATTGCCGATCAGCCAGATTTTTCAGCAACACCTACGCTGCACCATGCTCAGGAACGGCATAAAAACTGGTTTGTCAGAACTTGGAGACGCCTCACCCAGAGCCGAAAACGCAACCGAATGCGGATGAGGCACATGTTAGCCGGACAAAGTTATCTGATCGAGCGGCAGGCGGTGGCTGTCGACCAGCTTTCGAAGATAGATATGCAGCAAAAGGAAATTGCCGACGCTCTGGATCGCCTGAACTCGGCCGTCAATCAAAAGGACGCGCCAACGCAACAAAAGTAGGAATGGAATACTTGTTGCAAAGGGCAGCAGCATTTGGGAAGCGTAAACCACAATAAATACTAGAAGAAATTATTTGCGTTCAATAAATCCAAACACCCAGGAACTGAAAGATAGAAAAATGAAGGCTGTTATTCTTGCCGGCGGGTTCGGTACGCGCCTTGCAGAAGAAACCGGATTGCGCCCAAAGCCGATGGTTGAAATCGGGGGCAAACCGATCTTATGGCATATCATGAAAACCTATTCCCACCATGGCATCAATGATTTCGTTATTTGCCTGGGATATAAGGGCTACTTTATCAAAGAGTATTTCCAAAACTATTTCTTGCACAATGCCGACGTCACTTTTGACATCAAACAAAACAGCATGACCGTCCATGAAATGCGAGCCGAGCCTTGGACCGTTACACTGGTTGAAACCGGCGAAAACTCTCAGATTGGTGGCCGGATCAAGCGGGCTTCGCGGTATTTCAAAGATGACGAGGCCGTGTGCATCACCTATGGGGACGGCGTCGCTGACGTTAACATCACTGCTGCCATCGAATTCCATAAACAACACGGAAAACTGGCTACCGTCACCGCCGTTCAGCCTCCGGGGCGGTTTGGCGCACTGGACCTTCAAGACGAGAAGGTGCTCGGGTTTCAGGAAAAGCCGGTTGGCGACGGCGGCTGGATCAATGGCGGATATTTCATCGTTTCTCCGAAAATCGTGGACTATATCGACGATGACTTCACGGTTTGGGAGCGCGAACCCCTGGAAAACCTTGCAAATGACGATCAGTTGCGGGCTTGGTACCACCATGGTTTCTGGCAACCCATGGATACCCTGCGGGACAAGGAGCATTTGAACCGTCTTTGGTCCAACAACGAAGCAAAATGGAAAGTGTGGTGACGTAGCATGTCCAAGAAAATCCTAGTGACCGGAAACACAGGTTATGTCGGCCCCGTTCTGGGGCGTTTTCTGAAACAGCGACACGCGGACCTGCATCTGGTCGGGTATGACGCGGGCTTTTTCTCGCATTCGCTGACCGGGTCCGATTTCCTGCCCGAAATCGTGTATGACACACAGCACTATGGCGACACACGCGACATCACCGCTGACCATCTTGCGGGCTGCGACGCGGTGGTCCATCTGGCCGCCGTTTCCAACGACCCCATGGGCAAAGAATTCGAAACTGTCACCCATGACATCAACCGCGCCGCAAGCGTTCGGCTGGCCAAGCTTGCCGCCGAATGTGGCGTATCGAATTTCGTCTTTGCCTCCTCCTGTTCCATGTACGGCGCGGCCGAGGGCGGCCCGCGCAAGGAAACCGACGCTACCGCCCCGCAAACCGCCTATGCCCGGTCCAAAATAGGCACCGAGCTTGACCTGCAAGAGGCCGATCTGGGCGACATGACCCTGACCTCTTTGCGGTTCGCAACTGCCTGCGGCATGTCCGACAGGCTGCGTCTGGATCTAGTGCTGAACGACTTCGTGGCCTGCGCCATGGCCACAAACAAGATCGTCGTTCTCAGCGACGGAACGCCGTGGCGGCCCTTGATCGATGTCGAGGACATGGCTCGCGCCATTGAATGGGCAGCTCTGCGCGAAACGTCGAATGGCGGTAAATTCCTGGCCGTGAATGCCGGACGTGACGAAAGCAATGTGCGTATCTCTGAGCTGGCCGAAAAGGTCAAAGCACAATTCCCCGGCACCGTGGTCGAGATCAATACCGACGCGCCGCCCGACAAACGCTCGTACCAGGTTGACTTCGCGCTGTTCAAATCGCTGGCCCCCGAGTCCATCCCGCAAGTGACGCTCGAGCAATCCATCGAACGTCTGCGTGCAGGGCTGGAACATTTCGGCTTTGGCGACACTGATTTCCGCAGTTCGTCCTTCATCCGCCTGAACGCACTGCGTGCGCATATCGACAGCGGACGTTTGTCGCGTGATCTTCGCTGGGGGTCGCTGTAAATGCTGTTCACCCCGACCCCGCTTGAAGGGGCTTATCTGATAGAGCTGGAAAAACGCGGCGATGACCGCGGCTTCTTTGCCCGCATGTTCTGCGAGGACGAGTTCAAAGCACATGGCCTTGTCGGAAAGTTCGTGCAGATCAACAATTCATTGACCATGTCTAAGGGCACAGTGCGGGGTATGCATTATCAACTTCCCCCCCACGCCGAGGTCAAGCTGATGCGCTGCGTAAAAGGTGCGATCTTCGATGTCATCGTCGATCTTCGGGATGGGTCAAAGACGTTCGGTCAATGGTTCGGCGCTGAACTTACCGCTGAGAACCGCAAGATGATGTATGTGCCGAAAGGCTTCGCCCACGGCTTCATGAGCCTTACTGATGACACGGAAATTATCTATCCGGTCAGCGCGGCATACGCGCCGGAAAGTGAGCGTGGTCTGCGTTGGGATGATCCGGCGATCGGCATCGATTGGCCTATGGCAGCTCAGGAAGTTTCGCAGAAAGACCAAACGTGGAACGATCTGGACAGATCGACCCATGCAGTAAAAGAAACTGAGTAAATTGCGGAAACTGGCCCAGGATTTCTGTAGGTCAGCTTCGGAAGTTACCCGATTTTGATACTCAGAATGTTGTGGCATAGCCGGTAGAGCACACGGAAGGCACCGTAAGATGAAAAACCCTATGAAATCGCGGATTCGAAACAAACACATCAAGCGCAGCGTTGACGAATTGATCGCACAAGTTAGCGAGCTAAAACAGGCGCTGACAGGTGACGGTTCGCTTTATCCAGCGCAACCTGCGGAACTTGCCTTGAATCTACACAAGGCGATCGTAGGGAACTGGAGCGCGGTTGCTGCTACATGGCCGCTGGCTCGGACACCCAATGTCGACATTGCTCCTGACTACGAAACCCCCATACCGTCGCGCGACAATATTGGCAGGATACAGGGTAAGTATAATCCCTGTGTCGTGGGCACAGATGGATCTGAACCGGATGCGCTGAATAAGTCGTTTATTTCAGGCGGCATAGAAGACATGACCGTTGTCATGAACATCAGCGAGGTTATGGGACTGCCGCTAACCAAGGACACCGTTACACTTGATTGGGGCGTCGGTTGCGGACGCATCGCCAGACATATCCCCGACACATTGAAACCAAACTTGTTTGGCGCTGACGTTGACCCTGTCAATATTGCCTATTGCAAGGAGAACATGCCGTTCGGGGACTACACAGTGCTCGATCCATACAGCGCAACACCTTACGATGACGATCAATTCGATCTGGTCTACTCTCATAGTGTGCTGACCCATCTTGCAGAACCTGACCAAAATCACTGGCTCAAAGAATTGTCGCGCATAACCCGTGGCTTGATGGTTCTGTCTGTTCACGGCCCGTATAGCGTGTCTACCGCCGAGTGGTCGAAAAACCCCTACGCGGTCGAACACTACATGTTGCAAGGCATCGTAGACGCACCCGACCCGAACCCAGACATCGCAGACGTAACCGACCCGGAATATTATCGCGATATTGGCCATACACCCCAGTACATTCAAAACCACTGGTCAAAATTCGTGGAAGTCGTCGAGATTATTCCTAAAGGCTTCGGGCATGTGCATGATGCAGTGGTCTGTCGTCCAAAATAAGATAATTCCCGCAGGTTCAACTAACCTACGAGCCTGCGGAAAAACCACTTGGGCTCGGCACCTGAGCGGACCGATACATTGAAGGCTGGCGCATCTCCGCGATAAAATGCGGTGGTCAGATCCCGGTTTCAATTGGTTGCCACCTTCAACAGGACTCGAACTTAAATAACAGGTATGAACAACTTGGCTCCAAGCGATCAACTGCTCGAACGCGTCGATTCCTTTGATTTTCTATCGGTCGATATTTTCGACACGCTTCTGTTCCGCCACTGCAAGTCTCCTGTTGATCTGTTCGAATTCATAGCGGATCATCCTGAGGTCCTCCTAGCTACCCAACATTTCAAAGACTATCGTACTGGTGCCGAGGCTTTGGCGCGAGAGGATGCTGCCGAACAGCAGATCGAAGACGTGACACTGGATCAGATCTATGCCTGTTTCGCGCAACTGACAAATTGCACAAAAGATCGGGCTGACAAGATCAAACAGCTGGAACTTCGGACTGAACGCGATCTGTTGCATGTGACGAGCCTGGGTAGAAAACTTCTGACACGTATTCAGGACAGTAAGTCGCGTTGGGTGATCACCTCGGACATGTACCTGCCGAAAGACGAGTTGGAAGATCTCCTGACGCAAAAGGGTATAACCGGATGGGAGCGCGTCTTCGTCTCCGGTGAACAGGGTAAGACCAAGCACACGGGCAGCCTGTTTGACGACGTCGCAGCGCATTTTGATGTACCCCGCAACCAGATCCTCCACATTGGCGACAACCGCCATGCAGACGAGAAAATGGCGACGCAAGCAGGGTTCATATCGCATGTGCTACTGGCCAGCAAAGACCTGCCAACGCGATCTCCAAAACCCCGGCGACACACTAGTCTGCTGAATGGAACGCAGCCGATCTCACAGATTTTTACCGCCAACTACTTGGAAACACATCACTACGACTCGGAAAATGTCGACTTTCGAAAACTGTCCGACGACCAGTATCTTGAAGCGTTTGGCGCCTTGATGATTGCTCCGCTCATTACATCGCTGTTGATTTGGATAAAGCGGGAAATGGACAAACAGGGCATTTCGCGGCTCGCGTTTCTGGCACGGGATGGAATGTTTCCAAAAGCTGTTTTCGATCTGCTTTGGCCGCAAGGATATGAAACTCAATATGTCGCTGCTTCCCGGCGTTTGTTGACCCTTCCTTTTACCGAGTTAGACCCTGATACAATCGCGGGAATGTTGCATGCCACGCTTGAAGGATCGCAAACGCTGGACGCGTTTCTCGGGAAGATTTCCGCAGGCCCGCTGTTGAAATCTCTATTTGCAGACGCTGGCCTATCTGGCACGGACGAACTGACAAAAGAGCGCCGCCGCACCATCCTGAATCTGTTGCGTGAAAACCCTGACGCTTTCTATCAATCTTTCGCGCATGAAAAGGAGGTCCTGTCCAACTACTACCGCTCGGTCTTCCCTGAAGGCACACATACAGCCATCTTCGACGTCGGGTGGCGCGGCAGTTTACAGCGGTCTATTGATGAGATTATCGGCAAGGACGCACATGTTCTGGGTCTTTATTTTGGCACGAGCGCTCAGGCTGCCTCTATTCTGCGCCGAAATGGGCTGGAGTACGAAAGTTTCGCCGCCTCCAATGGCCTTCCTCTGTTCATGTATCCTTGGGTCGAAGACTTCCGCGATATCGTAGAATTCTTCTTTTCTGCCGATCATGGCAGCGTTCTGGGTCTACAGGAAAAACCGCAGGGCGAAATCGCTTGGAAGACGTCTGACGTCAGTACGGCAGAAGCTGAAAACCTCCAACGCGCCAAAAAGATTCAGGATGGCGCGCTGCGTGCCATCAAGTCGGTCACTTCGGCCATACCCATCGATGTGCTCGCCAAATATGCCGATCCAAGGGACGAAAAGGATCTTCGACAGTTTCTAAGCAAACCGCACCGCCACGATGCCGCCCGCTTCAACAAGGTCCGCATATTTTCAGGTGTGGGCGATACCACCGGAGAAAGCTTGACCCGCGTTGGCGAACGCAAATCTCATTACCGAAATGCGAAAGGCAGCCGGTGGAGGGCTGGCTACGTTGCTCAGCTAAACCCGATCGCATTCGCCTGGGTGAAATTGCAGTTCCGGAAAAGGAAGCGCATCCGATTGTAACGGATCGAGCCAGAACGCGAATCTAGCCCGGGCATTACTGGCACTTAATGTCGAAACACACAGTGTCTTCCCTGAGGATACGGCCCGTAAACCTGACGTCAAACCACCGCTTCAGCCGCATCGGGCAGCAACAAGGTCAGATCATCTTCCGCAAACAGGTCAAAAGACACGACCCATGCAGCGCCGGGCCACAGAAGTTGCAGCTGTTTCTTCGCGGGCCGGTAGACGGCTGTATAAAGCGTCCCGAACCCGGATTTGAAGGCGGTGGAATAAAGCGGCGGGCGCAGGAACGCGTCGATGAAACGCTTTTCGCTTTCGGGGTGCTGGTTCAGGCGGTTCAGCAGAAACCGTTCCCGTTCGACCGTTGCGGTGAACCGCGCATGTTTGGACCACTCAACCTGCCCCTGATGGTTCGTCGCCACCGGCACGTCCGAGATTTGAGGGTGCCGGTCCGGGGCAAGATAGACCGTGCTGTGATTGTATTTCGCGTCCAGAACGGTGACGTTATAGCTCATGTGGCAGGGAATGCGGCAAAGCGCATCCACCGCCTGTGCCGTGGTTTCGCAGGTCTGTAAAACATAGCGCAGGATCAGCGGCACGCCGAAGCCGTCGCCCACCTCGCGCCGACCGCCAAAGGTCAATGAGACCGTGAGGCCGGTATCGTTGATGCCATCCAGCAGGCCCAGAATGCCATCGCTCATCCCGATCACGCCGCGCCCGCCCCAGCGGGTTTTCAACAATGCAGCGTCAAAGGTTTTGGGGTGGTAGTCGTAGTTGCGCACCAAAATGGGTGTCTTGCCACGCCAGATCGCCTGGCTACACCCCGACAGATATTTGGGCGGGCAATAAAAGCTGAGAAACCGCGCCTGACTGTCGCTGCCGCCCACCAGTTCAACCACCTCTTCATATAGCGGCAGGATCTCGGGCATGTGCGTTTGCAACGCGCGTAAGCATTCGCGATAGGTGGGCCGCGCCGAATACCCCTCTTGCACCCACCATTTATGGTAGGCGGGCCAGTATTCGGCAAACAGCCCGGCCAGCTTGGGACCGGGCTGTTCCTCGTCGATTGAGCGAAAAACAAGCGCCATGAGGCCTTCTACATGATTTTGAACGCTGGATCTTCCATCGGCTGCGCGGCTGGCAGCGGTTCGGCGGCGTAGGCCGACGTAATGCCGTGAATCCACTTTTTCGACTTGTCCGTCAGCTTGAACCCCTTGGTCATTGACCGTCCCCGCGTCACCAGAATGCCCAGATCGGCCCCTTCATAGCGGTAGTCGCCGACATTCGAGATGCGCAGGAAGAACGCCTCATTCTCTCCCACTGCGCGGCGGTGATAGTCGAAGCGGTCAAACACCACACGGCCATCTTCGAGCATCTTGTAGATGCCCGATTGCGGGGCCTGCGTGATGCGGTCGACGCTGTCATCGGTATGCTTGATCACCATCTGCGACCAGCTGTCGATCATGTCAGGGTCGGCCCAACGGGCGTTCAGTTCCTCGACATCCAACTCGAAGGGCTTCTTCGAAAATTCCAGCAGGTGGAACAGAAACAGGGGCGCGTCGGCATGGGCAAAAGCCGCATGGTTGGTCATAGAACTGGCCCCAGTGATGCGCGGGTTCAACTCACCCAGCCACAGCTCATCGGTCTTCTTGTCGATCAGGAAATCCAGTTCGAAATAGCCGCGATAACCGGATTTGCGTAATTCCTCGCCAAACTGGTAGGTCAGCTGCCGCGCCTGTTCGCGCGCCTTGGGTGGGAAGGCAGTCGAGAATATCTCGTTCCCGCACCAACCGCCGCGATAGGGGGTGAGTTCGTTGAAGCCCACAAGCTCGGTCATCAGCGGGCCCACAATAGTGCCTTCGGACGTCGCGCAGGCCTCGATCGCCGCACCGCGACAATCGATCCGCTTCATGATCTTGATCTCGCCCTCGCCGACGATCTCATCCTTGTGTTTGTTGAAATCCGCCTCGGATTTGATGAAGAAAGTGGTGTGGCCGCTGTCGCCAAAGGCCGATTGTAGCACCAGATCATGCCCCAACCCGGCTTTGTCGCAAATTTTCTTCAGGTGATCATAGCTTTTGACCACGCTCAGCGTATTGGGCACCGACGGCACACCCGCCTTGTTGCCGATGCGGACCGTTTCGATCTTGTTGTCGCATTTGGTGCGCAGCTTGGCTTTGGGGAACCACAGCTGACCACCCAGTTCCTTGACCAGTTTCTCGGTCATCTCATCGAACATCAGGAACACAAATTTGGGCTTGCCACCGCGCCGCTTGACCAGGTCGATGACCTCTTTGTGCTGTAGCAGATAGTTGTTGATGTCTTCGATCGACTGGAATTCGTCATGCGGCATCTCAGATGGCACGAACACGTTAGGATGCCGCCCGTCAAAGCAATCCATGTAGCAGATATAGGTGAAGTTCATCACCCACTCATCCAACCCCAACAAGTTGAAATTGGTCGCCGACACGAAATAGATCGGGTCCTTGTTGGTGTGGAAATACCGGCGGATTTCCGAAATGTTCTTCAGCACCTTCTTAGGCATATGGTCCTCCCAGTCCCTTATGTTTTCTTGACTGATTTCAAAGCGTCTTCGGTAAAAATGCGCAGGCCCAGATCGGCGCGGAAACCGTGGATCTCCGACACGTCCAGTTCCTGCATGAATTTGAGAATTTCCGGGCTGATCACCTGCCCCGGCACCAGAATAGGAAAGCCGGGCGGGTACGGGATCACGAACGTGGCCGAGACCATTTCTTCGCCCGCCTCCAGCCGGTCCAGCATGTCATTATCGGGTTCCACGTAGTCACAATTGTCCTCGTCATAGGACAGGAAGAACGCGGTGCGGATATCGCCCGCTTCGGTGCCTTCAACACAGCGGAACGCATCATGGAAGCGGCTGAAGTCGGGCAGTGGCGGGACGTGTTCGCTCAGATTGCGGACACGCTTGTCGAAGGCGCGCTTTTCCATCTTGGACGCATCGTCCATCAGATCGTCCAGCTCCTTGGCGATCTCGACCAGCACCTCGATCAGATAGGCGACCGAGCTTCGCGTGGTGCCGATATTGGTCATGAACAGCACGGTATTGCGCGAGGTCTTGTTGATCTGGATGCCGTATTTGTCCATCAGGATCTTGGTCTTGAACGTATCACCGTCCCAGCCCGTTGCGCCCACATGCAGCGTAATCCGGGTGGCATCCAGAACAAATTCATCCTTCGCCCAGCAATCCCAAACGTCCGCCCAGCCCTGATCGGGATCGAAATAGCTGGTCATACCGCTTTCGCGGTACTCCTCGGGGATCATGTCGCCTGCAGTGACCAGTTTGAAGTATTTCTTCAACAGCGGATGCGTCGTGACCGCCCGGCGGATCGCCATGGCGCTTTCGACCTGACGCTGGACGAACTCATAACCTTCGATCTCGACCTGCCTGCGGCCAACATCCAACGAAGCGATGATCTGATAGTTGGGCGAGGTCGAGGTGTGCGTCATGTAGGCTTCGTGAAACGCTTCTTCCACAGCGCCTTTGAACTGTTGGTCGTTTACGTGGATCATCGAGCCCTGCCGCAGCGCGGTCAGCGTCTTGTGTGTGGATTGCGTGGCATAGACACGCACCCGTGCGTCCGGCGGGGCGATCAGACGGGTGTTCAGCAGGGTCTCATCATCCGCGCCCTCCAGCTCGACCTGTTGGGCTGCATAGGCTTCGGAATGGTCTGCGGATCGGAACTGTTCACGCAGGATATTGGCCGAGCGCATCGCCGTTCGCACGCGCGTGTTGGGTGCGAAACGGGCATAACCGAACCAGGCTTCATCCCACAGGAACACAAGGTCTTTCTTGATCGCCAGACATTCCTGCATCACCCGCTGAACGTTGTAGACGATGCCATCAAAGGTGCAGTTGGTCAGCAGCACCATGCGCACCTGATCCAGCTTGCCCTCGGCTTTCAGGGCCAGCAGCTTGTGCTTGATCTCGCGGATCGGCACCGCACCGTACATCGAGTAGTCGTGCAGAGGGTAGCTGTCCATATAGACTACGCTCGCCCCCGCCAACACCATGCCGTAATGGTGCGATTTGTGGCAGTCACGGTCGACCAGAACGATATCGCCAGGGCGCACCAGCGCCTGCACCACGATCTTGTTGCAGGTCGAGGTACCGTTGGTAGCAAAGAAGGTCTGTTTTGATCCGAACGCACGGGCGGCGGCCTCTTGCGCTTCCTTGATGGGGCCGCGTGGCTCCAGCAGAGAATCCAGCCCGCCCGATGTGGCCGAGGTTTCGGCCATAAAGATGTTCGACCCGTAGAACGCCCCCATATCCTGAATCCAATGGCTACGGCTGATCGACTTGCCGCGGCTGATCGGCATGGCGTGGAAAACGCCGGTGGGTTGCTTGGAATATTCTTTCAGCGCGGTGAAGAACGGGGTTTTGAACCGCCGCTGCACCCCGCGCAGGATGTTCAGATGCAGTTCCAGAAAATCTTCCTGATTATAGAACACCCGTCGGCACAGGCCCAGATCAAGCCCGGCGATATCCTCGGCCGAGCGGTCGGTGATCAGATAGGCATCCAGCTCAGGGCGCAGCATTCCAATCCGGCGACAGGTTTCCGGCCCGTATTCCGAAGGGGACAGCGCATCAAGATCTGCGCCTTCGCCGTAAAGGCTGATATAGCGCCCCAACACGTTGGTTTCGTTCTTGGACTTCAGGCTCAGACCCGGACGAACGATCACGGCCTGCACATTCTGGTTGAACAGAACGCCAATCAGCGCATCCTCGACGCTGGGCACCACGACGGTCTCATAAATGAACGGGTCTTCGCTGCGGCGCATCCGTTGCAGGCTGGATTGCAGGAACCGTTCCTGATGTTCGTTGACATTGTCGACGATCATTACCTCGAAATAGGGTCGCCCCAGCGCACGGGCTTCGTGGCTTTGAGCCGCTTCATCCTCGAACTCGTCGCCCTCGGTCTCATCCGCGATCAGAGGGATCGAGCGACGCCGATACGCCCCCGATGTCAGCGCGCGCGAGACCCGGCGCACGGCGGTCGAGAAATCGCCGAAATTGCCGTGGTCCAGCAGCCTGCGCAAATAGTCAAAGGCCGACGCGCCAGGAAACGCGAAATAAACCTCGATAGGGGCTAGTGCCTGAAGCAGACGGCGCGCCCTGTCCCGATCAGAGTCACCGGCGTTTTGATCCAGAGATTCGGCTGTTTCCCGCAGCGCGCTCCACCTGTCCGCCCGCAATTGCGAGGCGCTGTAATAGTCCGAGATGGTGTGGAGCTTTTCGCTGTCGGATAAGCCGTGCATGAGATCAATGTCCTTTCTGCAATTCCCGAAAAGCTGCGCTGGTATCAGTCTGTGCCTGAGCGCCCTTTGTAGAGATAAAGATTATCGGGCTTGGTCGAGGTATCTTCGTTGTATCCCAGCGCTGTTCTGGGGTCGGAAGCGGCAACACCGGCAACATCGCCCTTTTGCGGGATGCGCAGCGGCCCCAGCGTGTGCAAATAGGCATCTGCTCCGCTGGCCCGGTCATAAACCGGGAAATCCGCCTCGCGGTCGCGGAAGCTTTTGAGGACCTGACCCAGACCTTTCAGCCCGACCTCGCGCTGGCGGCGGACCTGGTCCAGATCGATCTCGATGGGGAAGATGTCCTCTTGCCCCGCCGACTGGTGAAGCACCGTAGCCGAGGGATCAACCACCAGCGACCGCCCCACTCCACCAGCGGCCAGACCGTTCACGTCGAACACGTAACACTGGAACTGCGCCGCGGTGGCCTTTGCAATCGACAATTCGGCCTCACGGTCAGTGGTGCCGGTCAGCACCGGATGCAGCAGAACCTCGACCCCCTGGCTGGTCAGGTGGCGAGTGGTTTCGGGGAACCAGATGTCATAGCAGATCGACAGGCCGAACCGACCCACATCCGGGACGTCAAAAATGCAGAATTCCGTGCCGGACGAAATGCTCTGTTCGTAGGGTTTGAACGGGAACATCTTCGAGTATTTCGAAACGATCTCACCCTCGGGGTTGATCACCACCGAGGTGTTGAAAATCCGCCCGTCCTCGCGCTTTTCGAACATCGAGCCGGGGATCAGCCAAATTCCATAGCGACGCGCAGCGTCCTGAAAACGCGACAGATCGTCATTGGGAAAAGGCTGGGCAAACCGGTCGAGCGGACCATAGGGGGCCAACTCGCTGAACAGCGCCATCTGGGTCCAGGGAAACCGCGCCATCATAATGTCGATCCGGTGCAGCATCGCGTCTACATTCGACTGCAACGCGCCCACATGCATCTGAATTCCGGTTATCGCAAAAGGGGTCATCTTGTTTGTCTCTTCTTCTTGCCGATTGCGACCGCCGAGGTGGTCCGGCGTTCTTCATCGGAACATGAAAGCACGGATTGGTGCAAGCCCACGATCCGCAAGGGGGTGATTTAGTCGGTCTCCTCCTCGCCGGGGGATTCCACAAAGTCGATATCGTTGCGCACCCAAAAGAACCGGAACCCGCAACTACGCAGCCATTTCTCCAACCGGTCCAGACTGGACCATTCCCGCCGCAGACCGCGCGTGGATTCCACCAGCGCCCACTGACCATCGACCAGAAAATAGACCGTCCAGGTGTTGGGATGCGCCGAGTGGTTGGCAAAGCCGCCGCTAACAACCTCGCGCGCGGTGCGCACAGCGACCGGATAGTCTCCGATCCTGTTTTCAGCGGCGAGGATGGCCAAGTCGTTCTGGCGGATCGTGAAAGTTGGAAAGGGAGCGTCGTTCATGATTTGCCTGTTAAAGAACACACCCATTCCGGTGCCCCACGATCCGTCTGTAGATCAGCATATGACGGATCACGCGGCCACGGTCTGGTTTGCCGGCTCAGTGGTCTCGCCCACAGCTTCAGCATCCTGATCCTGAATGGCGCGGAACAGGGCCCTGCGGCGCTCGCTGATATCTTCGGATTTCAGATTTTCGATCCGCGTCGCCAGTGTCCAGATATGACCAAACGGGTCGGCAACCGTGGCGCAACGTTCGCCCCAATAGGTGTCGATTGCCTCGACCATCAGGGTTGCGCCGTTTTCCAAAGCGGTCTCCAGCGCGGCATCCGCGTCTTCGACATACATGTGGTGGCCCACCGGGGTAACGGTGCCGGGAACAGTCGGTGCATGAGCGCCCCAGCCCGCAGTGACGAACAGCATCGAGTTGCCAATCTTGATGGCGGCAAAGCCGGGGGCCTCATCCGCGTCAAAGGCCTGAATCTTGGCGTCAAAGGCTTTTTCGTAAAATGCCAGCGCCGCGGGCACGTCCGCAACAGCCAGCGATGCCGTACAGGTGCGATAGCCGCGCGGTAGAGTGGCAGGCTTCTTTTTCATATCTCAAATCTCCGAATTGGGCGGGGGAACGCCCGATGAGACATGCGGGAAAATCCCACAGTATGAATCATACTGTGGATCAACTGGTCACTCATTGCAACACTATGGTTCATAGTGCGGATACATCCGCGATGACGGTCAGAAAGTCGGCGGGGTACAGGCGCTGACGATCCGGCATTTTTCCGGTCCAACCTGACGGAACCGGTGCGGGGTGCGGCTGTCGAAGTAATAGGCGTCCCCCGGCCCTAGCACCTTGCGATGATCGCCCACCGTAACTTCGACCCGACCCGAAATCACCACGCCGCCCTCTTCGGCCTCGTGGCCATACATTACACGTCCGGTATCCGCGCCCAGATCATAGGTTTCCTGCAAGATCATCATCGCGCGCCCGTGCAAGTTCGATCCCACCTGCCGCAGCGACAGCCCGCCCTTGCCGATCTCGGTCAGGTCTTCTGCGGCATAGAACACGGTCTGCTCGGCCTCGATCTCGAACGAGAAAAAGTCGGACATGCCGATCGGAATACCCTGCAAAATCCGCCGCAACGCTCCGACCGAAGGGTTCATCTTGCCCGACTCGATCAGCGAGATGGTCGAGTTCGGCACATCCGACTTTTTGGCCAACGCCCGCTGCGACAGACCCGCGCGTTCACGCAGGGCGCGCAGGCGCAATCCAAGGGTCAGATCATCCTGATTGGCGTTCTTCATGTTCACTATCCGCATCACTTGAGGGGTGCCGAGACCGTAAATCAAGGGCTTATGGTTGGCAAGAAACAGGCTTTCGCTCAAACCTGTGGCTACTACAGTCACGCGATCAGATTTACGGGCGCGCGCCCGACAACCCGAAAGGACGCAATATGCTGAATGCTCAGATTGCTGAACGCCGCAACACATCGATCGCGCAAGGCGTGGGAATGCAGACGCAGGTCTATGTGGACCGCGCTGCGAACTCCGAGGTGTGGGACGTCGAAGGCAAGCGTTACATCGATTTCGCCGCAGGCATAGCCGTTGTGAATACCGGGCATTGCCACCCCAAGGTGATGGAGGCGGTCACGACGCAGGCCGCGAACTTTACTCATACCTGCCATCAGGTTCTGCCTTACGAAAACTACATCCGTCTGGCCGAGCGTCTGAATGAAAAGGTGCCGGGTGATTTCACCAAGAAGACCGTCTTTGTGACCACCGGCGCCGAAGCGGTTGAGAACGCTGTCAAAATCGCCCGTGCCGCCACCGGCCGCCCCGCCGTTATCGCCTTTGGCGGCGGCTTCCATGGCCGCACCTTCATGGGCATGTCGCTGACCGGCAAGGTGCAGCCCTACAAGGCCGGCTTCGGCGCGATGATGCCCGACACCTATCACGTCCCTTTCCCGGTTGAGCTGCACGGCACCTCGACCGAGGATTCGCTGGGCGCGCTGACCAAACTGTTCAAGGCCGATCTGGACCCGGGCCGCGTTGCTGCCATCATCATCGAGCCGGTTCAGGGTGAAGGTGGCTTTTACCCCGCCCCGGCCGAGCTAATGCGCGGCTTGCGCGCCCTGTGCGACGAACACGGCATCGTTATGATCGCAGACGAAGTGCAGACGGGTTTTGCCCGCACCGGCAATTTGTTCGCGATGGAAGCCTATGACGTGGCCGCCGACATCACCACCATGGCCAAAGGTCTGGCGGGCGGTCTGCCGTTGGCCGCGGTCACGGGTCGTGCCGACCTGATGGATGCGGCGCAACCCGGCGGTCTGGGCGGCACCTATGGCGGCAACCCGCTGGGCATCGCCGCCGCCCATGCGGTGATGGACGTGATCGAAGAAGAGGACCTGTGCGCCCGCGCAAACGAGCTGGGCTCGCGTCTGAAACAACGTCTGGAATCGATCCGCGCCCGTACACCCGAGATCGTCGACATTCGTGGCCCCGGTTTCATGATCGCGACCGAGTTCAACACCACCGACGGTAGCGCACCAAACCCCGAGATGGCCAACGCCGTGCGGGCCGAGTCGCTTAAGCGCGGATTGATCCTGCTGACATGTGGCGTATATGGGAACGTAATCCGCTTCCTCGCACCGCTGACGGTGCAGGATGAGATCTTCGCCGAGGCGATGGATATCCTCGAAGCCTCGGTCGACGCTGCCAAAGGAGCCTGAACATGCTGGATACCAAAGTGACCAAGCTGGAGCTGAAAGATCCCAGCCTTCTGGAAACCCGCGCCTATATCAACGGCACATGGGTTGAGGGTGAAGCGACCTTTCCCGTTTACAACCCTGCAACCGGCGATCTGATCGCCAATGTGACCGATGTCAGCATCGAAGGCACCGCGCGAACCGTGGACGCGGCCTATGCGGCAAAGAAAGAATGGGCCGCGCAAACCGGCAAGGAGCGCGCCGCAATCCTGCGCAAATGGTTCGATCTGATGGTGGAAAACGCCGACGATCTAGCTACGATCCTGACCGCCGAGATGGGCAAACCCTGGGCCGAAGCGCGGGGCGAGATCCTGTACGGGGCGTCTTTCATCGAGTGGTTCTCGGAAGAGGCCAAGCGGGTCTACGGCGACGTCATCCCCGGCCATCAGCGTGACAAACGCATTGTCGTTCTGAAACAGCCTGTGGGCGTGGTCGGTTCGATCACCCCGTGGAACTTTCCCAACGCTATGATTGCCCGCAAGGTTGGTCCGGCACTGGCTGTAGGCTGTACCTTTGTGGCCCGTCCGGCAACGCTGACGCCTCTGTCTGCGCTGGCGATGGCTGTTCTGGGCGAACGTGCGGGCATCCCGGCAGGTGTGTTCAACGTCATCCCCGGCACTGACAGCTCGGGCGTGGGCAATGAGATGTGCACCAATGACAAGGTGGCCAAGATCACCTTCACCGGGTCGACCCGTGTTGGCCAGATCCTGATGCGTCAGGCGGCAGGCACGATCAAAAAGATGAGCCTCGAACTGGGTGGCAACGCGCCGTTCATCGTGTTCGACGACGCCGACGTGGACGCTGCCGTGGATGGTGCAATGATCGCCAAATTCCGCAACAACGGCCAAACCTGCGTCTGCGCCAACCGCATCTATGTGCAGGCGGGCGTCTATGACGAATTCGCCGCCAAGCTGGCCGAGAAGACCAAAGCCCTGAACGTGGGCGACGGTTTCGGTGACGGTGTCACCACCGGCCCGCTGATCAATGACGCGGCCGTCGCCAAGGTCGAGGAACATATCTCGGACGCGGTGTCCAAGGGCGCAACGGTCACGCTGGGCGGCAAACGCTCGGACCTTGGCGGCACGTTCTTTGAACCCACCGTTCTGACCGGTGTGACCCGCGACATGGTGGTGGCAAAGGATGAAACCTTCGGCCCTGTCGCGCCCCTGTTCAAGTTCGAGGACGAGGACGACGTCGTCGCCATGGCCAACGACAGCGAGTTCGGTCTGGCCTCGTATTTCTACAGCCGTGATCTGGCGCGCGTCTGGCGCGTGGCCGAAGGGCTGGAATCGGGCATGGTGGGCATCAATACCGGTCTGATCTCGACCGAGGTCGCGCCCTTCGGCGGTGTCAAACAATCTGGTCTGGGCCGCGAAGGCTCGAAATACGGGACCGAGGATTTCCTCGAGATCAAATACCTCTGCATGGGCGAGATTTCCTGACCCTATCGGGCAGGATCTGACCCCGCGGCACCAAAGAAAAGACCGGGCTTCAACGCAAGCCCGGTCTTTTCTTTCCAATTCTGGCGGCTTCAGAACCCTACCGGATCACCGCCTCACTCTTTAGTGCGAAAGGCCAAAGATCTTCAGTATCCCTTGCGCACAGAGCGATCCGCCGACAGCGAATTTTGACTCTGTTCAACCAGCATTTCGATTGCATCTGCCAGATGTTCCCGGTTGATGTGATGATCCCCGCGCGCGACGCGAAGTTTATGCGCTTTTAGCAGTACATCGGCATGGCGACAGCCTTCGGGCGGTTCGAACCTATAGCTTGCAATTTCAAGACGGAGCCCCAGCGGATCGCGGAAATAGATCGAATCCATGAAGCCCCGATCGACGGGACCCGTGTTATCAACGCCCCGCGCATCCAAACGCGCTGCCACTTGCCAGAATGTGGCTTGGCTGACGTTGAACGCGAGATGATGCAAAGACCCGATGGCCTCTGGTACAGGGGACGCATCCGGTTTCCGGTCTTCATTGGTAAAAATTGTGATGAGGCGCCCATCGCCGGGGTCAAAATACAGATGCCCCTCGTTAGGGTTGTCGAGGTTCGGCTGATCAAAAATGAACGGCATTCCCAGAACCCCTTCCCAGAAATCAATCGACGTCTGTCGGTCCGCTCCGTTGATCGTGATGTGGTGTACGCCCTGCGTTTGAATTTTCTTAATCTGATTGGACTTTGACATATTGCGACTCCGGGGTTTGTTCACTCAGGCCTGACCTGTCGGGTTTGATTTCTGCTGCATCACAGGTGCGGGCCCAAGGTTCCTAAGCTTTGCCAGTGCAACAATTTTGCGCCCCACATTGGTTTTCAAAAACGTTTCAGCCGGGCCCTTTCACGTGTTGGTGACAGAATACTGCATTTCCCTTTTGCACGGCTCATTTGGTCAACCGGTCTTCTGCGAAAAGCTTAGGGTCAATGATCGCGACAATGTCGCTGCCGCTGTCCTGCAATCCAAGCCTTTCACACAAATAGGCAGACGCAACATTGCCGGGCGCAATGCCCGTCTTGAACCCGGTGGCGCCAAGCTGATCATGAGAGTGTATCAGAGCCATTGCACCCAAGATTGTCGCAATCCCCTCACCCATACGCTGGGGTTTGGTCGAAAGCTGACCCCATTGCGCGCGACGATGCAACGGGCTGCTGGGTGGATGACACAGAACCGAGCCCGCGGTTGCAACCGGTGCACCCGACCTGTCAACGGCGACCATGGCAAACCCGGGCCGGGACACTCCACGCATAACCGGTCCGATCGGAGGCAAAACTCCGTGGCTCAATGCAACTTCGGCAAAAGCTTCCAGCCATTCCGGCGGAGAGTCGCGATCAATCACGCGCACGGTCAAATCTTCGGGCAGCGCCCGCGCCTCGACAACGTGGCGCGCGACGTCAACGCAATTCAGGCCTCCCAGATAGCAGGCTATCGTATCTGTTTTGAAACCCTGGCTTTCAATTTTTGCCAGCGTTTTCGCAACCTCAGGGCGTGGTATGCTCTCTATCGCGGTCACACCAAGGATCCGGGCCATTGCATAGGCATCATCCAATGCCTCGCTATACTCATTGGAAACCTGAATACCCCGCCCATGGCTACAGAACCGAGGGTCGTCCCCCAGCAGATGCAAAAGATGCTCGCCCGTGGTGGACATATGTCGCTGGGCTTCACTACCAAACACTTCCATCGGTTTTCCTTCAGGGCACCCCATGACAGTGAACCGATGATCATTTGATCAGGGGTGCGCCGTCAAGACGCTCGACCGTATTCTACCCGCCATGTCTCGGACTTGAGATTTCCCTCAGAAAACTTGCGCTTGCTTCGTCGGATGGAAAGAACAGTTCGATCTTCAAGTCATCCAGAGTGACATCCGTCACGGTGCTGAATTGCGCGACAGTCCCAAACATCGACACCCGTTGCTCCCCAAAACGATAGATCGCCGGAACCGTTGGACCGGGAACCATATCCCTGTGGATGCTTGCAAAAGGCGCAAGCGCCTTGGCCGCAGCGTCCAATTCGGGCAACCCGCCAGCATTCGCGCTTTCCGAGCGCAAACGCAGCATTGTATGATGCGCAACCTCAGGCCAGTTTTCTACCAGCTCGGCCATGACCGGGCTTGTAACAAGCGCCAACAGGCTTTGCCCGGTTTCGATCCCAAGCGGTGTAAACAGAAGCTCGGCCGCTTTGTTCAATCTGACGATCCTCCAAACCCGATCCAGCACAATCCCCGGGTAGGGGTCATGCTGTTTCAGTGTCCATTCTACGGCATCGCGGATCGGGGCCATGGCGGCGTCATCAAAGGGAGTTTTGGCAAAACGGGCGGCAAAACCTTCTGCCTGCAGCATCTGGTTTCTAGCGTCGACAGGTACATCCATAACGTCCGAAAGATGAAGGATCATATCTGGGCTGGGCCGGGAACGACCGGTTTCGAGAAAGGATATATGTCGCGCACTGACATTGGCTTCGGTCGCCAGGTCAAGCTGGCTCATCCGCCGAAGCTTCCGCCATTCTTTCAGCAAACTGGAATAAGGGGTCATGGTGCCACCTTAGTGACCCTGCAGGTAGAAATCACTTACCTCTGACGTAATTGATCTCGACCCGCCCCGACCGCATGAAGGACACCATCGAAAGGAGGGCGTCATGACCCCACAACACATCGCGATGCGACGGTCCGGCACGGCATTGGTCGCCACCGGAGTTCTATTTACATTGACCGCACTGCCTGCCTTGCACAGTCTGGCGCATATCTTTCTGACAGTGGCGTATTGGCCGATCCACTCGGTTGCAGCCGAAATCACGGTCCCAGCGCCATTGTTGCTTGCAATTGTTGGCGGTCTGACGGCCGGGCTAGGCGCGATGCAATGGGCGTTGGGAACCTACGTTGTGCCGATATCCCCTGCCGCCGCAGCCAAAGTGGCACAGATCACCGCATGGGTCTGGTTTTGCACCGACAGCACTGGCTCGGTCTTGGTCGGAGCGCCCTTAAACGTTGCCCTCAACATTTCCTTCCTGCTGTTGATCCTCTGGTCCAGCCGACCGCAACCAGATGAAAATCCTTGAGGATCTGACGTTTTCGATCACCCAGCGATGGGTTCAATCTCGAATTGTCGAGGCCCGCTGCAAGCAACGGGCACGACGTCAGGGTTTTCAAAATCCATATCGACGGACACACAAATACAAATTCACCAGAGTTAAGTTGGAAATAGCCGGGTGGGATACAAAAAGTACTGGGTCAGCACAAAGGTGCCCTGCAACATGCCTGCAAAATCTCACTCGATGAAACTGATGACTGATTTCAGCAAGCGCCGGATGATCGTTTATAAAAAGCGATAGAACTCCAGGGGTGCTGAGTTGCAAAATCACGTTGAGAAACCTGTTTCCAGCTTGAAAAGGTCAGAGCCCCAAGGGGCTCTGACCCGTACCAGCGGCGTTACATGTCACTATCCGAGAACGGACGCGGATAGTTGTTGATCTGCTCGGGCGTGAAGGGCAAATTCTCGACCTCGACTGGCGCGGTATAAAGCTGCCGCGTTTCGGGCCGTTCGTTTGCGATACCCGTCAGGGCAGGCCCCGGAGTCGGATCGGGACGGTTCGGATATTGGTCCATCCACAGCTCGTGCCGAGCGCGTTGGCGATTGAACATCGACTTGATGTGGAACTGCTCGATCATCTCGCCGGTTTTCTCGCGCGGGTCGGTATAGAGATCATAGAACTCGTTCTTCGACAGGCCGGGAGTTGCGTTTTTCCAATCCCGCTTGAACCGGCCCTTGACGCCAGCCGACAGGTTGGGACCCTGATAGATCATGACATAGTCGCGGCGGCTGAAGCCGTCTCCGTTCAGCAACAGCGAGGTCTGATCGACACCGTCGATCACCCGGTCGGTTGGGATGGCATCCATCGCACCTCCAAGGCGCGCGAAGGTGGTGAAAAGGTCGCTGACATGCAAGATGTCCCCCACGATCTGATCGGGCTCAATCACACCCGGCCACTTCGCGATTGCCGGAACCCGCACACCGCCTTCGGTAAAGTCACCCTTACCGCCTGTATACAGCGTCTCGACCATGCCACGCGGCCCGTAGTGAATGAATGGACCATTGTCGGCCATCACGATCACCAGCGTATTTTCGGCGATGCCCTTGGCCTCGAGATGGTCAAACAACTCTCCCACGAATTGATCGATTGCAACCAGACCTTCTTGCGCAAGGTTCTTGTTGGCCGTGTCTTTCTGCGTCTTGCGCGGATCAGGAAAAAATGCCGCCAGGATCGGGTGATAAGCGATGAAAAAAGGCTTTTGCTCCTCGACACTCTTGTCGATGAACGCCAGTGTCCGGCGCTGCGCTTCTGTTTCGATATCCCAATAGTTCTCGATATTGGGCGGCGGGCCCCATTCCAGCGTCTCGCCGCCTTTGGTTCCCTCAAGCGTCCAGACCTGACCCAACGGCTGCCAGGAATTGTCGATGTCATATTTGTCTTCACCATAGAAGTCCGGATAGAGGCCGGTGATCACGTTGCCGACCTCGGCCTGCGGTATCCACATCGACGGAACCTGATTGTAGGGGGTAAACAAGGCCTCGTCATAACCCTGGTTGTGGGCGTATGAGAACTCGGTATCCCCCAGGTGCCACTTGCCGTAAAACGCGGTGTTGTACCCGGCACCCGAGAGGACCTCGGCAATGGTCACCTCCTCAGCATCCATGCCTGAATATTCAACGGGGAAGGACACTGTGTGCATCCCGCTGCGCACGGCGTAGCGGCCGGTCTGAAATGCTGCCCGCGTGGGGGTGCAAGCGGGTTCGGTATACATGCGCATGAAGTTGATCCCTTCATCCGCCATCTGGTTCATATTGGGGGTCTCGAACCCACGCACGGCCTGAATTTCGGGGATGCCAACCTCGCCCACGGCGGTGTCGTCCCACATGATGTGGATGATGTTGGGTTTGGTGCCGTGTTCAACCGCAAGCGCATCGAGTTTTTCCTGAAGCGCGGCATCTTCGGTCGCCCACCGCTCGCCGTGCTGAGCATGAAGGATGTAATGTTCGGCGTCGTGGATGATGGGCTGAGCCGCCACATCCGACGAAAGCACAGCTGCCGCTGCGCCACAGATTGCCAGACTAAATTTCATTTCAGTTTCCCTTTCCTCTATGCTGTTTCCAATAAGTTGATCGGATCCGCGCGGCTGGCGTTCAGCCCCCAAGATTGCGTTCAAGTACGGTTTCGATTTCGCGGACCAGCCCCTGCAGGCTTTCAAGCAGAAGGTCGCGTTCGGCCTGTGTCCCCGGATGCGAGCTGGGACGGCATCGGATCAGAGCGTTCAGGTCACCGGCCAGCAGCTCGTAGTCGCGGCAGATTTCGGCGAAGACTACGTTGGATCGCCGAAGCTGCGTGATAAGCACCTGCCGGTCCGGCAGGTACAATTCGACCGTCGAAGGGTATAGTTCCGATCTGTCAATATGCAGAGCCATGCATGGCAGCATGAGCGCGGTTGAAAGGACCCGATAGGGGTTATACGGTGAAATACGACGTGAAACCGTGACTTCATACCGGTTTAGAAACTTGTTTTTGTTGACTTAAGCGACTCTGAGATGAGCGGCGCATCGAATATGGAAAAGCGTGACGAGCCTTTGGCCGAAGCCCAGATCCGAGAGGCGTTGGCCAGAGTTCTCAACAGCCCGCAGTTGTCAGCCTCGGCGCGGTTGCAGGACTTTCTGACTTACGTTGTCGACGAAAGCCTGCACGGTCGGGGGCAAGCCATTGTCGGCAAAATTATCGCGCAGGATGTTTATGGGCGCGACCCCACCAAGGGCAGCGACAACGTTGTTCGGGTTGATGCGCGTAGGTTGCGACGGGCGCTCGCGGAATATTATGGCGCGGATGGTGCGGATGACCCAGTGCATATCCATATCGACAAAGGCCACTATACGCCGCGGTTCGAAGCACGGTCGCAGGCAGATCGGCCAGGACCACAACATGCGCGTGCTCAGGGAAGACGAATGCCAGCGCTCTGGCCCATTCTGATGGTCGGCGCGATTGTCAGTTTGGCAGTTGTATTCTGGATGTCTTTTAAGGAAACGCCGCAACCCTCAGAAACAGAAAACGCAAGCAATGCTGCGCAGGAACGGCTGGCTCTGGCGGCAAAATCAATGGCAACATTGCAGGCTGCCAACATGTCGCAAAAGGCCAGCGAACTTTTGTTTCCCATAGCGGATACAGATCATCAGAATTCGGCCACGCAAATGTTCAAAGAGGCCATCCGCATCGATCCCGAGTATTCAGGCGGCTATGCAGGTGCTGCGCACAGCCTGTCAACTCTGGCTATTCTGTCCCCAGAAGAAACCCGGCGGCAGGCGATGCTTCGCGAAGCGTCGCAGATGTCACAAAAGGCGGTCGATCTTGACCCGACGAATGGTTGGTCAATCTCGTCTCAAGCATGGCTGGCTTTTGCTTCGGGCGACTTGGAAACCGCAAAAGAATTAGCGGATCGGGCTTTCAAACTCAGCGACATGGATGCGCGGGTTTTGGATTTCAGCGCGGTGATCTTTTTACTGACAGGTGATTTTAAATCCGCTCAGATGATTTCTGACCCGGAACAGCCACGCAGAGCTGCGGGATTGCATCACGCACATCGAAACATTTTTGGCGTCGCGAGTTTCCATTTGGGCAACTACGAAGCCGCTATCTCCGCCTTTGATACGGCCATTGCTTCCGGAGGTCCCGTCAGTGAGTTGACACTGCTTTTCAAAGCCGCCTCCTATCAAGCTGATGGTCAGACAGATATGGCAAAAGTGCTTCTTTCAGAACTGGCACAGATTTGGCCCGATTTTCATCCTTCTGTCGCGCTGAACAGGCTATACATCAACCCCGATCACGCGAACGCTGTGCTGTCGCAATTGAAAGCCGCGGGTTGGCAAGAAAACCCGAATGTGCCGAAACACTCGGACGCCAATTGACGGGCACGACGGCCCGTTCTGCTTTGCTTGCGACGTCTCCCTGTTAGTGAAACACGGTTTCACCAGCGTCGTCGCGGATGGTCGTTCCCTTGGTACCGGCCACGATCCCAGCCAGATCAGCCAGGGCGCCGATGGCGGCGGATTTGCCGGTCAAGCGGGCGAACTGAACCGCTGCATCCACCTTGGGACCCATCGAGCCTGCGGCGAAATCATAGGCGTCGATCGCATCAGGTGTTGCCGTCTTGATGCCACGTTGATCATCAGTGCCCCAGTCCAAATAGACGCTGTCCGCATCGGTGGCTGAAATGAACAGGTCCGCCCCCACTTCGCGAGCCAGCAGTTCCGAGGCCAGATCCTTGTCGATCACCGCTTCGATCCCCTCCAGCGTACCCGCGTCGTTATAGACGGTGGGGATTCCGCCGCCACCGGCGCAGATCACCACGGTCTGTTTCTCCAACAACCATTTGATCGGCCGGATCTGGAAAATCCGCTTGGGCAGGGGTGAAGCGACCACGCGCCGCCATTTGTCGCCATCGGCGCGGATGTCCCAACCCTTGTCAGAGGCCAACCGTTTGGCCTCGGCCTTTTCATAAACAGGCCCGATGAACTTGGTCGGGTTGGCAAAGGCGGGGTCCTTGGCGTCGACCTCGATCATGGTCAGCAGCGTGGCCAGAGGGGTTTCCTGCGGCAGGCGGTTGCCCAGCTCCTGTTCGACCATATAGCCGATCATGCCTTCGGTCTCGGCCCCCAACACGTCCAGCGGGTAGGCTTCGTCCGGTTTGTAAGCATTGCCTTGCAGCGCCAGCAGGCCGACCTGTGGGCCATTGCCATGGGTCACGATCAGCTCGTTGCCTTCGGCGATGGTGGCCAGCGCCTCGGCGGCGATGGCGGTGTTTTCGCGCTGGTTCTCCGCGGTCAAGGCCTGACCGCGGCGCAGCAGCGCATTGCCCCCAAGGGCGACGACAATGCGCATGGCTCAGCTCCCTAATGTGGCGACCAGAACCGCCTTGATGGTGTGCATCCGGTTTTCCGCCTGCTCGAACTGGATCCCGGCGGGGCTTTCGAACACCTCTTCGGTCACTTCCATTTCGGTGATGCCGAATTTCTGATGGATGTCCTCGCCCACCTTGGTTTCCGTGTTGTGGAAAGCGGGCAGGCAATGCATGAATTTGACGTTCGGATTGTTCGCCGCCGCCATCAGATCGCTGTTGACCTGATAAGGTGTCAGCTCCTTGATCCGGCTTTCCCAGACCTCGGCTGCCTCACCCATCGAGACCCAGACATCGGTATGGATAAAGTCCACGCCGTCCACCGCCTCTTTCGGATCGTCGGTGATGGTCAGCTTGGCGCCATAGCGCGCGGCGGCCTCTTCGGCAGGACCTCGGAATTCGTCCGAGGGCCACAGCTCTTTCGGGGCGCCGATGCGCACGTCCATACCCATCATGCAGCCCGCGATCATCAGCGAATGACCCATGTTCGAGCGCCCGTCACCAACATAGGCATATTTGATGTCATGCAAGGGTTTTTCGCCATATTCCTGCATGGTCAAAAGGTCGGCCAGCATCTGGGTCGGGTGGAACTCATCCGTCAGGCCGTTATAGACGGGCACACCCGCATAGTCGGACAGCGTTTCGGCCAGATTCTGACCGAAGCCACGGTATTCGATCCCGTCGAACATCCGGCCCAGCACGCGGGCGGTGTCTTTCATGCTTTCCTTATGCCCGACCTGCGACCCCGAGGGCCCAAGATAGGTGACGCCCGCGCCCTGATCCATCGCCGCTACTTCAAAGGCACACATGGTCCGGGTCGAGGTCTTTTCAAAGATCAGGCAGATATTCTTGCCCTTCAGGTGCTGAATCTCGGATCCGGCGTATTTCGCACGTTTCAGGTCGCGTGACAGGTCCAAAAGATAGCGCAGTTCGCGCTGGTTGAAGTCGAGCAGTTTGAGGAAGCTGCGGCCCTTGAGGTTAAATGCCATCGTCTTCGTCTCCTTTTCGTCATCAGTCTCAATAATCTACGGGGTCGCGCCAGATCGGGCAGGTCATGCAATGCCCTCCGCCACGTCCACGGCCCAGTTCGGACCCGGAAATGGTGATCACCTCGACACCCGCCTTACGCAGCAGCGTGTTGGTATAGGTGTTGCGGTCATAGGCCACGACCACGCCGGGCTCTAGCGCGACCACGTTGTTGCCATCGTCCCATTGCTCGCGCTCCTGATTGAACGCATCACCACCGGTCTGCACGATGTTTAGCGATTTGATGCCAAGGCACTCTGCCGCGACATCAAACAGGTGTTTGTCCTCACGCCGGAACTCGATCGAGCCCTCTTTGTTGCCCGGATGCAGGCTGATACACTGGATCTCGTTACAGACATCCACAAAAGCGGTCGCGGTTTCGCGGTCGCAATGGCTAAACACCGTATCCAGATGCATGGCCGCCCGGCTGCGTGGCATCTGGCAGGCCACAACCCGTTCCGCCGCTCCCTTGGCGAACAGCGCGCGTGCCACCTGACCCACCGCCTGCGGGCTGGTGCGTTCGCCCATACCGATCAACACGCTGCCATTGCCCCAGGGCATGACATCGCCGCCCTCGACCGTGGCCGCGCCATGATCTTCGTCGGGGTCGCCCCACCAGATTTCGAAATCCCCGTTCTTGAAATCAGGGTGGAACTTGTAAATCGCGGTGACCAGCAGCGTTTCAGGCCGCCGCGCGGGCCAATACATCGGGTTCACCGTCACACCGCCGTAGATCCAGCAGCTGTTGTCGCGGGTGAACTGCGTGTTGGGGATTGGGGGGATCACAAATCCCAGAGGGCCAAGGTAGCTGCCGAACATGCCCGAGGGCTTGAAGGGCATATCCTCGACCGCGATGCCGCCGATCAGGTACCTGGCCAGTTCTTTGGCCGGCATTTCATCAAGCCATCCGCGCAACTCAGTCAGCATGCCGACGCCAACCTGATTTTCCGTGATCCGCCGTTCCAGCACCCAGTTGCGGGCATCTTTGTCCTTGAGTGTCGTCTCTAGCAAAGCGTGGAATTCCAGCACTTCGACCCCGCGCTCTTCCATTTTCATGCGGAAATCAGCGTGATCGGCACGGGCTTTGTGCACCCATAGAACGTCATCATACAAAAGCTCGGCTGCGTTGCCCGGGGTCAGGCGGGAATGGGCAAGGCCCGGTTCGCACACCATCACCTTGCGAAGTTTGCCAATCTCGGAATGGGCTCCAAATCCAGTCATGATGTCTCCTTCGGTGTTGCTTTGCCGGACTGCCAGCGCAGCCAGACATGGATGGGCAGACCTGCCAAAAGCAGCAGAACGCCCCAGAAAACCACATCCTCACCCGCGCCGTAGATCGCCCAGAGCGCGTAGGCAAAGCCCAACGTGGCAAGGATAAGGATGTTGGGTGACAGCCGGATGTGGTCGCCCCGACGCGCACGGATCATGATCTCGGCCAGGGCACATAGCAGATAGGGGATCAGGGTCGACAGCGTGGCCAGCAGGATGATGAATTCGAACTGCTCGGCCAGCGACCGTGTGTAATTCATGGCAATGAGGGCACTGGCCAGAAGGCTGGACACGATCAACCCAAAGGCCGGTGTACCTGAGCGGGACAGGCGCGCGAAATAGGCCGGGAACAACCCGTCGCGGGCCGCGCCTAGGGGCACCTGCCCAGTCAGAAGAACAAAACCGTTCAGCGTCCCAAAGGTTGAGATACAGGCCCCGATGGCGATAAAGACAGCGCCACCGAAGCCCCACATGACCGTGGCGACATCGGCAAGCGGCGCATTGCTTCCCGCCAAAAGTGACGAGGGCACGACACCGAGCGCCACATAGGTTGTCGCGATATAGATCAAAGCCGCCACGCATGTGCCAAGGATCGTGGCGCGGGGAATGGTGCGCTTGGGATCTTTGACCTCACCTGCCGGGACGGTCGCCGATTCCAGCCCCACAAAGGCCCACAGTGTCAGCGCAGCACAAGTTGAAATCGCCGAGATGTTGGACATTCCACTGACATTCACCGGTTTGAAATTAGCGCTGTCTACATATGCAAAGCCCAAAACGATCAGCACCAGCAGCGGAGCCAGTTTCATCACGGTGGTCACGACCTGAATGATCCCCGCTTCACGCACGCCGCGCACGTTGATCCAAGTCAGCAACCACATCGACCCCAGTGCCGCGGCCAACCCGGCCAATGCGCTTTGGCCCACGGCAGGGACCATAACGCTGAGATATCCAGCAAAGGCCACGGCCACGGCGGCATTTCCCGACCAAAGGGCGATCCAATAGCCCCACGCGATGATGAACCCTGCAAAATCCCCAAAGCCTTCGCGGGCATAGGCATATGGCCCACCGGTATCAGAAGACAGGCGCGCCAGCCGTCCGAAGATCAGCGCCAGGACGATGGCTCCTCCGGCGGTCAGAACCCATCCCGCCATCGAGATCGGCCCAAACGCTGCAAGAGACGACGGCAGCAGGAAAATTCCCGACCCGATCATATTGCCCACCACCAAGGCGGTACACATCCAAAACCCAAGAGCGTGTGGGGTATCAGAAGAGGTCATCGGACAGCCTTACGCAATTGCCGACAGGCTGAGACCGACCATGATGATCACGATCAGTACACCCAGCAGCGGAAGGGTGAATTTCAACCACCGTTCATAGGGCACACGTCCCAACGCCAAGCCACCCATCACCACAGCCGAGGTCGGCGTGATCAGGTTCACCAGACCGCTAGCGGACTGATAGGCCGTGACGACCAAAGAACGGTCCACGTTCGAAAAATCCGCCAGTGGCGCCATGATCGGCATGGTCAGAACCGCCAGACCCGATGAGGACGGCACCAGGAAAGACAACAGCCCCTGCAGCCCGAACATGGTATTGATGAAAGCCACCTGACCCAACCCGTTCACTGCACCCTCGGCCCAATACAGGATCGTGTCCGTTATACTGCCAGCATCCATCACGATAACGATGCCACGTGCAATCCCGATCACCAGCGCCACGCCCAACAGATCACGCGCGCCATCCACGAAAGTCGAAGTGAACTCTTCTTCTCCCATCCGTGCGATCAGCCCGACGACGATGGCGGCCACAAGAAACAGGCCCGACATCTCGGCCATCCACCAACCTCCGACGGATACGCCCCAGATCATTACGCCGAAGCTGGCTGCAAAGATCACAAGGATTACACCATGGGTGCCCGTAAAGGTGACAGGCGCATCGCCCTCGCGTTTGCCTTTGAGGAAATGTGTTTCATTGCTTTCGCGTTTGTCGGCGACGATCGACAGCTGAGGGTCGGCTTTGACCCGCGCCGCGTAGCGCATGACAAACGCGACACAGGCCAGCCAGCAGACCGCAAGCAGTCCAAAGCGCAGCATGATCCCATTGGTGAACGGTACCCCCGCCGCGTCCGAAGCGATCACGGTGGCAAAGGGGTTGATGGTGGATCCCAGCGTACCCACGCCCGCGCCCAGCATGATGATCGCCACACCTACAGCGGCGTCATAACCCGCCGCAATCATCACCGGAATGATCAGGGTGTAGAAGGCCAGCGATTCCTCAGCCATGCCATAGATGGTGCCGCCTGCAGCAAACAACGCCATCAGGATGGGGATCATCCACTTTTCATGCCCCTCCATCCTTGCCATCGCTTTGGCGATGCCTGCGTCAATGGCTCCGGTATGGGCCACGATCCCCAGAAAGCCTCCAATCACAAGAACAAACAGCGCAACGTCGACGGCCTGAGCCTCATAGGTGGCGGGATTGTAGAACCCCGCAATCGGTGCCAGAACCACGTCGAAAAAGCCCTGCGGCTGCGGGTCAACTACCTGATAGCTGCCTGGAACCGGGACATCCTTGCCCAGCTGTTCATTTGCGACTCGGTCATACTGACCGGCGGGCACGAACCAAGTGGCGATCGCAACCACTGCGATCAAAGCAAAGAGAATGGTGTATGCAGTAGGGAACTTGAACTTCATTTGAACGATCCTCTGAAAATACCGAGAATGAAAGCTAAGCTGCCTGCGTGCCCGATGATCTTCCGTTCAGTCCGGCCGGGTTCGTTGCAAGCTGTTGCGTGAAATGTGCAAAGCAAAATCAAACAGGACTTTGACTTGGATCATTAAAAACCCAAAAAGATGTAACTGATTTGTGAAATTTAGCCCTCGGAATTTTGCATGCGCAGACAAAAGCCGTTTTTTGCGGGCTAGCTGTTCACGTTATCCGGATCGAACGTTCCCGATGACAGATCGACACGCGCGTCGACCTCAGCTGCGTTGACGGTGGCATCGGCCCCCGGCTCGCTCACAATAGTAGCTGTCTAAGGGGCCGGCTTTTGGCGTGTCACACTTCGAACTTTTCCCGGCACAGGCTTTCAATCTGTGCCCAAGTTGATTTGAATTCAGGTGTATTTTCGGCCGCGTAGTGGAAGTTCTTCATCAAGCCTGTCAGCTGCGTAAACACCTGACGTACTTCGGCTTTATCGGCGAAATCTGCGGTGGATTGGGTCACGCCATAGACCAGCTTGAAGGTCATCTTCTGCCGCTCCAGCGGGACGGTTGCGTCCACCTGATCAAAGGCGTCCTGCTGCAGATAAACCATGTCCACAAACAGTGCTTTTTGCTGGGTGACAAAGTCCTCGATCGTGACGCCCTCTTCGCCCGTCACCTGCATCATTTGATCGACCTGTTCGCCCTTTTCGATAAGCGCCAGCAGATCGCGGACCTTGCCGGTCCAGCCAGCTTCGGCATTCTTGTCATACCAGTCGGACAGCTGATCCAGATATCGTGACCAGCTGAGCATCGGGTCCACCGCCGGGTAAAACCGCTTGTAAGCGCGCTCGGACGACAGGCCGAGGAAACACTTGACCGTAGACAGGGTCGACTGCGTGACCGGTTCGTCAAAATTGCCCCCGGCGGGGGACACGGTGCCAATCAGCGTCAGGCTGCCCAACGCGCCGTCATTGGTCTTCATCGCGCCTGCGCGCTCGTACAGCCCCTTGATCGAGCTTTCCAGGTAGGCCGGGAAGCCCTCCTCACCCGGAATTTCCTCCAGCTTGCCCGAAGTCTCGCGCATGGCCTGCGCCCAGCGGCTGGTGCTGTCGGCAATCAGCAGCACGTCATAGCCCATCTGGCGGTAATATTCGCCCAGTGTGATGCCTGTAAAGATTGACGCCTCGCGCGCAGCAACCGGCATCGAGGATGTGTTACAGATAATAATCGTCCGGTCCATTAGGCTGCCGCCCGAGGTCGGGTCGGTCATCTTGGGGAATTCCGCGATAGTTTCCACCACCTCGCCCGCGCGCTCGCCGCAGGCGACAACGATCACGATATCGACCTTGGAATTCCGTGCGATCAGGTTCTGCAGCACGGTCTTGCCTGCACCGAACGGGCCGGGAATACAGGCCGTCCCGCCGCGCGCGATAGGGAAGAACGTGTCGATCAGGCGTTGCGAGGTCAGAACCGGCTCGGTCGGGTAAAGACGTTCCGATAAGGCGCGTTTCAGGATGCTTTCTGGCAGCGCGCGTCGGACGGGCCATTTTTGCGACAGGGTCAGCGTGTGTTCGCCGCCCTGTTCATCCTCAAGCCGGGCCACGATGTCGTGAATGGTGGCAGCCCCTTTCTGAACCCAGACGACCTTGTAGTCGCCCACCCAGTTGAAGGGCAGCATGATCTTATGCTCGAACCGCCCCTCGGGCACCGTGCCGATGCTGTCGCCCGCTGTCACCGTGTCGCCCACCTTGACCGAAGGTGTAAACGACCATTTCGCCAGCGTATCCAGCGGGGCCACGTCCGCGCCGCGCGGCAGGAAAGTGCCAAACTCAGCAGCGACCTTGGGCAGTGGCGACTGCAACCCGTCAAACACCTGACCCAGCAGACCTGGCCCCAGTTCAACCGACAACAACTGGCCCGATTGCTCTACCGGATCGCCCACGGCCACGCCGTCGGTGCTTTCATAGACTTGCACATCCGCCGTGTCGCCGCGCACGCGCAGCACTTCGGCTTTCAAACGCTCCTGACGGCCGCCGGGGCCGGGGCGCGTGGGCAGGATGAAGACCACCTCGTTCTTGACCAATTGCCCCGGCGCGCCCGAGGCATCTGCGTTGGCCTGAATTTGCACCAGCCCCTCTTGCACCGAGACAACGCGGGCAGTGGCGGTTTGGGTGACGGGGGTTGGGGCGGTCATGCGTAGGCTCCCTCAAAGTCGATATCGGCGACGTCGGCCATGGCCTGTTGCGCCAGTTTTTCAAATCGCGTTGCCGCATCCTGCGCATTGCTCTGCGCCCAGCGGTCGAAAATATTCCAGATCAGAACGTAAATCGCTACGGCCTCGAAATCGAACAGATGGCGGGCGGCGTGGCGTTTCAGCTGCTTATGGCTGACCGAAAGCAGAAGCCTCTCCAGACCCAGCGGGTCCTCGGCCTCCAGCAGTTGCTGCGCTTCCTTGAGCCACGGCATCGAGCTCTCAAGCTTAAAGGTTGGATCACTCCAGTTTGCCGGGATGTGGCGAGCCCAGCGGCCCATGCCGAAGGTTCCGGCGGGCGAGCTGCCACCCTGTTTGCGAAGGCGCAAGGCGGCTACGGCGGTACGCAAATCCATCCGCTCCAGAAACAGCTTCTGTAGGGTCGGCTGCGGGATATCGCCCAACGCAGCTTTGCACCGTTCGACGGCCTGCACGTCTGTCACGTCCATATCATAGTCGCCCCAATTCAGAGCGTGCTCCAACACCCGCAGCACCTTCGCATCGTCAGGCGTCAGCGCGCGCAACCGACGGTCCAGCCGAAGGCGCGAGATTGGGGGCTGTTTGGCAACAAACAACCGCTCCGAGCCCGGTAGGCTGCTGATTAGCGCGATATAGGCGTCGGGGTCCGACATGTCAGCGGATCACCCCTTCCAGCACAGCGCGGAACCGGGGTTGCAGATGCTCCATCAGCAAGGAGGCAACAGACTTGTCCGTCAGGTCCAGCACCACGCCCTGATCCTCGGCCCGCACCCGGATGCCATCCTGCGTGCTGTCTGCAGTGTGCAGTTCCACCTGTTCGCGTAGCATGTCGGCGGTCAGGCCCAGCACGTATTTCGTCAGCTTGCCCGACTGGATATCGTCAGCGTTCTGCTTGATATCCTCTTGCGTGGCCACCCTAGCAGGCAGGATCACCTGCACCTTACCGCCCAGCTTGGCCCCTTCAGCCGCGCGCCCGACGACCTCAAGGATCATCTGTTTCAGCATCTCGGGGTCAGCCATTTCTTTGGTGACAAGGCGTTCGACATCTTCGCGGAACCGGTCGGTCAGGCCCGCCTTCATGGTCAGCACCGCATCACGCATGGCGGTGTTCAGCGCCTCTTCCCCGGCGGCACGGTAATTGTCGGATTCGGTGCGCGCCTTTTTCTGATACTCATCCGCTTCGCGCTTGGCATCGGCGAGAATCTTCGCCGCCTCGGCCTTGGCTTCAGAACGCAACTTGTCCGCATCCGCCTGCCCCGCCGCCACACCGTCGCTGCGCAGCTTGTCGATCAGCGCATCGACCCCGTGCGAGATCATTCCGTCCTGTGCCATCAGCTGATCCCCGCGCTAATGACCAAGGCAAAGACAAAGGCAAAAACGCCAAAGCCTTCTATGATCGCCGCAGGGGCCAGTGACAGGCCGAAGATTTCCGGTTTCTCCTTCGTGGCATTGATCGCCGCCGCACAGGCCCGGCCCTGCCAGATGCCGCAATACATCAGCGCAATCCCCGAAAGGATGCCGATGCCGAACAACCCGCCCGCGTTTTCCGGCGTCACATCGCGGTTCAGGGTAAACATGATCACGATGCCGTAGATCACCATGGTCGATGGAAAGGCCGAGACGCCAATAAACCGGCCATAGCCGCCCTCGGTCTCGGTCATCGCGCCGATACTGGCCTGCCCCGCGATGGCACAACCAATGGCGCTGGACGCCGCACCCAAAGCCATGGGCGCATAGATTCCCAGCCAACCCAATGTCAGTACAAGCTCATTCATTCCTGAACCTCCTTGCGGGCGAACGGGCGAAAGACGATGCCTTCATCCGGCAGACCCCATTTAAAGAATTCGATGTAATTGAGACGTAACCCGTGGACGACGCCGCTCATCAGTGCGAGCGCGAAATTGAGGAGATGCCCGGCAATCAGGATCAGCAGCCCGAACAGGATGCCCGGCCCTTTCAGCGCCTGCATCACTTGGACCGCCAGATCGTTGAACGTGATCGCCAGCGAGGCCGAGGCTAGCCCCAGCGCGAACAGGCGCATGTAACTCAGAACATCGCCAAACGCCCCCATCGCCCCCGCCAGCCCCTGCAGCCCGTCGATCAGACGCCACAGCCAATCGATGGGTTTGGTGATCTGACGCACGCTGGTGAACAGCAGGATCGCCAGAAAGCCTGCGCCCATCAGCACCGCTCCGGGCAATTTCGCGCCGTCGTTCATGTAGGCCAACCACAGAACGAACCCGCCGATCAGCACGGCAATCCAGCCCAGATTGGCAATGGCTCTGCGCCGCCCCCACGCCGCCCGCGCGGCCAGTGCGTTGGCCAGCACCAGATGGAACACGCCGACAACGATCGAGATCATCATCATCGCGTTGAAATTGTTCAGATCCAGTATCTTGAGCCGCGCCCAGATCGACCCCTCTGCCGGGGACGCGCCAAAATAACTGCCAACCATGACACCGTAAATTACCGTCGCACCCGCGATGATCACACCATAGAGCCGCCACGACCGCTGCGCCGGGGACTTGTCCATCTTTTTCCAGAAGGCCAGCAGGCCCAGCAGGATCACCGCGCCATAGCCCGCATCCGCCACGATCATCGCAAAGAAGATCGCGAACGAGGCCGCAACGATGATGCTGGGATCCCAATCCCGGTAGCCCGGTATCTGGTAAAACAGCGCCAGATCGACCGCTGCGCTGCGGTTTTCGGGCTGCTCCAACAGCGTCGGAGGGGCGTCATCCGGGCCCGGTTCCTCGATCAGAACAGCGGCGTCTCGCGCCTGCGCCATCTCCAGCACCGCATCCACACGATCTTCAGGCACCCAGCCCTGCAGGGCAAACATCGCGCCCTCGTCGCGAACCTTCTGCGTGGCATGGGCGAGTTCAGCCGCGCTTTCCGCCGCCGACAGGTTGCGGCGCATCAGCGTCAGGTAGCGGGTTTGGGCGATGCGTTCCGCCTCAAGCGCCTCAATGGCGATCTCGGCCTCTTCCAGCTGCGCCTCAAGCTCATGGATCGGCAGTGACCCGGTATGCGTGCGCGGGACCGGCAGGATATCGTCGCCCGGATCCTCGGGCGCGATCAGCACCGCGTAGATAAAGCGGTGATCTTGTTCTAGAATAGCCCAGGGCAGTTTGACCTCGGACAGCGCCTCACGGTGTTTCAACGGTAGTTGGTAGAACCACAGCCGATTGCCCGCCAGAACGTCATTCGGCGGAAAATCCAGATCCCCCCACGGGCGCACTTGCCCAATCCGGTGCGCCAGAAAATCCCGCCGATCTGTTGCCTCTCGGGTGCGCTGCATCAGGTCCAGCACGTCGCGCAAGAACTGGTCCATATCGAACGCAGGGTCACGTTGTATCTGGCGCCGCGGGTCGGCCACGTCGGTCAAAAAACGCAGCGCCTTATAAGCGTCATGCGCGCCACGTTCGCTGATCTTTTCCGGCTCGGCGGGTGGAGGCGCCAGTGGCAGTACATGCATACAGCCCAGCTCCTGCAGCGCCTCTAACGTGTCGCCCTTATGCGCGGCGGGTCCGACGAGGGACAGTTTCTTCAGCCGCGCGACGCTCATGTCAGCGCCTCCTGCGCATGTTTGCGTTTGGAGATTTTCGAGCGCACAACCGCCTGCATCTGCTCATCGCTCAGATAGATGCGGATTTTCTTGATATTGGCCTTGGCGCGCGGGATCAGAACCTTTTCGAACAGGTTGACCCGTTGCGTGATCGTGGCCACGGCCTTGTCGAAAATGCGCACCCTTTCTTCGGCGACCTTCACGCGTAGCCGCGCCTCGATCATGTCATGCAACAGGTTGGCGGCGGCATCGACCCAATGTGGTTTGGCCAACAGCGAATAGGGTCGCACGGCAACTTCGATTCGGTCCAGATCGGGCATCTTGACGCCGACCACGTTGACCTCTTTCAACTGGTAATCCTTCAACTCGACCAACCCGTCCAGGTCGACCCCCTGCTGCGCCAGCATCGGCAGTTTTTCCCCGACCTGCTGCGCCAGATTGTGCACCTCTTGCTGCAGGCGGTGGACGTCTTCGCGGGCTTTGGCACGTTCCGCCATCAACTGCTGGCGCTTGAGGTCCAGCGACGGCAGGAACCGCTCATAGCTTTTCAGTTGGGTCTGCTGGCGAGCCAGCGACGATTTATTCAGCTGCAACCGCGCCATCGGTATCCTTTGGGAAATACTTCTCGACCAAAGCCTGCTTCATCAGCAACTGTTCAGGCTGGAAACACTCGGCCAGCGTCTTCCACCCCAGATCCAGCGCGTCCTCCAGCGGGATCGAGACGTTGATGTCCATAAACCGCGCCCGGAACAGCGCGCCGAATTTCAGCAACTGGTGATCGTAATCCGACAGATCAAAGGCCATCGCCTGTTTCTGCGCCGCATCGCGGCTTTCGGAATAGAAGCGGATCATCGTGTTCATGATCTGCCCGTGATCTTCACGCGTGGTCTTGCCGATCACGTTCTGCTTGAGGCGTGACAGGCTGCCGAACGGGTCAATCACCCCCGAATGCAGGTAAAACTGCCCCTCGGTGATATAGCCCGTGTTGTCCGGCACCGGGTGGGTCACATCATTGCCGGGCATTGTCGTCACGGTCAGCACCGTGACCGAACCGCCCTTGGCGTAATCGCACGCCTTCTCATACCGCCGCGCCAGCTGGGAATAGAGATCGCCCATATAGCCGCGCTGCGAGGGCACGCGTTCCTGACTGATCCCCACTTCTTTCATCGCGTCGGCATAGGCGGTCATGTCGGTCAGTAGCACCAATACCCGCTTACCTTCTTCGACCGCGAATTTCTCGGCCACCGCCAGCGCCATATCGGGCACCAGCAGCCGTTCAACCAGCGGGTCCATCGCCTGATTGACGAACATCACCGTTCGCGAGAACACGCCCGCATCCTCGAACGACGTCCGGAACGTGTGATAGTCGTCAAAGATCAGCCCCAGCCCGCCAAAGACTACGATATCCGCATCCGCCTGAATGCCGATCCGGCTGAGAAAGGCATTGAACGGCTCGCCCGAGACCGAAAAGATCGGGATTTTCTGGCTTTCGACCAGAGTATTGAACACGTCGATCATCGGCACGTCCGTGCGGATCATCTTGTTGGGCACTGCACGTTCCGAAGGGTTTACGGTCGGCCCGCCAATCTCGATCCGCGGCTCGGATGACAGATCCGGCCCACCGTCGATTGCCACCCCTGCCCCGTCAAAGACGCGGCCAAGAATATTGGCCGAATAGGGCGTCTGCATAGGATGACCCAGAAAAGTGGCTGTCGCCTCGGTCGAGATACCCTTGGTGCCCGAGAACACCTGCAGCGTCACCACATCCCGGTCGATGAAAATCGCCTGCGCCAGCGTTTTGTGTCCGTCGATGGTTTCGATCACTGCCAGATCGTTGAACCTAACGGTTGCTTCAGCCGATCCGTCCAACGGAACCCTAACTTTGATCGTATCCCCAACGATTTCCAGAACACGAGTATATTTCAAGAGACTCTGAGACATCGCCTACCCTAAGTCGCATGATTAAGAGTTTATTTTTCTTTCCACCTTCAAACTGCCCACCGAACCAGTGCGCTCGGAGGGTTTAATATTGATTTGGTAAATCCGGTTGCCTCCAAGCTAATAGAGATTGCAGGCCCAAAGCAATGAAATCAGTTCAATTCTGACTGGATTTTGTGTCGTCATTCGATTTCAAGACTTTGCCATTGACGTCTGCGACGCCGCCTTTGGCCCCGTTTCAGCATCGGGACGATAGTCCAAAACGCACACAAGCAAGTTGGCCATCTCTTCAAGTTCTTTGGAAGGTGTTTTGATTTCCCCTATGATGCGTTTGACCAGATCAACGGCTTCAGTGCGCTGCTCCTCGTCAGGCAACAGATAAGGCAACGTCTCGACTGCACCCTTCGGATCGAAAGTGGCGACCAGAGTCTGCTCGTGCAACATACGTTGACGTTCTAAAACCGAAATGGATTTGAACGGCGCTTCGTGCCGAAAGATATGCGCCCAGCGGTGCAGAATCTCAGCGCGAAAGCCTTTGTGGCTGTCAGCCAATAAGATCAGCATTCGAATGACCGCCTCGGGCAGACCTCCTTGCCGCATATGCGCAAGCACCGTGTTGACCTCTGGCAAATTGCGCAAAGACGCTGGGTCTGGCAGGGTTCGGCGCTTGGAATACTCTTGCCCGAACCAAGTTGCGAACGGCCCGCCCCAAGTGGCGAAGAAGGTTGCCTCATACCATGCGTCGCGCAAATCACGGCCCAAATCCATCGATTGCTCGATCCATTCACCGGTGAGTTTTTCCCATTTTAGAAACGGGTTGTCAGCATCGGCTGGCGCGCGCTGCGCTCTGGCGTCCTGCGCCAGTTTCTCGATCCCTTTCCCCATAACTGTGTTCGAAGACATCGAAGAACGCTGTACGCGCAGCGGATGCGCGTCGCGCAAAGCCTGCGCCGTCACCGCTGTCGACATTGTTTGCACGACTGGGCGACCAAAGGTTTCATAGGCACCCGCTTGCACTTCCGACATATGCGCCACGGCGGCAAAGCTGGTTTCATCCTGGCGACCGTCATCCAATGCAGCGACATCTGAAAGCGTTCGATCGACGAACCGAACTTCGAAGGATTTTTCGACCCCGTCCCCTTCGATGTTATCAATGACCATTTCATAAAGACCGGGTGCCATTGCCTCGACTGTTTCAAGTGTAGAGGCGAGGCCTGTGTGCTCTTTGCGCGCAATCTTGGAGGAAACAAAAATGCCCAGATGCCCCACTTCATCATGAAGCATGTAAATAATGCGCTGGCCGCGTACTCGTATCTCTTCTTCGTCCGCATACGTTTCAGCGATCCAGTTCAAAGCCTGTTGCGGCGGCGTGATATTGTCGCCATGACTTGCAAAGACAAAAATCGGCGCTTTGATCGCCTTGAGATCTACGGGAACTCCGGGTTCCAGTTGTGCGGTATTCTTGACGAGCCGGTTTCCAACGAACAGTTGTTCGACAATCCATCGAATTTCGGCCTCGTTCAGAAGAAAGAAACCGCCCCACCAACGCTCAAAATCGATGAAACGCTGACGGCCGGCTTCGGGATCGCGGTACAGGTCGAAATACTTGCCAAAGTAGTTGCGGCTGGGATTTAGCTGCTCGAAATTCATCACCAGATTGGCACCGTCAAATTTGCCGTTCCCCAAATCTGACCAGAGCATCGGCTGCCATGTACCGCCAAGCATCCCACCATTGTAGCGCATTGGATTTTCACCAACTTCACCCGACCAAGGTGCGACCGGCGCACCATTGAGCACCAGAGGCCCGGTCAGATCGGGGTTGCAGGCCGCCATCAGCAAGGTCGCCCAGCCGCCCTGGCAGTTTCCTGTCACAACAGGTTGCGGGCTTTTTGGGTGACGCGCGCTGACGGTGCGAACAAATCCAGCTTCGGCATGCATCACATCCGCCAGTGTCTGTCCTTCGACCGGGTCACGGCCAAAACTCACAAAGTATACCGGGTGGCCCTTCGCCAGCGCCACGCCGACCTGGCTGTCGGACTTGAACCCACCAATACCACCGCCATGTCCAGCACGAGGATCAATAATGATGTAGGGGCGTTTGTGATCGTCTACGTTGATCCCTTGCGGGGGAACAATGCGCAAAAGCTGATAGTTGCAGGGCCGATCGAGCTCCCTCCCGTCAACCATCACTTCGTAGTCATAGACAAGCACTGGCGGGCAACCGGCCGCTTCATGTTCGAGGAAAACGTCTCCGCGCTCGCGCAAGACGTCCATCGTCAGGGCGACGCGCTGACCTGCATCCTTGATATAGTCCGTCCATGCCGAACCTACTGATTTCGTCCGCGCGAATTGCACCGCAAGATCTCGCAGTTCGTTTGACCATTTCGTAGACCGGTTTGAATGGTGCTCAGTTATTTTCTGTGCCTGATTAGTAGCGGCTTGCGACAAAATTTGGTACTGCATACCAGATTGATCAAGCACACCAGAAATCGCATCAAGCACTTTGCTGTTTACGGTCGCTGTGGTTTTTTCACCGGTTGAAGGGTGCGACGCATTTTCTTTCGCAATTGAATTCCGGGCCATAGGTCAATCCTTCCTCAGACGATGCTGTACCCACCGTCGATGGGGTGTACGCCGCCAGTCACGTTGAACGCCTCGCGGCTTGCAAGAAACGCGGCATAGGCACCGACATCTTCGATGGTCGCCAACTGATGGGTGGGTGCACGCTCGGCAGCGGCGCTCAGCAGTGCATCAAAATCGGACAGCCCGGTGGCCGCGCGGGTTTTCAGAGGGCCAGGCGACAGAGCGTGCACCGAAATGCCTTTGGTCCCCAGTTCTGCAGCGGCATAGCGCACCGAGGCTTCCAAAGCGGCCTTCACCGGCCCCATGATGTTGTAGTTTTCAACAACCCGAGTCGCCCCAAGAAACGAGACCGTCATACATGTTCCGCCACGCACCATCAGCGGTTCGGCCATGCGGATCATGCGCAGAAACGAATGAACAGAAATATCCATGGCCACCCCAAACCCTTCGGCCGAGGTATCAATAACCCTTCCGTGCAGATCATCGCGTGGCGCAAAGGCAATAGAATGCACAAGAGTGTCAATCCGGCCCCATTGCGCCCGGATTGCATCAAACAAGGCGTTTGTCTGGTCTGCATCCCGCACATCCAGCGGAAGACAGATTTTTGCATCAACCTCTTCAGCCAGCGGGACGACGTATGGTTTGGCCTTTTCGTTTACATAAGTCAGCGCGATCTCTGCGCCTTGTGCATGAAGCGCACGCGCGCATCCCCACGCAATCGACTGATCGTTTGCGACACCGATAACAACTGCTTTGTATCCGTCCAATCGAAACATAGCACGCCTTTTTCTGCAGTGCAGCATAGCGCCTTTTCCTCGATTCGGGAAAGACGATTGCGGGGCAATTCTGCCTACGCTGCGTCACAGAGCGATGAACACGCACCAGTATGCTCAAAAACGGGCGAATTATGTCCGGGCTCTTTCCGTTTCAGCAATTCGCGCAGTAGACGATAGTATACGCTCGTGCCTTGTCCGGCCACGAGTGTTGAGATGACACTCAAACGGAAACGACGCTCTAAACTTCGGCTCTGTACCTCAGCGGAGTGCGAAGGGGTTTTCCTGGATTGCCGCGTTTGCTCGGGTACTACCTGTGAGCCCAAAGCAACCATATCCGCACTAACTAAAGCGCAAGACCGTTTCGAAAGCTCAAATCAAAAAGAAATTTTAGCGCATTGCCTGCTATTGCTGAGGGCCCATCAATTTCGCGTTTCGACGGCGCGCAATCTCCTGTCGAATTAGGTCTATGTGCAAACGTGCATCATATGCGCCTTGGCGATATGCGAGCGGCAGGTTCAGATTTGCAAGTGCGGTGTCCACTTCTTCGAATTTATTGGCGACTTCTTCCACCCCAGCCAAAGTCTGTGCCTTGCTGAGTTCTTCCTCAAGCGCAGCGATGCGCTGGTAAAAACGCCAGACCCTACGCTTTTGAAACCAAACGTAGCCAGACGGGACGATCCGCAGAAAAGGAACTAAGAACAACAAAGGCAATAACAACAGCAATACACTGCCAAATTGCGCTGCGATCCAATATGGCAAGACGCCATGCAAAAAGTTTGGCCCAGAATTTATGAGTTCTGTCGCAATTTTGTTTAGTGGCACAGGCGGTGAAGCTGTGTTTGGATACTCGCGCGCACTTTGCAAAATAGTGGCTTCGCTATGAATGTTCTTCGCTGCATTCACCAACCTATCGGTTACTGCAGGATGAAGATCGGAAGCGGCGATAAGTGAAGCCCTCAACGCTAAGATTTTGACATCCTCCGGCGGCCTCGGAGGGTCCAGTGTGATTGATCCTGCCGGTACAGTTACCGAATTTGCGCCTGAAAGTTTCAATGCCAGAGCATCGACCAAAGCCATGGGAACGAAAACGATTTCTGGATCAAAAATTGCGTCCATAAGATAAGGCGCATCGAGGGGTGCGACAAACAACGCTGCATCCGCTTCGTTGGAATACAACGCCTCTATTGCATCGTTTCCCCCGGCATCGACTAGGGTTATGCCGACATTTTGCAAACCTGCGGCCTCAATTAGCGATAAAGCAGCGGCGCGAGTACCAGACGCCTTGGTTCCTGCTGCTAAACGTATGTCTCCCCATTCGCCTGCATTGGCCCCAACTGAACTAGACGTTCCACGGAACACCACCATGGGTTCAAGAAAAATGGCACCCAGGGACTGTAAGTTCTCGTCCTGAGGTAGTTCGAGACCGCCTTGAACAAAAGCGGCGTCCACTTCGCCGGAAACAAGTTTTTGAATGTTCTCAACGGACCCCTCGGTTTCAACCAGAATTACCTGAATGCCGTCACGTGCAAGTTCTGCTTTATAGAGTTGTCCAACTTGCCAGTATCCGCCGCCGTTTATGCCAGCAGCCAGCTTAATATTGTTGGGCGGTTTCAAACCAAAGATCAGAAAAACAACCAAACCGACAAACATAATCGGAAAGAGAATGAAAAGAGCTAAGCGCATTTATTCCCACATTCGGATGATCGGAACCGTTAAGTCGTTCTCATTTGATAGCAATCTTTTTGCCAACGAGAAACTGATCCCAGCGATTGGCACTCGTAGCTCTTATGAGCGTCAAGACCCATAAGTATGCACCTGATACTCCTGATCGAGTTTGTGTTTTGCGTCAGCCAACCAGTCTTGTAATGATCATAATAAAGACTTTTTGCGCACCACATGATTGAGCATATAATTTATCCTCGTCACGAACTAGACAGCCAATGCGGCATTCAAACCTACTAAATAAGGATTTGACTCCAATACATCCCCTTGTGTCCACCACCTGCAGTCCCCCCTGCCCTTACATGTTGCGCCGTTGCCCTACCGACCGCTGTGCTTACTGGGTCCACGAACCCCTCCTTTGTAGACAGACCCAGTCATTGCGTTCCAAGCATCCAATCCTAAGCTCGCATCATATGCCTGGGCTCGGCCACAAGATTCTCTGCCAACTGCCATCAAGTCCAAAACTGCTTTTGGGAAAACCCGCCCTAAAAATGGCGCACGAAAAACGCCGGACACTGGCCCGGCGTTTCTGTTTGTTAGCATGTTGCTGATCTTACCCGTGGGTAAGGTCGTCGTCTTCCTGCAACTCGTCCAGCAATGAGGCGATCGCTTGCTCTAGCTTGGGACGGTTCACCCGTGTGAAGTCCAGATTATAGCGCAGTTCAATTCGCCCGCTTGAGGCCGAGCACTTCGCCACCCCTGCCCTGCCCGAAACTTGAAACGTGGTCTTCGCCCGTCGCGTCTTTCCACCGCTTGCACCTGGCACTTTCTTGGGGTTGTCAGCTGTCGGCTCTAAAAACGAGCGGAGAATAGCAACCTCGCGCGCGCCGTCGCGATCCGGTTCGTTCATCAAACTGGTGCTCACATGACGCGCCAAACCGGGATCGGCATCCAACTTACGTTTCAGCTCAACGCCGACATTGCGCGGAATATCGTTAGGATGCATCAGCACCTTGTCCAGCATCATCAGCAGGCTGGCGAAAGATCGGATATAGCTGCGTTTGGTATAGCTGGCGGATTTGAACAAAAGCGCAACGGCCTTGTCCACGTCCGGGCATTCATTCGCAGGGTTCTCGGCAAAGGCCCGCGCCAATGCACCCATTTCCGCAAATGAGATATCCTTGCGGATCAGGTTTTCATCTACCATGCGACGGTAGCTGTCATTCAGATCCGCTCCATCCGAAATGCCCGCCGGGATAGCCGCATACACTTCATTGCCAGTTTCCTGATACAGAGCTCGATAGGCAGACAATCTCCGCATCCCTTGAATGAGCTCGTACCGACCATCAGCCCGACGCTCCAACCGGATTGGGTTCGACAATCCGATTTCGCGGATCGAATCCTTCAACTCGTCCAATTCAGGATCCGGGCCGTCCTTGCGATCCCGGGTCAGCTTTTCAGTTACCACATCAGCCAGAAGTACATGCTCGGTCACCAGACCTTCGGACCGCAGACGAACAAGCTCATGGGCCAGGCGATCGTTTTCGGCGCGTATGGTGTCCTCTGTCGATTGTTGCCCGCGCAACGCTTCGGCGTTTTCCGAGATCGCGGCGGCCATCGGGCCACGGCGTTTTTCCAAGACCTTGTCAGGAACTTTGCCAACCGGGATATCCTCCATGGAAGGCATGTCGATGTCGAACATTCTGCGTTTGCGGCTCATGCGTCATCCTCCAACTGGTCCCAGGCCGAAAGCATCACGCCCCGGAATTCCTCGTACACGTTATCAAATGTAGACCGCGCGCGGCGCCATGTCTCGCGCGTCATTTCGCGGTAGTCCATTTCATAGACCGAACTCAGAAACCGGCCGGACTGTTCGACCGCACGGGTCATTTCAACCGGATGCTCGGCCACATGTTCGCCAAACACTTTCTTGAACGCTTCGAACATGGCCGAATGCAACGCGTTGCCAGGCTCGTACCGGGTCAGCAGAAAGCGCATTTCACAGAATGTCTTGGGTAAGCCGATCTTACCCGTGGGTAAGGTCTTGTCGAAACCGTAGGCAAGGTCTTCAAGCGCTTCGGCCAGCTGGCCAATGAAAGAGGTTGTGGAGTCGTATTCCCAATAGCCGGGCCCTGAGGGAATATAGAGCATGTCTGCCGCGAACACCGCGTTCATGGATTGATACCCAATCGCCGGGGGGCAATCGAACAGGATAAGGTCATAGGCATCATCGGGGATCTGATCGAGATAACGCGAAACAGCCGCGAAGAAAGACCACTCTGGGTTCAAGTGACGATATTGGGCCGAGGCGAACTCGACAAAGGCGGCGTTGGCGCAGGAGGGGACAACGTCGATGGTCGACCACGAGCTTTGCTTAATGAAATCCCCAATCCGAAGATCGCCCAAGCCCATATCCGTGATCGATGGCGGCAATTCGCGGCGGGGCAGGGCGGTGCCTGATTCAGCAGCGACAGGGCGGTTGTTCATACGCTCGGTCTCGCGGATCAGGTCGCGGGCCATAATGCCCCAGACCGTGAAATCTTCGGCCACATCGGTCAGGCCCATGGAATGGCTCAAAGTGGCTTGCGGATCGAAATCCACCACCAGCACGCGGTAGCCATCCAGCGCCGCCGCATGAGCCAAGTGAAGCGCAACGGTCGACTTACCAGCGCCGCCTTTGAAGTTTGCCACCGCCGCACGTATCGCGCGCTTACCAACGGGGCGGGGCGGCATAAGAGATTTGCGGTTCACCTTGAGCCGCCGGCGGAGCTCATTCACCTCTTCCAGGCTGAACCAGCGTTGCCGGCCGTCTGGTTCCACCTCACCACCCGGCAGCGAGGGATCCGCAGCCAGCTTGCCCCGAAAGGTCGACTGGTTAATGCGAAAGATCAGCTCGGACACTTCCCAGCTGGAAAAACGACGAAGAGTCTTCTCCATCTCAGGACTAAAGGTTTGCTGCCGAATCCAGCCCTGCAACTTAAGGGACTGGTTCCGCAATGCGTTCAGGTCTTCGTGCGTATACATGCCTCGGGTCTCACCACTATGGACGCTATTTTTTATGATTTCACTATTTACGCCCTATTTGCACTTTAAGCAAAAGAAAATATACTCAGATCACGATCTTACCCATGGGTAACATAAACAAGGGAAATCAACGTCCTTCAAGAGCCGAATCGCGGTGATTCGCAGTGCCCCTGGAAAATAGGGCAGGTCGCTATATTTAGGGGGACGTTAGACTCTCTATCGGTCGATTTGGGGGGGCAAACATGCCATTTACGGGGACAACTATAGTGTCCCCCATCACCAATACTTCACCGTTTTTCTTTTTTGAATTTAGATTTGAGTTGCTGAAAAACCGGGTCAAATCAAACTTCTCTTGACAGAATCGTCGCTTTGGACGCTAATCAGGGCATCAAGACGAAAAGCGTTGGCAAACAGCGCAACAGAGGTGGAAACTCCGCCCGAGGCAGACAGAGCGGTAAGATTGGAATGCAGGTTGCAAAACCGGTTGGGCTAAACGCGCCCGCCATAAAATATGATATCCTGTCCGCGATGACGGTGCACGCTTTGTCAGGCGACAAGCATCGGCAGCGCAGTATTCTACGCATCATTGCGTTGATCACCACGCGGTATAACTGGCGCGCGAATGAGCTGTCGATCGGGCGGGAAGAGATTGCGCGGCTATGGTCGGTGAATGAGCGCACCGTCAAGCGAGAGATGTCCAAGCTGCGGTCCATGGGCTGGATTGCGGTCAAACGCCCCGCCGCGCGGGGCAGGGTGGCCGTGTATGAGCTGGACCTCAAACAGGTGATGATAGACACATCCGAGGTTTGGCCCACGATTGGAGCGGATTTTGTCGCGCGGATGTCAGACTCGCCAGAGCCCGGCACAAATGTGGTGCCGTTCAAAGTGAAACCTCCGGCACCTGAAGAAAGCGATGGGGATATCTGGACGCAGGTTCAGGCCATTTTGCACGGGCGCGATCCCGAGCTTTGGGCCAGCTGGTTCCGCCATCTGATCGAGGCCGAGAGGGCAGGGGGGACCGTAACCCTTGTCGCCCCCTCGCGGTTCGAGGCGGACTATATCCATCGCAACTGGTCCGAGCGTCTGCTGGCCGCCTATAGCCGCATCGCGCCCGAGATCAGAAAAGTGCGGATCGAATCCAGCGGCTAGACAGGAGGGTTAACCAGAAGCACTGAAATCACGCAGAACCTGACCGGAATTGCTGGATGTGCGCAGGCCGTTCCGCATCGCCAATGCTCCGTTCACCAGCACATGTGCAATGCCCGAGGCATAGCGGCGGGGGTGTTTCGCGGTTGCGTTGCTGGCAATATTGACCTGATCGAACACGCAGATATCGGCCTGTTGCCCTGCGGCCAAAACCCCGCGGTTCTTGAGCCCCAACCGATTGGCGGGGATCGAGGTCAGCTTGGCCACCCCCTGTTCCAGAGACAGCGTCGACTTGTCCCGCACGTAGTATTGCAGGAACCGCGCGGCCCAGCCGTAACCCGATAGCGAGCCAATGTGGTCCTTCAGAACGCCCTCATTGGCGATGGCCACAGTGTCCGAGATCACGGCGCATTCGGGTTGTTCCAGACAGAGTTCCACATCCGAGTTGCGGAAGGATTTGGACGACCACATGCAGGCCATCAGGTTCTCGCCTTCCTCCATCAGGATATCGAGCACTGCGTCATAGGGGTGGCAATTCCGCATTCGGCCGATCTCGGCGAAGTCGGCGCCGACGATGTCCTTGTTGACGGTGGCGTTCAGCAAGACGATGTCCGACCATTTCTCGGCCTTGACGATCAACCACATGGGTTGGGGGTTGGCCTTGATCCGCGCGCGGGATTCAGGGTCAGCCAGTCGCGCAAGCACATCGTCCACGGACCCTGCCTGCGCCCATTTCGGCAGGATCGCCGCCATGAGGGTATGGTTCCAGTCATGCGGGATGACGTCAAAGGCGATGTCCACGTCGTGGCGGCGAGCCAGGTCGATCATTTCCAGTGTGTGGTCCATGGCATAGTCCGGCGCGCCGAATTTGGGCTGGATATGGCTGATCTGCAGCTTGGAGCCAGATTGGCGTGCAGTGGCGATGGCTTCGGCAAAGCCCAGATCGTAATGCGTATCCCGGTTGCGCACATGGGTGGCGTAGAGGCGTTTGTATTTGGCCGCGACCTCACACATCGGCACCAGATGCTCCGGCGAGGCGAGGCTGCCGGGGAAATATTCCAGACCCGAGGAGAACCCGCCCGCGCCTTCGTCCATGCATTGATCGACCAGCCGGGCCATTTCGGTGACGTCTTCGGCCTCGCCCGGATGAAGCTGATCGCCCAGAACCGCGCGATGCACGGTGCCGTGGCCGACAAAGGCCATGACATTCACGCCGAGTTCGGTGCGATCCAGCACATCCAAATAGTCGCCGAAACCCAGCCATGTGTCATGCTTGGCCTGATCGGTGTACCACGGGGCCACGCGGCTGATATCGCCGGGGCTGTTAACGGGGGCGCAGCTGATGCCGCATTGGCCGATCACCTCGGTCGTGACGCCCTGATGCACCTGACTTTCCGCGCGTCCATCAGCGATCAGCGTGAAATCGGAATGGGTGTGCATGTCGATGAAACCCGGCGCGACGACCAGGCCCGAGACGTCGATCTCTTGCGCGGCCTTGTGCGCGACCAACTCACCGGCCGGCAAGACGGCGCTGATGGTCTCGCCTGTGACTGCCACGTCGCCCACATAGCCGTCCTGTCCCGTGCCATCGACAATGGTGCCGCCTTTGAGAACAAGATCGAACATGGGTGCCTCCTATTTCGCTTCTCCGTACAGCCAGTCGGGCAGGAAGGTGGTGAGGTCGGGGAAGAATATCAGGATCACCATGCCGATGACATAGGCGAGGATGAACGGCAGGACGGCGACGGATATGCGTTCGATGGATATCCCGGAGATCCGCGCCGCAACCGTCAGGTTGGCGCCAAGGGGAGGTGTCAGGAACCCGATTTCGCAAGTGATGACGGTGAAGATACCGAACATCACCGGATCAACGCCCAGAGAGCTGACCAAAGGCAGGAACACAGCGGTGAAGAGGACGATCTGGGCCAGCGACTCCATGAAGGTGCCGATGAAGATGTAGAACACGCCGATCAGCAGCAGGACGAGGAATTTGTTCTCGGTGATCGAGGTGATGCCGTCCTGCACGGCCGTGGGCACGTCATAGAACGCGGTCAGTTGCCCGAAGGCCAGCGTGGGCGTCAGCAGGATCAGGATGCCGGTCAGCAGCGAGGTAAATCGCAGCGCTTCGATCAGCTTCTTCAGGGTCAGTTCGCGGTAGATGAAGAAGCCCACGAACAGAGAATAGAAAACCGCCACGCCTGCAGCTTCGGTCGGCGTGAAGGCCCCGCCATAGATGCCGCCCAGGATCAGAACCGGCGCGCCGATGGACCATTTTCCGTCCCAAGCCGCGCGCAGGAAAGGACCCCATGAGAACCTCTCGCCGTCGCCGCCATATCCGCGCCTACGGGCGACGATATAGGTGGTGATCATCAGCAGGATCGTGACCATAACACCGGGGATGAGCCCCGCCAGAAATAGGCGCGGGATCGAGGTTTCAGACACCAGCCCGTAAATGATCAGCAGGTTCGAGGGCGGGATAAGACTGCCCAATGCGCCTGCGCTGGCGGTGATGGCGGCAGCGAAGGGCACGTCATAGCCTTCGCGTTTCATTGCAGGCACGGTTACAGACCCGATCGCCGCCGTGGTGGCAGGGCCCGAGCCCGAAAGTGCGGCAAACAACATGCAGGCAAACACTGTTACCAGCCCCATCGAGCCGCGATAGGCCCCCACCAGATTGGTCGCGATCGAAATCATGCGGGTGGCCATGCCGCCCACTTCCATCAACCGTCCAGCCAGCACAAACAGCGGAATGGTCAGCAGCGGGAAGGGGGTCAGGCTGCCATAGCCGGTCTGCGCCATCAGCGTATAGGGGATGTCGATCAGATACAGCGCCAGCGCCGTGGTCAGACCGACCGACACAAAGAGCGGCACGCCCATGACGGTCAGCACCACAAAGGCGATGGCCAGGATCATCAGGGCGCTCATATCTGATGCTCCTGATCCTTCGAGGTTGCTTCCCATTCCTCATCCAGCATTCCGGGCAGGCCGTTGCGCCCGTCGCGCCACCAATTGACATAGGTCTGCGCCAGGCGGATCAGCATCAGCCCATAGCCGATCACCAGAATGGTTTGGGGGTAGAATTGGTTGATGCCCAAACTGGGGCTAGTTTCGGGAAAGCGCCAGAAGACGGTCAGATAATCCCAACTGATCCGCAGCATGAAGAGGCAGAAGAAGGCCCAGAAGATATCTGCGATGAAGATGACGATCTTGCCGAAGCCGGTGGGTAGCGCCTGTACCGCGACCATAATGCGGATGTGGAACCGCTCGCGCACACATAGCGATGCGCCCATATAGACCGCCCAGACCATGCACATGGCGGCGGTTTCCTCGGTCCAGTGCAGCGCCACCTGAAACACGTAGCGCGCCACCACCTGCGCAAAGACTGCCACGGCGATCACCGCCAAACAGGTGCAGCAGATCAGTTCCTCGAAATGCCGTTCGAGCCACTTGAGTGCAGCCATTTTGTCCCTCGTCCGCTTGCCGGGCCGAAAAAAGGGCGCCTTGTGGCGCCCCGGTTTTTTTATTGGGCGGCGGCCTGAATGGCGTTCACCAAGGCGATGAAATCATCACCGCGTTTTTCCGCGAACTCCTGCTGCACGCCTTGGGCCGCGGCAATAAAGTCAGTGCGATCCGGGTCGGTGCGGGCCATGCCGCCTTCGTCAACCAGCCACTGGCGGACCTCTTCGGTTTCGGTCGCGACCTGAGCGGCAAATTCGGCCCCGGCCTCGGCAGCGGCGGCCATGATCTGGGCACGCTGTTCATCGTTCAACTTCTTCATGAAATTGTCCGACGCGAACAGAGGTGCGAAGGCCACGAAATGCTCGAGGATGACCAGATGCGGCTCGAACTCGAAGAACTTCATGTCGCGAATGAAGGATGTTCCGTTGTCGCCACCATCCACGGTGCCAGTTTGCAGCGCGGTGGGGGTCTCGGACCACGCAAGCGGCACTGGGTTTGCGCCAAAGGCTTCGAAGGTGGCAATCATCACCTCGTTCTTGGGGACGCGGATTTTCAGACCTTCCATATCCGCCATGGTGTTCACGGGGCGAACAGAGTTGTAGAAATCCCGATAAAGCGCCGGACCAAAGGCCAGCAGGTGGACGCTGGTATCGGCTTGCAACTGATCTTTCATCTGCTGTCCGACTTCGCCGTTCAGCACCCGGTCCAGATGTTCGGCGTTCTGGAAGATATAGGGCAGCACCGTGACATCCATCAGCGGCCAATGGGGCGAGACGTTGTTGGCGGTGATAAAGAACCCATCAACCGTGCCAAGCTGCATGGCCTTGAACGCCTCATCCTCGCTGGAGATCTGGTTGCAGCAGCGCAGTTTGACTTCGATTGCACCGTCCGAGTGCTCGGCCACTTTTTCCTGAAAAATCTTGCCGAACCGGCCATAGAGCGATTCCTCTGGCGCGCCAAAGCCGACATTCATCGTGATGTCAGCGGCCAGTGCGGATGTGGCGGAGAGTGCGAGTGCCAGTACCGGCATCGTCACCGTTTTCAAGTTCCAAAGTTTCATGAAGTCCTCCTGGTTGGTGCGTTCTTGTTGTTTGATCTTGCCGTTTGCCGCCCCGATTTTGTTGATATTCCGTAAGCCTATTACGGGGCGGTAGAATTCTGCAAATCCCAGCGCGCCAAAGAGTGTCAGGCAGCTAAAGCCTGATCCCTCGGATCTGTTAGTGGGACAGGGAAACGCTACCCAATCCTCATTGATGCAGAAAACAGTTGTTTTCTGGGGGTATTATTACATTTTTTGGGTTTATTGCGCCGCATACGGCGTAGGCTGCGTCAGGAGGTGATCAAACCCGCCCTGATCCGAGATCTCGCGGCAGGTTTCCAGCACCTTGCGCACCAGGGCCGAGCGTTTGCCCGCGCCGGTATAGGCTACCCCGTAAAAAGGCGCATCCTGATCCCCTGAAATCGGCCGCGCGACATAGCCGTTCTGACCTTTGCGGTCCAGCGGCCCGCAGATGTTCAGAATGGCATAGCCCAGATCCGCCGCGACCATCCCGCGCAGAACCGAGGAGCTTTTGGTGGTGTGGGCAATACGCGGGCGCAGACCTTCGGTGGTGAACAGTGCCTCGAAATAATCCGGGGCGCCAGGCAGATCCAGCAGGATCATCGGCAGGTCGGCCAGATCGGACAGCGCCACCTGGTCCTTTTGGGCCAAGGGAGAGACATCGGGGATCATCGCAATTGGTGCCGCCTTGAACATGGGCAAGAAGGGCTGCGCCTTGGGCGCGGCGCGACGGTAGGTCAGGGCCAGATCGACCACGCCGCTGTTGAGCATTTCGGCAATGCTGAGCATGTCGCCCTCTTTAATCTCGACCCTGATCTGGGGGAAATCCTGCGAAATGCGCTTGAGGATCGGTGGCAGAACATAAGGCGCGGTGGGGGCATAGCAGCCCAGACGCAGAGTGCCAGCTGGATCTCCGGTTAGGGTCAGCAGATCGGATTCGAAGATGCGCGCCTGTTCCAGAAAGGTGCGGATACGAGCACCGATCTCGATGCCTTTGTCGGTGGGGACAATGCCTTTGGCGGGCATCCGCCGCAACAGTTCGGCCTGGGTCGTGCTTTCGATCATGTCGATGGCGGCCGTGATCGAGGATTGCGAGATATTCATCTCGACCGAGGCCCGCGCGATCGAACCGGTGCGCAGGGCCGCATCGAAATACTGAAGCTGTTTGAGGGTAAAGCGCACGGGTAATTCCTGTATTTTTTGTGTGATACTCTGATACTAATTCTATTTTTCCAAGTGACCAAGCTTGGTTAGCTGTAGGAGACCCGAGAGGAGGAGGACATGGGCAAAACGCTTCTTTTCCATGCGAAATCCGTGGTCACGATGGACAGAAACCAGCCGCGCGCCAGCCATGTGGCGGTGCGCGACGGGCGGGTTCTGGCGGTAGGCGGACCGAATTGCGCGGACCCGTGGGGCGGGGCCGAGGCCCATGTAGATCTGTCTGACACGGTATTGATGCCGGGTTTTGTCGAAGGCCATGCGCATATGATGGCCGGGGCCATGTGGGACTATGCCTATTGCGGCTATCACGACCGGATCGACCCGCAGGGTCAGATGCACAAAGGTATAACGCAGATTGATCAGGTCATTGCGCGGCTGTCAGAGTTCGAGGCGACCCTGGCACCGGAGCAGCCGCTGATCGGTTGGGGGTTCGATCCGATTTTCCTGACCTCGGAGCGGCTCAGCCGCCATCATCTGGATCAGGTCAGCATCACGCGTCCCATCGTTATCATCTTTTCGAATTTTCACCTGCTCTGCGGCAACAGCGCAGCGCTTGCACTGGCGGGCTATGACGTCGCCACCAATGTCGAGGGCGTCATCAAGGGGTCGGACGGTCAGCCGACCGGAGAGTTGCAGGAAATGGCCGCGATGTTTCCAGTCATGCGCCGGACGGGGATCGACTTTCGCGACCTGACGCAGACCGATGCGGCGCTGCGGTCTTATGGTGAGGTCTGCAAGCGCGTGGGCGTCACCACCGTGACCGATCTGTTTGCCACGCTGGGCGATGAGGATGTCGCGCGTTTGGCCGCTGCGACTGCGCGGTCGGATTTCCCCGTGCGTCTTGTCCCTGCGCTGGGGGCGATGGGCGGCACCCCGGCCGAGATTGCGGCACAGGCGCGGGCGATGCGTGACCGCTCGACCGAGAAGCTGCGGCTAGGCGCGGTTAAGCTGATGACGGATGGGTCCATTCAGGGGTGGACAGCGCGTGTGCGGGCGCCGGGTTACGTGGGCGGGCAGCCGAACGGGCTGTGGAACACCGCGCCCGACCAGATTTTCCAGCTGTGCGAAGAGATGCAGCGCCAGGGGCTGCAAATGCATATTCATGTCAACGGGGATGAGGCGGCCGAGGTGACGCTGGACGCGTTGGAGGCGGCGGCGCGCAAACATCCGTGGCCGGGTGCGCGTCACGTGCTGCAGCATTGCCAGATGATGGATGCCGCCCTGTTTCGCCGCGCGGCCGAGCTGGGCGTTGCCTGCAACATCTTTGCCAATCACCTGTGGTATTTCGGCGATCAGCACGCGGCTCTGACCATCGGCCCGGATCGGGCGCAGTCAATGGATGCGGTGCGTGATTGTCTGGATGCGGGGGTGATCACCGCCATTCACTCGGATGCGCCGGTGACGCCGATGGGGCCGCTGTTTACCGCGTGGTGCGCCGTGAATCGCCGCACCATGAGCGGCCAGACGTTGGGTCGGGCGCAGTGTATCTCGGTCGAGGAGGCGCTTTACGCCATCACTCTGGGCGCGGCGCAGACGTTGAAAATGGATGCCGAGATCGGCTCGATCCAAACCGGAAAGCGCGCTGATTTCGTACTGTTGGGCGCGGACCCGACCGCAGTGGATCCGGACGCGTTGAAGGATATTACCGTCTTGGGCACGGTGCTGGGCGGTGAGGTGCATCGGCTATGACGCCGCTGCCCATGACGGTGATCGGAGGGTATCTGGGAGCGGGCAAGACAACGCTGATCAACCGGGTTCTGTCAGGCGATCACGGGTTGCGCATTCTTGTGCTGGTCAATGATTTTGGTGCGATCAACATTGATGCCGACCTGCTGGTTTCGGCCAAAGAGGACACGATAGAGCTGGCCAATGGCTGTGTGTGCTGCACCATGGGCGCTGATCTGTTTCTGGCGGTTGGCGATGTGCTGGACCGTCGCCCAAGGCCCGATCATCTGATCATCGAGGCCAGCGGCATCGCCGACCCCGCGCGGATTGCAAACGTGGCGCAGGCGGAGCCTGATCTGGACTATGCAGGGATCGTGACGGTTGTGGACGGTCAGCAGGTGCAGGCGCTGTGCGCTGATCCTTTGATTGCACCTCAGGTTCTAGGGCAGATCGCCTGCGGCGATATTATTGCCGTCAGCAAATGTGACCTGTCCCCTGCGTTGCGACAAACCCTGTCGGGCCTGAATACCACAGCGGTGCTGACCCGGACGCAGGACCTGAACATCGCGCAAGTGCTGATCGCACCGCAGGGTCCGATTGATCTGCCGCAGACCCCGCACCCGGCCTATACCAAGTGGTCGTTCACCGGCCCGGATCCGGTTGATCGGACGGCGTTGCAAGCCGCCCTGCGTGCCCGCCCCGAGGGGCTATTCCGGGTCAAAGGGCAGTTGAGGGGCCTGGATGGGTCGGGTCTTTTGGTGCAGGTGGCCGGGCGCGACATTGACATTGGCGATATCGAACAACCGGCGCAAAGCCAGTTGGTCGGGATCGGTCTGGCGACCAAATTATCAGCGAAGGCATGTGACCTTTGGTGGACGAAGTCCGCGTTGCGAAAGCAATAGTCGCAAAGGATTGAATATCTCCTCCGAAATACCCGTTGCACGAAAATAAATTGATGAGACAATGCAGTCACCGGCAAGGTTAGGGTGGTTGAGCCGCAGGGGAGGCGACTGAACGGGGGCTTTGTGCCTGGCCGGCATCATTCACAGTCAAAAAGCGCGGCTGCGCGGGGGGGAATTTTGACTAAAGTTCTTTTGGTGGAAGACAACGAGATGAACCGCGATATGCTGTCGCGCCGTTTGCAGCGCAAGGGCTATGAGGTCGTGGTTGCAAAAGACGGGTTAGAGGGTGTGTCGATGGCGGGTTCGGAAAACCCTGACATCATCCTGATGGATATGAGCTTGCCCGAGATCGACGGCTGGGAAGCGACGCGCCGCATCAAGGCCACGCCCGAGACGGCGGCGATTCCGGTTGTTGCCTTGACGGCGCATGCTATGGCCAGCGACCGGGAAAAGGCGCTGGAGGCCGGGTGCGATGATTTCGACACCAAACCGGTCGAGCTAAGCCGACTGCTGGAAAAAATGGACAAGCTGGTGCCTGCCTCCTGACAAGTCCGGTTATTTCGCTGGGGGTTTGCGCCCGGTGACGAAGTGCGTTCTGACCTGACCCTTGCCCTTGATGCGGGTCTCGATGGGATCCGAGACCTGAAACCTGTGTGCGATCCGCCACGCGGTGTCTTCAGACACCTGCACCCGACCGGGTGCACCGGTTGATTCCAGACGGCTGGCGACATTCACCGTGTCGCCCCAGATGTCATAGAGAAACCGGTGCGAGCCGATAATGCCCGCAACCACCGGCCCGCTGTGGATGCCGATCCTGATATGCATTGGATGATCAACCTCGCGATTCAGCGCCTCGACCTGCGCCAGCATCCTGTGGGCCATCTCGACAATCACCTCGGCGTGGTCATCGCGGTGATCGGGGACACCGGCGGCGACCATATAGGCATCTCCGATAGTCTTGATCTTCTCGACGCCCAGTTCTGTCGCGGTCCGGTCAAAGCCCGAGAAGATGCGGTTCAGGTAAGACACCACATGGGCCGGGGGCAGTTTGGCCGACATCTCGGTAAAGCCCACGATGTCGGAAAACAGGACGGTGACATCGCTGTGTCGGTCGGCGATGGTCGCTTCGCCTTGGTTCAGGCGCGTCACGATTTTCTGGGGTAGGATGCTGTGCAGAAGGTCTTTGTATTTCTGCTTTTCCGCCTCCATCTGATCCAGATAGTGGCGTTCGCGTACGCGCCAGCGTTTCTTCTCCAGCGCGGCGTTGATACGCGCTTGCAGCAGAACAGGGTTGAAGGGTTTGGGCAGATAGTCCTCGGCCCCGGCTTCGATACAGCGGGCGACGCTTTCTATTTCGTCCAGCGCCGAGATCATGATGACCGGGATGTCGTGCAGAGCGTCATCCTCTTTCAATCGGGCCAGCACGTCAAACCCGTTGATGTCAGGCATCATCAGGTCCAACAGGACCAGATCGAAGGGTTGCATGGACGCCATTTGCAGCGCCGAAAAACCGCCATCGGCGGTCCAGACCTGATGACCATCGCGCTGAAGCCGTCGGGCCAGCAGCGCCCGGTTGGCCTCGACGTCATCAACCACAAGGATGTTGCCAGTTAAAAGCTCGGTCTCGGCAATCGGGTCGATCGAGCGCATGCTGTCGGCCAAGTTGGCGAACATCGCGGCAGTGTCCTGCGGCGCGTTGGGGATGTCCGCCGAATTGCCTGCCGGATCATCGGACAGGGCGGCAAGATGGTCGATCTGCTGCAAAAGCGCGTCGGTATGGTCCAAAAGGCCCACCAGGTCACCCTGAAGGTGGCTTGCATCCAGATCGTCCAGATCCTCGAGCAGCATTTCACTGTAGCCTTTGATCGCGTTCATGGGCGTGCGCAGGTCGTGGCGCAAACGCTGCACGCTTTCATCGCCACCTACGGTCAGTTTCAGCGCCGTTTCGGGATGCAAAAGCTGATCCACCTGTGTGTTCAGATCGGCGGTGGCCTTCGAGATCCGGTCGAGATCCGAGGCCACGTCCGACAGCGCCTGCCGGTCGACCTCGGATTGAAGCAGCTCGTTGAATCCCACGATGGCGCTGACCGGTGAGATCAGGCTCTGGCGCAGATTGGCCAACCACGCCGCCTTGGCGCGCTGGGTTTCATTGTCGGGCTCGGGGCGCATGATCTAGCGGTTCCCGGTTCGCGCGTTGGGCAGGATGGCGTTCAACTGGGACAAGATGGTTTCAACCTCGTCCCCGTCCTTGCTGATCAGCGTCTGGACCGAACCATTCAGCCGGGCGCGGTCCTCGTTCGACAGGGTTTTTGCAGTCACCACGATGACTGGAATTTCACCCCAATCGGGGTTCTTGCGCATTCCGGCCAGAAATTCGAACCCGTCCATCTCGGGCATCATCAGGTCCAGCAGGATCACATCCGGGGTGGATTTCGACATCTGGTTCAGCGCGTCCAGCCCGTTTATGGCCTGATCAATCTGCCAGCCCTCTTTGGCCAGAACACGACAGATCATCTCGCGCGTGGCGGCTTCGTCCTCGACCACCAGTACGCGGGTGGAGGGTTGGGCGGAGCAATGCTGTTTCAGGGCGTTAAGCAATTCGACCGTGTCGATCGGCTTGCCCAGATACTCGCTTGCGCCCAGCGACAACCCGCGGGACCGGTCATCAGCGAAGGTCAGCATGATCACCGGAATTTCGGCCAGTTCGGGATCGTCCTTGAGTTTGGACAGCACTGCCCAACCGTCGATTTCGGGCATGAACACGTCCAGCGTGATCGCGTCAGGCCGGGTCTTGCGCGCCAATTCCAGCGCATCCTCACCTCTGGTCGAGGCCAGCACCCGGTATCCTTCGCGGCGCAGACGCCGCCCAAGCAGATCATGCACGGTCGGATCATCGTCAACCAGCAATATCAGCGGCGCGGTCGGATCACTGTTCGGATCGCCCTCGGTATAGCCCGGCCCGTGCAGCAGATTGGCCGCGGGATCGCGGCAGACACCTGGCAGGCGGATGGTGAAGGTCGAGCCTTCGCCTAGTGTGCTGGTGCAGTCGATATCGCCGCCCAATTGTTCGCAGAACACCTTGGTGATCGACAGCCCCAGCCCGGTGCCGCCGTAATTCCGGGTGGTCGAGGAATCAGCTTGGGTGAAAGCCTCGAAAACCTTCTCGACTTGCTCGGGTGTCATGCCGATGCCCTGATCGGTGACGGCAAATTCGATCAGATCGGGATCATCCGTGCGCTGCACAGTCAGAGCGATCTTTGCGTCTTCGGTAAATTTGCAGGCATTGGACAGAAGGTTCAGCAGGGCCTGCCGGACCTTGGTCAGATCGCAGACCATCTCGCCGATATCCTCGGGACACGAGATTTCCAGCGCATTGGCGTTTTTCTCGGCCAAAGGTTGCACCGTCGTGCTCACATCCATGACCATCTGGCAAATGTCAAAGGATTCTAGATTGAACTCCATCTTGCCCGCTTCGATCTTGGACAGGTCCAGAACGTCGTTGATCAGGGCCAACAGGTGCTTCCCGGCGGATTGGATCTTGGTCAGATCGCTGAGGTTGGCCTCATCATTCTGGTCAATGGCGTCTTCCAGCATCAACTCGCTGTAGCCGATGATCGCGTTCAGGGGCGTGCGCAGCTCGTGGCTCATATTGGCGAGGAAGGTGCTTTTGGTCTTGTTTGCCGTCTCAGCGATGTCGCGGGCTACGCGCAATTCGCTTTCCACCTGTTTCTGAGTGGTGATGTCGCGCCCGTAGATATTGGCATAGCCACCATCGGGCACGGGCCACAGAAGCAGGGCGTAAATCAAGCCGCCGGCCTCGTACTCGAAATCCTGGCGTTGATCTTCTTGCAAGCCCTTGGCAACGCGCCTGCGCCATCCGGTGCCGACCCGGTCGCCCACCTTGAGCTGAAGCGCCGAGATCAGCGCCGCACTGGCGCGGTTGGCGTAAATCAGTTTACCGTTGGCGCTGATGCGCATAACGGGGTTGGGGTTTTCCTCGGGGATGCGGGACAGTTCACGCATCCTGTTCTCGGCCTGTTTCAACTGGGTGACATCGCGGCCGTAGAGGTTGACATGTTTGGCATCGGGCAGGGGCCAGAGCAGCAGGGCATAGACCATCCCGCCCGCCTGACATTCGAAATCCTGTCGTTCGTTCTGGCGCAGGCCTGTCTCGACCCGCTTTAGCCAGTCGGGGCCGACCCGCTGGCCGACTTTAAGGTCCAGCGCGTCCAGCAGCGGGTCGCTAGAGCGGTTGGCATAGATCAGCACCCCGTCATTGCTAATGCACATGACCGGGTTGGGGTTTTCCTCGGGGATCTGCGCCAGTTCGGCGTTACGGGCCTCGACCTTCTTCAGGTCCGAGACATCGCTGTAGATAGCGACAATCCCGTTGTCGCTTGTCTTGCGCTCGCTGATCTTGATCCACCCGCCCGAGGCGCGGCTTTGCATCTGGGTGCCTTCAGGGTTGAAGTGGCGCTTGAGCCGCTTGGTCAGCCATTCCTCTTCACGACCGGCTGCGTCCTGTATCACGCCCAGCGAGAGGGCTTTGCGGACGACCTGCTCAAACTTCATTCCCGGTTTTATTACATCTTCATGGCCCGGATACAGCATCTGGCGGTATGTTTGATTGGCCAGCACCAACCTGTCATCCGCATCGTAAAGGGCGAACCCCTCGGGGATGGTGTTGATCGCATCCACCAGACGGGCCAGCGTCTGTTCTGCCGCGCCATTTTCGGAGCTGGGGCTAATACCCGCGCATTGGGTGGTGAGCTGTTGGGTCAGCGCGATCTCATCTTCGCTGAACCCGGCGGCTTGCAGACGTGTGGTCAGTTCGTCGGCGTCCTGCAACCGGGCGGTCAAATCTGCCAAAACCTGCAAGATCTCGGATCGGGTCATTTATGTGCTCTCCCACGTGGCGAGACCAGAAAACCGGGAAGCCGTCATATTGGTCGCCTGTCTATTCAGCAGTTCAAAGGAAATGCATGCACAAAACAAGGCGTTTTCCGAGAATGAGAGAAACTGTTTGGACCAGACAAGGCAGGAAAAGCACAGATACAAATATGTTCAAATACAATCTAAGATTAATCATATCTACATATCACACAACGCCAAATTGTTGACGCAATTCCTTGGCACTCAACTTTCAAAGTGATTTTTTGCAGGAGATTTTCGATGCCGAAGCCAAACAAGGGCGGGGGTGACAGCAACGTCATCTCAGGGAACAAGCGGGACAACACTCTGACCGGAACCAGCGCGGATGAGGTGCTGGACGGCAAAGGTGGTAACGACCGTCTGACAGGCGGCGGTGGCGATGATACGATCCTGGGTGGCAGCGGGACCGACACGGCGGTCTATGCCTATGCGCGCGATGCTTATGAGGTCACGCTGCTGGGTGACGGGCGCATTCAGATTTCGGGACCCGAGGGGACAGACACCCTGTCTGATGTCGAGCTGTTCGAGTTTGCGGATATGACCCAAACAGCCGCCGATGTGATATTGCCTCGTTTTGCCAATCTGAGCGCGCAGGCGGTGCAAGTCGAGGACACCGTGCTGTCGCCGGGTGAGGTGACGGATGTGAGCGTTTCGATCGCTTCCGACGGTGTGATCGACGCTACCGCGTCCAGTGTTGACCTTGTGATTGCCACCGCTCCGGACGAAGGGGCGATCATCGACACAATTGACACGGCGCAACTGGGTGCTTTGGCGACAGGCAGCAGCGGCTCGGTTTCCTTCACGCTTGATCCCGGCGCGTTGCAGCCCGGCACCTATTGGGTTGCGGTACGCGTGGACAGTGGCGATGCCCTGACCGAAGAGGATGAGACCGACAACCTGACAGAGTGGGTTCAGATCACAGTCGAGGCTCCCAGCACCGATTTGCAACTGCTTTCGGCCTCGGTTGGCGACGGATCGGACCTTGATTTGGACGGCGGCGCGCGGATCGAGATCGACTATGTCATTCAGGACGCCTCGAACATGGATGTGTCGGGGTATACGGTCGCCACCTATATCTCGACCGATGCAACGATTTCCGAAGATGATCAGCGTATTTCAGTGATCACTGGCGGCACCGATCCCGAGATGACGACAAATGTGACTGGAACGCATTGGCTGCCCGAAGGCTTCGCGCCGGGCACCTATCACCTGATAAGCGTCGTCGAATGGGATGACGGATCGACCGATACGCAGCCTGACAACAACACCATTGTGCATACCGTCACCCTGACCCCTCCGCCCGCGCCCGTGGTGGACCTGTCGCTGGGAATGCTCAGCATCGCCGCGTCCTCGGATCTGGATCTGGGACCCGAGGGATATTTGTCTGGCCCGACAGGCGGGCAGCTTGATTTCAGCTTTGACGTCTCGAACTTGGGCTCTGACCCGGCAATCAATACGGGCTTCACGGCCTATCTGTCGACGGACGGTACTGTGTCAGGCGACGATATTGTGATCTGGAGCGGTTCGGCCACTCTGACGGCTGGAGGTTCGGCGACTCTCACGGGATCGGCCAGTTTGGATGCGGGTCTTTCCGCCGGGGACTATCAGGTCATTCTAGTGGCGGATGCCCAGAATGAGGTGGACTCGTCTAACAATAGTGGCACCGCAGACGTCACCCTGATCGGAGGGTCCGCCGTGGGCACCGAAGGAAATGACGTTTGGGTCGGCACTGCGGGCGGTGATAGTGTTGATCTGCTGGGCGGCGACGATATCGCGTTTGCCGGGAGCGGGCTGGACACGGTAGATGGTGGCGACGGGGTCGATACGCTGGACTTCTCGGGCAGGGCACAAGGCGTGCAATTGGCTTATGATTTCGTTTTCGATCCCGAGGACCCTCAGTATCTGGTCGAACAGGGCGCGACCGAGGCGCAATACATCAATTTTGAAACCCTCATATTGACCGCGCAGGACGACCATATTGATCTGTCCGCTGGCGCGGCGGCTACGGTCAAAGCTGGCGCAGGCAACGATCTGATCTTTGGAAGTGCCGGGGATGATATCCTTGAGGGCGGCGCCGGGGACGATTTGATTGCTGGCTATATTGGCAATGACACGATCAGTACCGGTGAAGGTAACGATATGGTTGGTGTTGCGCGCAATGCCTCAGCGGACGGGATCAGCGGATTTGGTCATGATGTGGTGGATGATTTCGACTTTAACTTTGACGCCGTAGTGATCAATGTGGGGTATCAGGAAACCTACGACCCCATGGTCGATTTAATCCAGACCAGCGAGGGTGCGCTGTTGCAATATGCCGATGACTCGAGCCTGTTGCTGGAGGGGGTCGATGTTGCCGATCTGGATGCGAACCACTTTATCGTCGTCGAAGACGAGCCCGCTATGATCGGAATCTAGGGTGACGATCCGGGTGCTTGGGTGTCCAGAACCGCTGCGGTGAACCGGCGCAGGCCGGGGATGTCTTGTGACGCGGACAAGGTCGCAATTCGGGTCGGCCAGCTTAGGGGCGATGTTAGGCGCAACGTCGCAACGCCCGCGGTATCCGAGCTGCGCAGGATATTTGCATCGACAATGGCGCACCCGGCCCCATGCGCCACCATATGGACCAGAGCGGTCTGTGTCTCGGCCTCGGCCCGGACCTGAAACGATGTGCCGGCGCGGTCGAACATCATCTCGACCGCGCGTCGAAATGGGCTGTGCGGGGTCAGCGTGATCAGCGGTCTTGTCGCCAGATCAGCCGCCGAAACCTCGGTTCTGTCGGCCAGCGCATCGGTGCGCGGCACGATTGCGACCGGGTCCAGATCGGTCAGGCGGGTGCAGGCGAGGTTGGGGTCTCCGGGGTCCGAGGAGACGACCGCACAATCCACCCGTCCTTCTCGTAGGGCCGCAAGACCAGCCCTTTCATTCAGAACGACCACATCCACGCGCAAGGCCGGAAACTCGGCCATCAACCGTCCGGCTGCAATGGCCACCCGCGTATCGGCCACGGCCGGAACTGTTGCCACGCGCAAATGCCCTCCGGTCCCAAGGGCGATCTGGGTGGCGGTGTCGCGGATGCGATCCAGCCCTTGATAGTGTTTCTGAACCGCCTGCTGCAAACTATGCGCCGCGGCCGTGGGTTCGAATTTTCGTCCGGCGCGGTCAAACAGGGCCACGCCCATCTCAACCTCGAGCTCGGCCACAACGCGGCTGATTGCAGGTTGCGAGATGTGCAGGGCGTCGGCGGCTTTTCGGGTGGACCTGTGGCGGTAGGCCATCTGAAACAGCTCAATCTGGCGGGCGGTAATGCGCATGCAAGTTGATAACATTTGAGCATCAATAAATACAATAAGATGATTTTTCATCATAGTAGATGAGCGCTAGGGTCATCGCTGCGAACCGCAGAAAGGACCTTGCCCCGTGTCGGCTGATTTGCTGATCTTGCTGATTGCCATCGTTTTAGGGGCCGGGCTTCAGGTTGGGGTCGGGATCGGTTTCAGCATCGTGGTGGCCCCGGTGATGATGGTGTTGCTGGGCACGGCGACGGCGGTGCCGGTGCTGTTGATGCTGAACACGCTTGTGTCGCTTGTGGCCACCGACCCGCAGGTCTGGCGGCGCGACCGGGGGCTTGTGCGGGACGCGGTTCTGGCCTGCCTGGCTGGGATCGCGCTGGGGCTGCTGATCTATCCGCTTTTGTCCGAACGCGCGGTTCTGTTTTTGACCGCCGCGCTGCTGCTGATTGGGGTTGCAACTTCGTTGATCCCATTCGGGCAGAACATCGGACCATCAGGGTTCCGCACCATTTCGGGTCTGTCCGGCCTGGCAACTGTCTGGGCGGCCACGCCGGGGCCGTTGATGGTGCTTGGTCTGCTGGCGGTGGGCCGGTCGCCGCAAGCTGCCCGCAAACTGGTGCAACCCGTTGCTCTGATTGCCTATGGCAGCGCCTTTGCGCTGCATTTGGCGCTGGATTGGACGGCCTTTGCTGGTGCGCCGTGGTTGGTGCCTTTTGCCGCCGCGACGGTATTGGGCAGCGTTTTGGGTCGTTTGATTGGCCCGAAGTTACCGCAACGCGTAATTGGGCAGGCGATCCGGATGATTTCGGTTCTGGCCTGCGTGGCCCTCATTCGACGGGCCTGGATGATGGGATGACACAGGATGACCATGCACATGCAGATTGACCGAAAACTGACCGAATTTCCCCGCGTCCGGTTGATGACCGAGGTCACTCCGGTCGAGCGGCTGAACCGGATGTCGGACCGGTTGGGCATCGACCTGTGGTTAAAGCGCGACGACCTGACCGGGTTGAGTTTTGGCGGCAACAAGACCCGGCAGCTTGAATTCTACTTTGGCGAAGCCCTGCATCAGAAGGCTGACACGGTTTTGATCACGGGCGCGGTGCAGTCCAATTTTGTGCGCACTGCCGCCGCCGCTGCGGCGCGGTTGGGTATGACGTCGGTGCTGCAACTGGAAGAACGCGTACCGGGGATGGGGCCGGCCTATTACCGCTCGGGCAATGTTCTGCTGGCGCAGATTCTGGGGGCCGAGCATATGCACTTTCCGGTGGGCGAGGACGAGGTCGGAGCGGACAATGCGTTGCACGATCGCGCCGCGCGCCTGAGGGCCGAAGGGCGAACACCTTATGTCATTCATCTTGGCGTCGATCACCCACCGCTGGGGGCCTTGGGCTATGTGCAGGGCGGCGCGGAGCTGGCCGATCAGATGGCGGAATTTGATGTGGCGGTGGTGCCTTCCGGCAGTGGCGCGACCCATGGAGGGTTCCTGACCGGGCTGCGCCTGTCAGGTCATGGCGCGCAAGTCTACGGCATCTGCGTCCGCCGTGACCAAACCCAGCAGAAGGCCCGGATGGAGAAAGTTCTTGGCAAGCTGGCAGCGTTGATGGGTTTTGACCCGGCTTTGGTGAAGGAAGACATCCACGTCTGGGACGGTGCGCTTGCCCCCGGCTATGGTCAAATTGGGGACCGGACCCGCACGGCATTGGAGCTTATGGCCCAGACCGAAGGCATATTTCTGGACCCGGTCTACACCGCCAAGACCTTTGCAGGGCTTTTGGGGCTTCTGGACAGCGGCGCGATCCGCAAGGGCCAGAAGGTCGTGATGCTGCACACGGGCGGTTTGCCCGCGCTGTTCGGCTATCAGGACCAGCTTGAACCAACCTGACCAAACGACACTCAAGACAATCTCAAAGGGAGGAAATTATGAATAAGAAACTGATTTTGGCGTCGACCCTGACGCTTGCGCTTGGCACCGTGGCCGCTTTGGCCGAAGAGTTCGTGACCATTGGAACTGGCGGCGTGACCGGTGTGTACTATCCGACCGGTGGCTCAATCTGCCGTCTGATGAACAAGAATCGCAAGGAAACCGGGGTGCGTTGCACGGTCGAATCCACCGGTGGCTCGGTCTATAACATCAATACGATCCGCGAGGGCGAACTGGAATTTGGCGTGGCCCAGTCCGACTGGCAGTTCCACGCGCTGAACGGCACCTCAAAATTTGAAGAGGCCGGGCCATTCGAAGAGTTGCGCGCGGTATTCTCGGTCCATGCCGAGCCGTTCAACGTGATGGTTCGCGCCGATTCCGGGATTGAGCATTTCGATGATCTGGCAGGCAAGCGGGTTAATATCGGCAATCCGGGATCGGGCCAGCGCGGCACGATGGAGGTGCTGATGGACGCCAAAGGGTGGACAAAGGATACGTTTGCACTGGCGGCCGAGCTAAAATCGGCGGAACAGTCCAGCGCCCTGTGCGACAACCAGATTGACGCGTTCATCATCACTGCGGGCCACCCGTCCGGCAACCTGACCGAAGCCGCGACGACCTGCGATGCCAAACTGGTTCCGGTGACCGGTGACGCCGTGACCGGGTTGATCGACAACAACGCCTATTACCGGGCAGCGACCATTCCCGGAGGCATGTATCGCGGCACCGACGGGGATGTGGACACGTTCGGGGTCGGTGCGACGCTTGTGACCTCGGCCAAGGTCTCGGACGAGGCGGTCTATGCGCTGGTGTCGTCGATCTTTGAGAATTTCGACGATTTCCGTACGTTCCACCCGGCATTCGCAAATCTGACCAAAGAAGAAATGGTTTCAGCGGGCCTGTCCGCGCCCATTCATCCCGGAGCACTCAAATATTACCGCGAGCAGGGTCTGTTGAAATAACGAAAGCGCAATCGCGTGCTTATCTCAGGTGAGGCCCAAGAGGGCCTCACCTTGTTGCAGGACTGCCTGCGCCGGTTGTTTTAGGATCTTCCCGGTCGGGCGGATGCGTCAGGTTTTCGACGAGAAGGCATCCAGGGTTCATGATGCCTTTAGGGTCGAGCGTGAATTTCAACTGAGCCAACAGATCATGACGTGCAGGAAGAGTTTTTCGGAACCACCCGGCCTTGGTGCGGCCAATGCCGTGCTCTGCTGAAAATGAGCCGCCGAGCTCTGTGACAATGTCAAATATGCGCGCTTCGATGGTCTTTCCGACGGCGCGCGCCTCTTCCTCGGACTTGGACTCCGGGGGTAGGGCATTAAAGTGAAGGTTGCCGTCGCCCAAATGGCCGTAGGTCTGCGGTATCCAGCCCGGAAACTCCTCAGCCAGCATGGTTTCGAGCGCGACCGCGGCTTGGGGCACATGCCCCAAGCGAACCGACACATCGCTGCGCACGTGGTAGCCGCGCTTGATCTGTCCTTCGACCAGGCCTTCGCGGATGGACCAGAACCGGGCGGCCTGAGATTGCGATTGCGCGATGACGGCGTCCTGCACCACCCCTTGCTCAAATGCTGAGGCCAGAAGTGCCTCCAGATGGTCTTGCAGCGGTAGGTCCATCGCGGATGAAAACGCGATCAGCACATGGACGGGCGCATCGACCGGCAGGATCATCGAGGGGTCAACGGATTGGGCCAATGGCATACAGCTTTGGGACATCACTTCAAAGGCCGACAGGACCTCGTGCCCGTTGCTGCGAATATGCCGCAGCAGATCCAGCGCGCCCTGCATCGAGGTGCAGCCGGCATATGCGGTGGCGCTATGTGTCTGGCGGGGAAGAATGCGCAGGCAGGCACGGGTGACCACGCCAAATACCCCTTCGGCGCCGATAGCAAGCCGCAACGGGTCCGGCCCCCGGTTGTCTTTGTGCAATCCTGTGATCGACGACAGGATCTGCCCTTCGGGCAGCACCATTTCCAACCCCAGAACCTGAGCACCCATCATGCCGTGGCGCAGGACATTCACTCCGCCCGCATTCGTGGATATGAGCCCCCCGATCTGAGCGCTGCCCTGAGAGCCGATGGCAACACCGAACTGGAAACCCTGCTCGCCTAGGGTCGTTTGCACTGTTTCAAGGACGGCGCCCGCCTGCACCGTGCATGTCATGCCGTCGGCGTCGATCTCTTCGATTGCGGTCATGCGTTGGGTGGAAATCAGAATGCAATCGCCCCGATTGCGCTGCGCGCCTCCGACCAGACCGGTATGCCCCCCTTGCGGGATGATACCGATGCCTGTGGCGTGGCTGAGGGCACAGACCTGCGACACCTCGGCTGAAGTGGTGGGTTTGACAACGGCAAGGCATTGTCCGTGCCGGTCTCGGGTCCAGTCTCTGGTGTAGGTCTCGGAAATATCTGATCCGGTCAGGACGGCGGCATCGCCCAGCGTCGCCCTAAGCGTAGACAGATACGAATGAATTGTGGCCTTGTCGTGCGAATCTGCTGGGGCTGATGGTGTCATGTCGGACCTTTGTCACATCCGCCCCGCAAGTAAACCATTTTCGGTCCCTGCGCGTTTGCCCTATGCCATAGCGTCAGGATCAGCTGGCAAGGACGCTGTTGTGCAGAGCCAAAGGGAAGACGTGATCGGGGTAGCGGGCCAACATGCCAGCAATCCGCTCGGATTTGGTCATCCCCTGTTGGGCCACTCCAATATAGTCGCTGAGATAAGCGTCGGTTTGTTCGATCAACGCCGGCCCGCCGATTGCGCCGTGCCCCGGTAGAACAAGCACCGGAGAAAGGGCGCGCAACCGGTCCAGATTGCGCCGCCACGCGGGCCCGCGCCCTTCCACCAGCCACAGGTGCTGCCGGTTCAGCACATGATCTCTGGCCACCAAGACCCGGCGTGCCGGATCAAAAAGAATAAGAGGCGCGATGCTTTCCGCATCAGGTAAGATCGTGCATTGAAACTTGGTTTCAGCCAAAATGACGGGACCGGTTTTCAAGGCTTGAGTCGTGTTTGAATATCCCGGCCAGTCCAAGGCCGCGGTTTCAATGAATGTCAAAGACTGCGCTGCGCTCGCGACAATCGCCTGCGGAAACTGTGGCCCCAGAAATTGCAGGCCCAGATAGTGGTCGGGATGCGGGTGCGTGATCACGATATGGGTCAAAGGTTTGCCGGTTTCGCGGACCAGACGCGCCAGATCCAGCGCCTCGCTCAGGTTCAGATGTGCGTCGACCAACACACAGCTCTGAGGGCCTTCGATCAGATAGGCATTGGCGAAAAAGCCGGCCTCTGGGGCCGGGTGACGGTCGAGTTGCGGCGCACCGGCCTGCGCCGGACGGGCCAGTGCCGACAGCATGGCACAGCCCGCAACCCGCATCCATTGGCGGCGCGAGATCATGGCGGGCTGTTTACTTGCAACTGCCAACGGACCCAACGGCGCATTGTCGCGCGTCGTTGAAATAGGCCCCGTCAAATCTGGTGCCTTCGAAATTGTTGCCCCCCAATTGGGCTTTGGTCATGAAGGCCCCGCGCAGGTCCGCGCCCGCGAAATTGACTTGTTGCAAATCCGCGCCAATCAGGATGGTGCCGGTCAGATCGGCATGGGACAGATTGGTCCCGCGCAGCTTGGCTGCAGTCAGTTTTGCGCCGCTGAGGTTGGCGTGGCTGAGATCCAAGCCCGAGAAATCCTGATGCGCCAGATCACAGCCGTGCCAGTCCACTCGCGGCGCTGGTTCGGCATCGCAGTGATCGACCACAGCCCCCATCTGCGCCAGAGCGGGGCAGGCTGCAAAACAGGCGACGAGAAAGAGCTTATGTGATACGTGAAGATCCAGAGAGGTTTTTGGGGTGCGAATGTATTGGCCACCGCGCCGACCTGACGCGATGGCATTCAGAGGTCGATCCGCTTAGTTCGCGCTGAGGATCGCGTAAAAGCGGGTGAAAACCATATCCTCGTCTGCATTGTCGATATGGCACGAGGCACAGGCATCGATTGGGGCGGCGGCGGCGGTTTCCGCATAGGGTGGGGCATGGTGGCCAAAGTTGAAATAGCCCCAGTTGTTACTTTCCGCAAAGCGCGAGGAATCCTTGACCGCGATGTCGATGCCGTTGAACCCGGCCGGGAAATACCCCTGTCCCGACACCTCAAGCCGCGATCCGTCCGCTTCCTCGCCGGGTTGGGTCAGTTGCAGCTCTTTTAACAAGATAGTGCCTTCGGGAAATTCCCCGGTTTCCTTGTACTGAGCATAGGCCGTCGGATGCATGTAGACATTGTGGTATTCCGGGAATCCGGCCTGCCCGCCGTTTAGTGCGTTCGGCGTCAGGGGTGAGCCGAGGAACACCCATTCCCTGTAGCCAGTCGGTAGAACCAGTTGGCCATCCTCGGTCCATTGTGGCTGCCAGTCGTCGGACACTTGCGCGTTGACCGACGTGCTGAACTGACTGATCCCAAGCGCTGCGACGCCCATCGCTGCACCCAATGTCAGGATTTTCAATACTCTCATGGCTGATGTCCTCTTGCTTGGTAATTTACGTCGCCCGGAAATTTGGGGCGGGTTTATGTGACACCAGCCTATCCAAGCCGGCCCGGTGTCAAATTGCGTGTCATTCGGAAAAAGATGCAGATCGTTCAGCCTCACGAGCTTATCAGCAAAAACAGCGGTGATTTGACTGCCCGTGCGCATATTGGGCGCACGCATTCTTGCGATGCCCGCGTCCATTTGCCCTGACCTTGTCTGAGTGAAAAATATTGCAGTGTCAAAATTTATCGATAAAAAATGGCTGCAATCTCGGGTTACATGAAAGATTATAGATAAAATGCAGACCCAACCAAACTCGTGGACACGTGACGCGGCTCAGGCGCTGTATGATCTGCCGCTGATGGATCTTCTGTTTCGCGCCCAGACAGTGCATCGCGCCAATTTCGATCCCAACAAGGTCCAGACCTCGAAACTGCTGTCGATCAAGACCGGAGGCTGCGCCGAGGACTGCGCCTATTGCTCGCAATCGGCGCGCAACGGGTCCAAGCTGTCGGCCTCGAAACTGATCGAGGTCGAGCGGGTTCTTGCTGAGGCCCGCAAGGCGAAAGAGGGCGGCGCGACCCGGTTCTGCATGGGGGCCGCGTGGCGCGAGCCCAAGGACCGCGACATGGCTGCGCTGGTCGCCATGGTCGAAGGCGTGCGCGAAATGGGGATGGAATCCTGCATGACGCTGGGCATGCTGAGTGACACGCAGGTGGTGCAGCTGCGTGATGCAGGGCTGGATTACTACAACCACAATATCGACACGTCCGAGCGCTATTATTCCGAAGTGATCACCACCCGGACCTTTGCCGACCGGATCGACACGATGAACCGGGTGCAAGAGGCGGGGATCAAAGTGTGCTCGGGCGGGATTCTGGGCATGGGTGAGGGCGTTCAGGACCGCATGGACATGCTGGTGACATTGGCCAACATGGCGCCTGCGCCGGATTCGGTTCCGATCAACATGCTGATGCCGCAGCAGGATACACCGCTGGCGGATGCCAAGCCGATTGATCCGATCGACTTTATGCGGGTGATCGCGGTGGCACGGATCATGATGCCGCAATCCTATGTCCGTCTGTCTGGCGGGCGCAGCGACATGAGCGATGAGCTGCAGGCGATGTGTTTCTTTGCCGGTGCGAACTCGATCTTCGTGGGGGAAACACTGCTGACGGCGGAAAACCCTGAGGAAGACACCGACGCGGTTCTTTTTGCCAAGCTGGGGCTTCAGGCCGAGGTCGCGGCACAGGACAGCCGGGCTGACGCGGCCGAATGACGGTTACGGCGCGATTGTCCTCGATGCTTGAGGTGCTGGGCAACCGGCATCGTCGGCGGGTGTTGTCACCGCGCCGGGGGTTGGATTTCGCGTCGAACGACTATCTGGGGCTGGCGCCGTCGCCCGAATTGGCCGAGGCCGCGCAGCACGCGCTGTCGCGCGGGGTACCGCTAGGGTCGGGCGGGTCGCGCCTGTTGCGCGGCAACCACCCCGAGCACGAGGCTTTGGAACAGTTCGCTGCCAGTTTTTTTGGGGCCGAGGCCGCGCTGTTCATGGGTGGCGGGTTTCAGGCCAATCAGGCCATCTTTTCCAGCCTCCCCGCCGCGGGGGATCTGATCCTGCATGACGCTTTGGTCCATGCCAGCGCGTTCGAAGGGATGCGCACCGGGCGTGCCGACACACGGGGCTTTGCTCATAATGACTTGGCCGATGCGCGTCGGGTTCTGACGCAATGGCGCACCGAGGGTGGTTCGGGTCAAGTTTGGGTTGCGGTCGAAAGTGTCTATTCTATGGAAGGCGATCTGGCCCCGTTGGTCGATTTCGCAACGCTGGCGAGGGACCACGATGCGGTGCTGGTGGTGGATGAGGCCCACGCAACGGGCGTCTTTGGTCCACAGGGCCGGGGGCTGGCGCATGGGCTGGACGCGGATGTGCTGACCTTGCACACCTGCGGCAAGGGTCTGGGTGTTGCGGGCGGATTGATCTGCGGTCCGCGTGTGATGATCGACACTTTGATAAATCGCGCGCGCCCGTTCATTTTTGCCACCGCCCCGTCGCCCTTTAATGCAGCCCTCGTGCGGGCCGCGCTTGAGCTGCTGAGCAACGACCCGATTTGGACGCAGCAGGCGCAGGACCGGATCGCGCATGCCCATTCGGTGGCGCATAGTGCTGGGATCGCGCCGCAAGCTCTGACCAGTCAGATTATCCCCGTTATTCTGGGTGATGACGCCAGCACCATGGCAATGGCGGCGCGCTTGCAGGAACAAGGTTTTGATATCCGCGGCATCCGCCCGCCGACCGTGCCGAAGGGCACGTCGCGGTTGCGAATCTCGATCACCGGGAATGTCACCAAATCCGAGATCAGCGCCTTGTTCGAAACACTGTCGCGCTACCGGAAGGAGGCCGCATGAGCACTCTGGTCGTCACCGGCACCGATACCGGTGTGGGCAAGACCGTCCTGTCCGCCGGACTGGCCGCTGCCCTTGGGGCCAGCTATTGGAAGCCGGTCCAGTCCGGGTTGGAAGAGGCGACGGATACCGAAACCGTGCAGGCCCTGTCTGGCGCGCCGGTCTTGCCCGAGGCGTATCGGCTGAACCTGCCCGCCTCGCCGCATCTGTCGGCCGAGGATATGGGGGTTGAGATCGACCTTGAGCGACTGACTTTGCCTCAGGTTCCCGGCCCGTTGGTTGTGGAAGGGGCGGGTGGCGTGATGGTGCCTCTGACCCGGCAGCATTTCTTTCTGGACCTGTTTGCCCGTTGGCAGGCGCCGGTCGTTCTGGCGGCGCGCACGGCTTTGGGCACAATCAACCACACCGCGCTGTCCTTGCGCGCCTTGCGAGGCGTGGGTGTCGACGTGGTCGGCGTGGCATTCATCGGAGACGCCGAGCCGGATGTCGAACAGACTATTGTCGAGATGTGCGAGACGCGCCATCTGGGACGGCTGCCGGTTCTTGACGCCGTGACGCGTGCCTCTGTGGCTGATGCGATGGCGGGGATGGATCTGACCACGATACGGGGTGCGCTGTGACCCCATTGGATTTTGACGCGCGCCATCTGTGGCATCCTTATACGAACGTGATGGATCCGGGGCCTATGCACCTGATCTCTTCGGCTGAGGGCGTCTGGCTGACGCGCGAGGACGGCGGTAAGATGATCGACGCCATGGCATCTTGGTGGTGTGCGGTGCACGGCCATCGTCACCCGGCCATCATCGCAGCGATGCAGGCGCAGTTGGATCACTTGCCCCATGTCATGTTCGGCGGCTTGACGCATACGCCCGCGATTGAGCTGGGCAAGCGGCTGACCGACATGCTGCCCGATGGATTGGACCGGATTTTCTACAGCGACAGCGGCTCGGTCGCGATCGAGGTCGCGTTGAAGATGGCTGTGCAGAACCAGATGGCCAAAGGTCATTCGGGCCGGGCTGAATTTGCCACGATCCGGGGCGGATATCACGGCGATACATGGAAAGCGATGAGCGTCTGCGACCCCGTCAATGGAATGCATGGTCTGTTCCGGGGGGCGATGTCGATCCAGCATTTCCTGCCCCGGCCCTCTGTGGCGTTGGGACAGGACTGGCCGGAGGATCCGGCGTTGAATGGGCTTGCCGCTCTGGAAGAGTTGCTGGACCGTCTGGGCGACCGGATCGCCGCGCTGATCCTTGAGCCGGTGGTACAGGGTGCGGGCGGGATGTATTTCTATCACCCGTCCTGGCTGAAAGGCGCGCGCGAGCTGTGTTCGGCCCATGGGGTGTTGCTGATCTTTGACGAGATCGCCACCGGGTTTGGGCGGACGGGTCAGCTTTTTGCCATGCAACACGCGGATGTGGTGCCGGATATCCTGTGCGTGGGCAAGGCGCTGACGGGGGGTCATATCACTCTGGCCGCTACAATCGCGACCGAAGCCGTTGCGCGCGGGATTGGTGAAAGCGAGGCCAGCGTGTTGATGCACGGGCCGACCTATATGGCCAACCCGCTGGCGTGCGCGGCGGCCATCGCCAGCCTCGACCAACTGAAACAGCGTGACTGGCATCATGAGGTCAGCGCAATTGCCAAGCAGATGGAGCATGAGCTTGCGCCCGCGTGCGACATACCGGGCGTAGCCGATGTGCGGGTTCTGGGGGCAATTGGCGTGATCGAGATGGAGAGCGTGGTTGACCCTCGGATCGCGCATGCACAAGCGCCAAAGACCGGTGTCTGGCTGCGCCCCTTTGCGCGCAATATCTACTGTATGCCGCCTTTCGTGATCTCGCGCGATGAGTTGAGCCGGGTGACGGCGGCGATGGTTAATCTGGCGCGGGGCGAGGCATGAAGGCGGTTTGGCTGTCCCACTCTGGTGTTGAAAACCTGACACTGGTGTTCGGTGGTTGGGCGCTGGGGCCTGCCCCGTTTGCCGAGCTGGAGGGCGGCGGGGACGTCCTGTTTGTCGACGACTATACCCAGCTTGATGCTGAACTGCCCGAACTGGCCGATTATGATCGGCTCGATGTGCTGGCGTTTTCCTTCGGTGTCGCCTCGGCTGTGCACTGGTTAGAGGGGGCGGGGGTCAACCCGGATCGTCTGGTTGCGGTCAGCGGCACCTTGTTTCCGGCGGATGCGGAAAAAGGCATTGCGCCTGACATGATCAACGCCACTGCCGACAATCTGAGCGCGGCTAGCTTTGCCAAGTTCTGCCGCCGCGCCGGGTTCGAAGGACCAGCACCGCAGATTGACATCCATGCGGCGCAAGCGGAACTGCGTGCGATCCTTCAGCGCGGCCCCGCTCTGGCGCGTCGGTTCGACCGAGTGTGGATTCCGCACCAAGACCGGATCATCCCCACCAAGGCGCAAGAGGCGGCGTGGCAGAGCTCGGCCATTCGGCGCATTGACGGCCCGCATGTTCCGTTTCGAGCGGGTCAAAGCTGGGCAGAGTGGTTGGCATGAACGCATTGATCACAGACCGGGTACAACGCAGTTTTAGCCGCAGCTTCGGGAGCTACCACGACGAGGCGGGCCAGCAAGCGCAGATTGCGGCGGATTTGGTCGATGCCCTGCGAATCCATGGCGCGCCCGACAAGTTTACCCATGGGTTAGAGTTGGGGTGCGGCACAGGTCACCTGACCCAACGGTTGAAGGAAACTTTCCGGTTTCAGTCGCTGACGCTCAATGACCTTGCGCCTGAGGCTGAAAAAACGGCAACGGACGCAGATGCATCTTTCCTGTGCGGTGACGCCCAGCAGATCATGTGGCCAAATGAAGTCGATCTGATCTGCTCGGCCTCAATGATCCAGTGGTTTGAGGACCCGGCGATTCTGATGCAACGCATAGCAAATTGGCTGCAACCCGGAGGGTGGATGGCTGTTTCGGGCTTTGGTCCGAGGCAGTTTCAAGAGCTGTCCCAAGTCGGCTCCAACGCTGGTGCGCCGGGCCTGTGCCAGCCCGATGAGCTGTCCGCTGCCGTCCGCGATGAACTGGAGGTGGTTGCAACCGGTCATTCTATCCGGACACTACGGTTTGACTCGCCTCATGAGGTATTACGCCATTTGCGGAGCACCGGGGTGAACGGCCGCGCGCGCGCAACCTGGACCCGGTCGGATATGCGGCGGTTTTCGGATGACTATGTCGCGCGTCACGGCAGCGACGGGACCGTGCCGCTGACCTATCACCCGATCTGGATCGTCGCCCGCAAGCCGATCTGAGCAATCGACCGGGATCACAACGCTGTCACACAGGATTGACCCGTTGGTTACACGCCTCCGTGCTAGGCAGGACAGGCGCGCGTGTTTCCACCTGAATCTTCCGAACACAAAGGTCCCCAAATGATCAGAGCCGTCCTCATCTCCGCCAGCTTGCTATTCATCGCCGCCTGCGACAGCGGCCCAAGTGGCGGCAGCGCTGAAAATCAAACTCAGGACTTCGAAGAGAGCTTCCGCAATCGGGGCAGCTGATGCCTGATGGCTGGGCCGGGTGGTTTCGGCCCAGCTTTTCCTGACCGTCTGTCCAAGACGGGATACGGCAATCTGGTCGGTTTGCGTCCTGCGCGCGGCAGGTATGCGTGCCTCATTTCCGCTCTATACATCCCCGCCGTCTCTGGTTATGAGCTGCGCTTCGATGATGATCCGTGTGTTGGACGCTCTGAGGGTGACAGCATCACCAGAGCGAGCCGATCTATGAAACAGACATTGCAAGATGCGCTGACGCGCAAAGGATATGAGACCCTGACCCCGGTGCAACAGGCCGTGACCGCGCCCGAGTTGCAGGGGCGCGACCTGTTGGTTTCCGCGCAGACGGGTTCGGGTAAGACCATCGGGTTCGGATTGGCCATAGCGCCGACGCTTTTGGCTGAGGGCGATGTCTTTGACGTGGCCGCGGCACCTTTGGCGTTGGTGATTGCGCCCACGCGCGAGCTGGCGATGCAGGTCAAGCGCGAGCTGGCGTGGCTTTATGCTGATGCGGGAGCGTTTCTTGCCTCTTGCGTGGGCGGGATGGATATGCGCGACGAACGCCGCGCCTTGGCCCGCGGCGCGCATATCGTCGTCGCAACGCCGGGCCGGTTGCGCGATCATATCATGCGCGGTTCGATCGACCTGACCGATGTGCGGGCGGTGGTGCTGGACGAAGCTGACGAGATGCTGGATCTGGGCTTCCGCGAGGATCTGGAGTTCATTCTGGAACAAACGCCCGAGACGCGTCAGACGCTGCTGTTCTCGGCCACGGTGCCGCGCGCGATTGTCAGCCTTGCTGCGCGCTATCAACAGGACGCTGAACGGGTCAGCACGGTCAGCGAACGCACGCAGCACGCAGATATCGAATACCGTGCACTGAATGTGGCGCCGCGCGATGGCGAGAACGCGATCATCAACGTGTTGCGCTATTACGAAGCCCCGAACGCTATCGTCTTTTGCAACACGCGCGCCATGGTCAGCCGGTTGACGGCACGCTTGTCCAACCGGGGGTTCCCGGTTGTCGCTTTGTCGGGGGAGTTGACGCAGAGCGAACGCTCCAACGCGCTGCAAGCGATGCGCGATGGTCGTGCACGTGTCTGTGTGGCCACCGATGTCGCGGCGCGGGGGATCGACCTGCCGAACCTTGATCTGGTCGTTCACGCCGAACTGCCCAACAGTCACGAAACCCTGCTGCACCGCTCGGGCCGGACCGGTCGGGCAGGCCGCAAAGGGGTCAGTGCGCTGATCGTGCCCCCGGCGGCGTTCAAAAAGGCACAGCGCCTTTTGAAATTCGCCAAACTCACCGCCGAGTGGGGGGCTGCGCCCTCGGCCGAAGAGGTCAACGCGCAGGATTTGCAACGGATGTTTGCGTCCGACGACTGGCAGTCCGAGGTCCCCGAGACCGAGCGCGCCTCGGTCGAGCAACTGGTTGCGCGGTTCTCAGCAGAACAACTGGCCGCAGCTTACGTTCGCCAGTACACGCGCCAACATTCCGCGCCCGAAGAACTGGGCGAAGTCAGCGCGGCAACCAAACCCAGCGCCCCCTTTGGCCCCAGCGTCTGGTTTTCCCTGTCTGAGGGGCGCAATCAACATGCGTCACCGCGCTATGTTCTGCCGATGATCTGCAAGGCCGGGAACATCACGAAATCCGATATAGGCGCGATCCGTATTGCTGACGAAGTGACTTATATCGAGATCCGCGAAAGCAGCGTACCCGGTTTCATCGAAGCCATTGGGCCCGACTTGAAGGTCGAAGGCACGAAAGAGATCGAACGACTGGACACGGCCCCGGACCTGTCGCGCCCCGCAAAACCCGGGCCCAAACGTGGGATGAAGGGCAAGAAACGCGAAAAACCTGAGCGTCCGGAGCGTCTGATCGAACCGCAACCTGCAAAGACGCGGAAGAAGGACGCGCCCAAACCTGCGGACAACGGAAAAGCCGATCCCAAACCCAAGCGCAGCAAGGCCGGGGACGCCTGGGCAGGCAAGACACCGGATCGCCGCCCCAAAGGTCCTCCGCCGCCCAAGGGCAAGCCAAGCAGCAAGAAGAACCGCGCGCGGGCTGCGGCGGCCAAGGGCGGCAATGCGGTTCCGAAACGCCGGACGTAAACTAGGGCGTTAATCGCGCTGCGAAACCCCTTTGCAGAGGTCGTGCCTCGGTTCCGAGGCAGCCGCAGTCCGCTGCGCCGTACTCTCCCTGTGCGCGGCGATAGGGATGGACAATTAGCTGAAGCTCTAGGCAGCTTGCAAAAAACAATTGAGAGCGGGTCTGGGAAATCTATCAATGATGAACTAACAATCGTATTGGATCAGTCAGATAAGGCTGCTCTGTGTGTTACTTGGACACACAGTTTTTGTTATGAAGTATGACCCGTTAAAATTTAGACCATTTACCGCAGCAGAACTCTACGAAGCCCGATGGGAAACTCCCGATCATGCTGTGTTTGTCGAATTGGCGGATATGATACCTTTCCTGGAGGGGCAGAGAGACCAATGGTTATGGATCGGATTGATTAGGTCTCTAAATCCTGACATCAAAGGTTACATCGATGTTGTAACTTGGATTTTAGATCATGATGACTGTGACGTTGCAGTTGCAATGTACGCTTATGGTTGCCTACAGGGACCATATGCATGTGGTAGGCCGACATCCCGAGGAAACTCGTCTGACTCAGGTGGACTGATCCCTCTTCGCGTGATCGAAGCGCGAAACAAGTCGCGACCGTATACACAGAATAACCTCCTAGTTGAGCAAAATGACTTTCAGCGCGGTGATCCAGATCAACTGCTTCAACAGAGTTATGAATACGCTGACAAAATGCTTGAGAAAGCGAAGAAGGAAGCGGAAATCAAAGGCGAGACCTTGAGGGAGGAAGACTTTCCCAAGCCGTGTATTTCTCCCCCAGTGGAATTGCTAGAAACTCCCTTAACCGGACATCAAAGACGCGTCGACTACGTTATCGATGAGAACTACGCGGTTTTTGTGCCTGTTTGAAGCTTGCTGCATTAGAGTTGAACATCTATGGCCTTAGAACCCTGGCAGAGCTGCCAATGCTTTAGAGTTCGAATAATGCTCAGGTTCAATGGACCTCGGATTGCAGTCTTACAAACGACAAAGGTGCCCTTGGGCGCCTTGTTTTATTGGTCGGAGTGAGAGGATTCGAACCTCCGACCCCTGCCTCCCGAAGACAGTGCTCTACCAGGCTGAGCTACACTCCGACCGTGGCGGCGGGTCTATACCCGGCAATTTGGATGTGCAAGAGGGATTTTGCGAGTTCAAACCCTGCGCCCATCGCCGCGATTGGCGTCAGGGCAGGGCGTCCGTGTGGTAGAGGCGGATTTTGGTGCCGCCGTGGTCAACCACTGGTCCGGGCGGCAGCAAAGGCAGACGGGTTGCGCGGGCAAGCCCCGCATTGCTGGTCACGATCCCCACGCGCCAGCCGCTGAAACGGGACGCAAGCACTTTGCCTAACGCCCCGTAGAGAGAGCGCAGGCGTTTTTCATCGCCGATTCGGGCACCATAGGGGGGGTTGACGATGACCAGACCGGCGTCGCCGGGTGGGGGCTTGATGTCGCTGACGGCGCGGGTTTGGAACTTTGTGACCTCACTCACTCTGGCCTGCGTCGCATTGGCTTGGGCGGCTTCAACCGCGCCCGAATTGCGGTCGGAGCCGGAGAAAACAAGATCGGTTTCGGACATATCCCCGTTGGCGCGTAGATCGCCCCAAGCGGCAGGGTCGAACCCGGCAAGGTCTTCGAAGGCAAAGCTGCGGCCGCGACCGGGGTTCAGCCCCAAGGCGATCTCGGCGGCTTCGATGACGAAGGTGCCGGAGCCACACATCGGGTCCAGGACCGGTTCGGATCCGGTGTATCCGCACTCGCGCAGGAACATGGCGGCCATGGTCTCGCGCATGGGGGCTTTGGCAACTACCGGTTTGTGGCCGCGTTTGTGCAGCGGCTCGCCGGATGTATCGACTGAAAAAGTGCAGATATCCTTTTCAATGCGTAGCAGGACCCGCAGGGTGGCATCGCCCGAGATTGGCGCGCCGAGAGTTTCGGTAATTGCGTGCTCGACCCGCTGCTTCGCGGCGCCTGCATGGTAGATACGGGATTTGCGGCTGGTCGCCTCGACTTTGACCGGCACATCAGGGCGCAGAAAATCTGACCATGGAAACTTGCGGGCACGTTTGTCGAGCTGGGCCAGGTGAACGGCAGGAAAGCTACCGATGCGCAGCAAGACCTTGTTGGCACCCCGCAGACACAGATTGGCGCGCCAGACATCGGTCCATCCCCCGCGCAGGCTGACACCACCGGGTACGATTCTGGCGTTTTCGAATCCGTTTTCGACAGTCTCGGCCAGCAAGGGGGCCTCGAGGCCGGGCGTGGCCACCAGAAATATCTCGAATTTGTCGCTGTGTTCCATTTTGGGTGCTTACACCGGATGCGATCCGGGTGCGACATGCATTTTCCACGCATCGAAACTGCGCAACGTGATAGGAATGTGACAATTACTTGCGGCTTTGAGCGGTAACAGGTTTGCGTTTATGACCATCCCCGCGTAAAGGGTCCATGATCGAAAATATGCCTGCGGATTTTGGACCGTTTTCGGCGCTTTTGCGACGGAGATCCCGAAAAACCGTGCTATTGCAGGATTCCGAAAGGACGTCGGCAGAGTTGGCGCAGACAAAGAGGCTTGGAAGACCGTAGCGACATGCAAACTTTCAAACTGAAAAAAGGGTTCGAGCTGCCGGTGCTGGGTGCGCCGGATCAGACGATTCATCCTGGACCCGAGTTTTCGACCGTCGGGGTTCTGGGCGGCGACTATATTGGCCTGAAACCCAAGATGCTGGTACAAGAGGGTGACGACGTCCAGCGCGGCACGCCCCTGTTTAGTCACAAAGACGCGCCCGATGCGATGATGGTAGCGCCAATGACCGGCAAGGTCGTCGCAGTCAATCGCGGTGCTCGGCGCGTGCTGCAAAGCGTCGTGATCGAGGTGTCAGACCCCAATGACACCGGGGTTGATTTCTCGGGCACCGGGAATGCCGACAGCGCCGAGGGCGTGACGGCCAAGCTGTGTGCGGCGGGTCTTTGGACGGCCTTCCGAACGCGGCCCTATTCCAAAATGCCGACACCCGGCACCACACCTGCAGCGATTTTCGTGACGGCGATGGACAGTGAGCCTCTGGCGGGTGATGCAGCCGTGATCATCGCTGACGCAGGGGATGCTTTCGCTGCGGGTCTGGCGGCGGTCGCGAACCTGACCGAAGGCAAGACCTATCTGTGCCACAAAGAGGGTGACTCGGTACCGGGCGCCGATGTGCCAGGAATTGAAGCCGCCGCATTCGCAGGGCCGCACCCGTCGGGGCTGGCGGGGACGCATATCCATTTCCTCGAGCCGCTGGCAGGGGACAAGCAGGTCTGGACCATCGGGTATCAGGACGTCATCGCCATTGGTCGCCTGATGCAGACCGGCCATCTGGATCCCAATATCGTGGTCGCTCTGACCGGTCCGGGCGCGCGGCAGCCGCGTTTGATCCGCACGGTCATGGGCGCGTCGACCGACGATCTGACCCGCGACGAGGTTGATGTGGACGGGACGCCCCGGATTATCTCGGGCTCGATCCTGTCAGGTGCACAGGCTGAAGGCCCGACCGCTTATCTGGGTCGCTTTGCGCGGCAGGTTTCGATCATCCGTGAAGATCACGATCAACACACGATGGGTTGGATTCTTCCGATGCCGTCGAAATTCGCCGTACAGCCCGTGTTGGGCTCGGCCTTTGCGAAAAAGCTGTATGCGTTCACTTCAAACCTGAACGGCGGCCGTCGTGCGATGGTGCCGACGGGCGTGTTCGAAGAGCTGATGCCGCAGGACTACCTGCCGACGCAATTGCTGCGCGCTTTGTTGGTTATGGACACGGACACTGCCCAGGCATTGGGCGCGCTGGAGCTGGACGAAGAAGATCTGGGCCTTGTGGGCTTTGCCTGTCCGGCAAAATATGAATACGGGCTGGCGCTGCGCGACTGCCTGACCAAGATTGAAAAGGAGGGCTGATCCACATGGGTTTGCGCAGCTTCTTCGATCGGATTGAGCCGAACTTTACCAAGGGCGGCAAGTACGAGAAGTATTTCCCTATCTACGAGATGGTCGAAAGCTTCATCTACACTCCGAAAACCGTCACCACCGTAGCCCCACACGCACGGTCCTACGTGGATATGAAGCGGATCATGACCTATGTCGTGATCGCCACGATCCCTTGCATCCTGTGGGGGATGTGGAATACGGGTTATCAGGCGAATTCAGCTATTGCGACGCTTGGTCCGGATGCGGCTACCGGCTGGCGGATTGCTTTGTTGCAGATGTTCGGTATCTCGCTGGATCCGTCCAGCCTGTTTGCCAATGTGTTGCACGGGTTGCTTTATTTCCTGCCGATCTACATCACGACGCTGGTCGCGGGTGGTATTTTCGAGGTCATCTTTGCCACCGTGCGCGGGCATGAGGTGAACGAGGGCTTCCTTGTCACATCGATGCTCTACACGCTGATCCTTCCGGCATCGACACCGCTGTGGCAGGTCGCTTTGGGCATAATCTTCGGCGTTGTCATCGGCAAAGAGGTGTTTGGCGGCACCGGTAAGAACTTTCTCAACCCCGCACTGGTCGGGCGGGCGTTCTTGTATTTCGCTTATCCTGCGCAAATGTCGGGGGATTCGGTTTGGACTCCGGTGGATGGTTTCTCGGGCGCGACCGCGTTGGGGATCACCGCAGCCGAGGGCGTTCAGGCGCTGGCGGCTGACGGGATCACCTGGGCCAATGCGTTCTTCGGCACCATTCAGGGCAGTTTCGGTGAGACATCGACGCTGGCCTGTATGATCGGCCTGGCCTTCCTGCTGACAACGAAAATTGCCAACTACCGCCTGATCCTGGGCTGTTTGGCGGGGACCATCGGCTTTAGCCTGTTGCTGAACCTGATCGGGTCGGACACCAACCCGATGTTTGCGATGCCTTGGTACTGGCACATCGTTCTGGGCGGCTATGCCTTTGGTCTGGCCTTCATGGTGACCGAGCCGGTTTCGGCCAGCCACACCAACATGGGCCGCTATATCTACGGTGCGCTGGTCGGTGTCATGGTTGTGATGATCCGCGTCATTAACCCTGCTTTCCCCGAAGGTATGATGCTGGCTATCCTCTTCGGAAACGTCTTTGCGCCGCTGATCGACTATTTCGTCGTGCAAGCCAACATCAAACGGAGGGCGCGTCGCCATGTCTGATACGCAGTCCCAAGAATCAAAGGGCGCGATTGCAAAGTTTCTGGCCGCCTCGCCGGATTCTGTCGGCAAAACGATCATCGTCGCGGTCGCTGTCTGCCTTGTGGCCTCGATGGTCGTATCCGCCGCAGCCGTCAGCCTGCGCCCTGTGCAAGAAGCCAACGCGCTGAAGGACAAGCAGGTCAACGTTTTGCAAGTCGCCGGTGTCTATGAGCCGGGCGTAGATGTCACCGAGGCATTCGCCGCGTTCGAACCGCATGTACTTGAACTGTCGACGGGCGCTTTCGTCGACGATCGGTTCGACGCTGCCACGTTTGATGACATCGCTGCGGCCAGCGACCCGGACCTCAGCGTTGCGCTGGACAATGACCCGGCGGGTATCGGGCGTCAGTCTAAGTACCGTGTCATCTACCTGTTGCGCGATGATGCGGGCGAGTTAGACAAGGTGATCCTACCGCTGCATGGCTATGGCCTGTGGTCCACGCTCTATGGCTTTATCGCGCTGGAGAACAACGGCAACGATATCTTCGGTCTGCAATTCTATCAGCATGGTGAGACGCCGGGCCTTGGGGCCGAGGTGGACAACCCCCGCTGGAAGGCACTGTGGAACGGTAAAAAGCTGCGCGATGACGCGGGTGAGCTTCAGATCACCGTGGCCAAATCGCAGCCCGCCGCTGGCCCGGACTTTTATGTCGACGCGCTGGCCGGTGCCACGCTGACTTCGGTCGGTGTCGATAACCTGGTGAAATTCTGGATGGGGGATGCGGGTTACGCTCCGTTCCTGGCCAAACTGCAAGCAGGAGAAATCTGATGTCTCAGACCAAGAAAGAGATGCTGGTCGACCCGCTTGTCGACAATAACCCGATCACTCTGCAGGTGCTGGGCATCTGTTCGGCGCTGGCGGTGACCTCGTCGCTGCAAGTGTCGATGGTGATGGCGCTGGCGGTGATCTTCGTGACCTCGTTCTCGTCCTTCTTTATCTCGTGCCTGCGCAACCAGATTCCGGGCTCGATCCGGATCATCGTACAGATGGTGATCATCGCTTCGCTGGTGATCCTGGTGGACCAGATCCTTAAGGCCTATGCGTTTGAGATCTCGAAAACCCTATCGGTTTTTGTCGGCTTGATCATCACCAACTGTATCGTGATGGGCCGGGCTGAGGCGTTTGCGATGAAGAACCCGCCCGTCGCGTCGTTCATCGACGGCATGGGCAACGGTATGGGCTACGGCCTGATCCTGCTGCTGGTGGGCTTCATCCGCGAGCTGTTCGGGGCCGGGTCGCTGTTTGGCATCACCATTCTGGAGACCGTCAACAACGGTGGCTGGTACGTGCCCAACGGGATGCTGCTGCTACCTCCGTCAGCGTTCTTCATCATCGGTCTGATCATCTGGGCCTTCCGCACATGGAAGCCGAACCAGGTGGAAGAGCGTGAATACAAAATTCAGCAGGTAGAGGCCCACTGATGGAAGGTCTGATTTCATTGGCCGTAAAGGCTATCTTTGTCGAAAACCTTGCGCTCAGCTTCTTTCTGGGGATGTGTACCTTCATTGCCGTGTCCAAGAAGATTTCGACCGCGCTGGGTCTGGGCATCTCGGTCATGGTTGTGCAGGCCATCACTGTGCCTGCCAACAACCTGTTGCTGAACTACCTGCTGAAACCGGGCGCGCTGGCCTGGGCCGGTTTCCCGGATGTGGACCTGACCTTCCTTGGCCTGATCTCGTATATCGGTGTGATCGCGGCGATGGTTCAGATCCTTGAGATGGTTTTGGACAAGTATTTCCCGCCGCTCTACAACGCGCTGGGGATCTTCCTGCCGCTGATCACGGTGAACTGCGCGATCTTGGGTGGTTCGCTGTTCATGGTGGAGCGTGACTATAACTTTGCCGAGGCCGCGACTTATGGTCTGTCTTCCGGTTTTGGCTGGGCACTGGCGATCACTGCGATGGCGGGTGTGCGCGAAAAGCTGAAATATTCGGATATCCCCGACGGCCTGCAAGGGCTTGGGATCACCTTCATCACCGCGGGTCTGATGGCGATGGCCTTCATGTCCTTCTCAGGCGTGAAACTGTAAGGAGGGGCGCATGGAAACTTTTAGCTTAGGCGTCGTTCTTTTTACCCTGATCGTGTTGGGGCTGGTGGCCATCATCATGGCTGCGCGGTCCAAGCTGGTGTCGACCGGGAACGTGAACATCACCATCAACGGTGAGAAAACCATCTCGGTCCCAGCAGGTGGCAAACTGCTGCAAACACTGGCGGCCGAGAAGCTGTTTGTTCCGTCCGCCTGTGGCGGCGGCGGTACCTGCGCGCAATGCCGGGTGCGGGTGCATTCGGGCGGTGGCTCGATCCTGCCAACTGAGGAAAGCCATATCACCAAGCGTGAGGCTTCGTGCGGTGACCGTCTGTCCTGTCAGGTCGCGGTCAAGCAGGACATGGACATCGAAGTCCCCGAAGAGGTCTTTGGCGTCAAGAAATGGGAATGCACCGTTCGCTCGAATGAAAACGTGGCGACCTTCATCAAGGCCCTGACCCTGGACCTGCCGGAAGGCGAGGACGTGAACTTCCGCGCCGGTGGCTATATCCAGATCGAGGCCCCCGCGCACGCGTTGAAATATACCGATTTCGACGTGGAAGAGGAATATCGCGAAGATTGGGACAAGTTCAATCTGTGGCAATACGAATCCGTCGTGGCCGAACCGATTGAGCGGGCTTATTCCATGGCCAACTATCCGGACGAAAAAGGCATGATCATGCTGAACGTCCGAGTGGCTTCGCCGCCTCCGGGTTCGGATGGTATCCCCCCGGGCCAGATGTCGTCGTATATCTTCAACCTGAAACCGGGTGACAAAGTCACGATTTCGGGTCCGTTTGGTGAGTTTTTTGCCCGCGACACGCAGAAAGAGATGGTCTTTATTGGTGGTGGTGCGGGCATGGCCCCTATGCGCAGCCACATCTTCGATCAGCTCAAGCGTCTGGAAAACCGCGATCGCAAGATCAGCTTCTGGTACGGCGCGCGGTCGAAGAAAGAGATGTTCTTTGTCGAGGATTTCGACCAACTGGCCGAAGAGTTCGACAATTTCGAATGGCATGTCGCCCTGTCGGATGCGCAGCCCGAGGACGATTGGAAAGGCTATACCGGCTTCATCCACAACGTTCTGTTCGAGGAATACCTCAAGAACCACCCCGCGCCCGAGGATTGCGAGTTCTACATGTGTGGACCGCCGATCATGAACCAGTCGGTCATCAACATGCTGCTGGACTTGGGCGTGGATCGCGAAGACATCATGCTGGACGATTTTGGCGGATAAGACAGGATAAACCGGCGCAGCACAGCGCCGGTTTTTTTACAGCCGCAGGTCGCTGGCCTCTGGCGGCAGACAGGATTTGACGTCGAACAACACGCTTTGATCCTTGCCAAAGGCGCGTATCTCGGCTGGGGCGAGCGTCAGAAATTCCCGATGCGCAACTGCCAGAACGATACCGTCATAAGCACCGGTTTCAGGCTGCGAAGTCATTGAAATCCCGTATTCCTGCTGCGCGGCAACTGCATCCGCATGGGGGTCGTAGACATCGACGGCGACGCCGTAGTCTTGCAACTCGTCAATGATATCCACCACACGCGTATTGCGCAGGTCGGGACAGTTTTCCTTGAAGGTCAGCCCCATTACCAGCACGCGGGCGGCGGCCACATTGATCCCCTCGCGCATCATCCGCTTGACCAGTTGCGAGACCACATAGCCGCCCATACTGTCATTCAACCGACGCCCGGCCAGAATGATCTGCGGGTGATGGCCCACAGCTTCGGCCTTGTGGGTCAGGTAATAGGGGTCTACGCCGATGCAATGCCCGCCCACCAGACCGGGGCGGAAGGGTAGAAAGTTCCACTTGGTCCCCGCGGCGCGCAGAACTGCATCGGTGTCGATATCCATCCGGCCAAAGATCATCGCCAGCTCATTCACCAGCGCGATGTTCAGGTCGCGCTGGGTGTTCTCGATCACCTTTGCGGCCTCGGCCACACGGATGCTTTCCGCCTTGTGGGTGCCTACCGTGATGATCCGCGCGTAAAGCGCATCCACCAGATCGGCCACCTCGGGGGTCGAGCCGGACGTAACCTTGCAGATATCCGCGATCCGATGGGTCTTGTCGCCGGGGTTGATCCGCTCGGGGCTGTAGCCTGCAAAGAAATCGCGGTTGAACACCAGGCCCGAGGCGCGTTCCAACACTGGCACACAGTCTTCCTCGGTCGCGCCGGGGTAGACGGTGGATTCGTAGACCACGAGATCGCCGGGTTTCAGCACGCGTCCAACGGTTTCAGACGCGCTGAGCAAAGGTGTTAAGTCAGGCTGCTTGCCTGCCGTGATCGGGGTGGGGACGGTGACGATATAGGTGTCACATTCCGCGATTTCTGCCGCATCGGTGGTGAAGGACAGGCCGGTTGCGGCGCGCAGGTCCTCGGGCTCGACCTCATGGGTTGCGTCCTGACCGGCGCGCAGGGCGGTTATCCGGGCTGTGTTGATGTCAAAGCCGGTCACAGGGCCGATTTTGCCGAAGGCCACGGCCAGCGGCAGGCCGACATAGCCCAGTCCGATCACAGCGATCTTGCGGGCGTTGGGGTCTGTTTCAAACATCGCCGTCATTTACCATGGTAGTCGCGGAACCACGCGACGAACCGGGCAATTCCCTCTTTGAAATCGGTTTGCGGGCGGTACCCTGTCAGGGATTGCAGCAGATCATTATCGGCCCATGTCGCAGGCACATCGCCCATCTGCATAGGCATGTAGTTTCGGATAGCCTTTTTGCCCAAGGCATCCTCAATGGCCTCGATGAAGTCCATCAGCCGCACCTTGTCTCCATTGCCGATATTCACCACCCGCCACGGCGCTGCCGGAGACAGGCTGTCGCCCTCGGCAATCTGATCCGCGCTGTCCGGGCGCACGGGCGGCACGTCGATCAGCAGGCGGATACCCCGCACCAGATCCTCGACATAGGTGAAGTCGCGGTACATGTCGCCGTGGTTGTAGATGTCGATTGGTCGGTCATCCAGAATGGCGTCCACAAATTTGTAGAGCGCCAGATCGGGACGCCCCCAACTGCCGTAAACAGTGAAAAAGCGGAACATCGTCGTCGGCAGGTTCCACAGATGAGCGTAGGAATGGCCCATCGCCTCATTTGCTTTCTTCGTGGCTGCGTAGATCGTCAGAGGGGTGTCGGCCTTTTCGACCTCGGTAAACGGCATCTCTTCGTTCGCACCGTAAACGGATGAGGTCGATGCCATCAGCAGATGCGCAACTTCATGTTCTCGGGCAATCTCCATGACATTGAATGTGCCCACGACGTTTGAGTTGATATAGCTGCGCGGGTCTTCCAGGCTGTAACGCACCCCGGCTTGTGCGGCGAGGTGAACGATGACCTCGGGCTTGAAGTCATCGGCGATCTGTTTCAGGCGGTCGTGATTTTCCAGCAAGTCCTCGGTTGCGGAAAAGCCAGGGTTTTGCAGCAACATCTGGTGGCGGCGCTGCTTGAGGGTGACGTCGTAATAGTCGGTCATCCCGTCATAGCCGTGCACACGAAAGCCTTCGGCCAGCAAAAGCTTGGCCAGATGGAACCCGATGAACCCGGCCGTTCCGGTGACAAGAACCCGTTTCATGCAACCCTCTGTTTCATCGCCGTTTGATGCTGCATCAGGGATACTGTCACCGGCCCGAGGTCAAGCGGTTTTCGCACTTTGGAGCGTCAACCGACGATCATCTGTTTCATGCGAAGGGCTTCGTATTCCAGCTCTTTCAGGCGGAAATGCACGACGTCGCCAATGGTGATCACGCCGCGCAGGGCGCCGTCGGCGAGAACCGGCATATGGCGGAATCGCCCCTCGGTCATGGTTTTCAGAACGTCGTTCAGCGGGTCATCAGGTGCGCAGGTTTTGACCTCACGCGTCATCAGGTCCTCGACCGATTGGGGAAGCGTCTGACCGGGGGTGTCGGCCATGCGGCGCACGATATCGCGTTCCGACAGAATGCCCTGCAGTGCGCCGTTTTGATCGGTCACCAGAACCGCCCCGATTTTCTTTTCCTTCAGCGTGTTCACCACCGAGTGAATCGTGTCGTTTGGACGCACCGAGAACACCGCATTTCCCTTGCCCTCAAGCAGTTTCGCCACGGTCGTCTGCGAGTGTGACAGGTTCGAGTCGACCGACTGGCTGCGCGTGCTGGTCTCGGCCTTGTCGCCGCGGGTCGGTGGCTGGTAAGAGCTTGGGGCCATGGGCAATCTCCTTCTGCTTTGTTATTTACCTTAGCGCAGCCAAACGACCTGTATAGGGTGCAATTGCCCGTTCCGGGGAAAACTGCCGAAAACCAAGGATATCCGAACTTTTGTCCGACCTTTCTCTGACCCCGCCTGTTGCAGCGCTGATCTTTTTCGCCGTGGTTGTATGCGGGCACAATTTTCGCATGGCATGGAAACAACAAGCGCCGGGGTGGCAGAAAAAGGCGTGGCTGTTTGGCGTGCCTGCCGGAATTGGTCTGCTGGTTTTGGGCTTCATGCCGCTGAAACTCTGACGCAGGTTTGACTCTGATCCGGGGCGCTGGCATATGCCGGGCACGTTTTCCTAAGAGGGTGCTGTGATGCGTTTTGTCCCCGTTTTGGCTGTTGCCGCGCTGGTGTCTGGCTGTTTGTTCGACAAAGAACCAGAAGTCGTGCGCCTGTCTGGCGAAACCATGGGGACGACCTTCAACATCACCGCCATCGGCGTGGACCTTGACGAAGAGGCGCTGGCAGGTGCAGTCGATCAGACGCTGGCCGAGGTCAACGCCAAGATGTCCAACTGGGATCCGAATTCCGAGGTGTCCACCTTTTCTGCGTCGGACAGCACCGATGCCGTGGCAGTATCTGACGAATTTGCGTTGGTGATTGATGCGGCAAATGACGTGCACGAGAAAACGGGCGGCACGTTTGACGTCACCCTTGGCCCGCTGATTGAGCTGTGGGGCTTTGGCCCGCGCAAACCCGAAGATCCTGTGCCATCGGATGCCGAAATTCAGGCCGCGCTGGACAGCGTCGGTCAGTCCCGCCTGTTGACGCTGGACCGCGGGGCCGGGACGCTGGCCAAATCGGATGCGGGCGTGGGCATCAACCTGTCGGCCATCGCTAAAGGCTATGGAATTGACGCAGTGGCCGAAACGCTGCGCGAAGCTGGGATCGAGAACTACATGGTCGAGATCGGCGGCGATCTGGTCACTATGGGTCAGAATGACAAGGGTGAGGCATGGCGGATCGGGATCGAAAAACCGGAAACTGGCGTGCAGGCCATTCAGTTGATCGTTCAGCTTGACGATCTGGGGATGGCGACCTCGGGCGATTACAAGAACTTCTTCGAACAGGACGGCGTGCGCTATTCGCATATTATCGACCCGGTGACAGGCCGCCCGATCACGCATCGGACCACCTCGGTCACGGTGCTGGCGGAAAACGCGATGATGGCCGATGCCTGGGCCACGGCCATGTTGGCGCTGGGGCAGGAAAAAGGGCTGGAACTGGCCGAAAAGCATAAACTTGCCGTGTATTTCATCTCGCGGGATGTGACAGGGGGCGAAGATGCCTATATCACGGTTCATAGCAGCGCGTTCAAAGACGCCTTGGGCAGCAACTGACGGATACGGATCATGAGCACCTTTATTCTGGCTTTCATACTGCTGGCTCTTGTGATGGTGGGCATGTCGTTGGGCGTGATGCTGATGGGCAAGACCATCAAGGGCAGCTGTGGCGGTCTGAACGCGATCTCGGGTGCGGATAAATGCGTGGTCTGTCAGAAAGATGTCGACCCGAACAGCCCGCTGCGTGATCAGTTGCAGTGCAAACGCGCCAAGAAGATGCTGGAACAGATGGAACGCGAAGCGCAGGTGTAAATTCCGCTTCGCCGCTGACGCCGAATTGGTTAGCCTAAGCCCCGGACGATCAAAGGGGCGTATCCGTGGCAAAAGCCAAAAACATCCTGTTCATCATGTTCGACCAGCTGCGCTGGGATTACCTGAGCTGCTACGGCCATCCGCATCTGCATACTCCGAATATCGACCGGTTGGCGGCGAGGGGTGTGCGATTTGACAGGGCTTATATCCAATCACCCATTTGCGGCAGCTCTCGTATGTCGACCTATACGGGGCGCTATGTGCATTCGCACGGCGCATCCTGGAACGGCATCCCGCTGAAGGTTGGGGAGATGACGATGGGCGATCACCTGCGCAGGGCCGGAATGGAGTGCTGGCTGGTCGGCAAAACTCATATGCGCGCGGATGCCGAAGGGATGGCCCGGCTGGGTCTGGAGCCTGACAGCCTGATTGGGGCCCGTGTGGCCGAATGCGGTTTTGACGTATTCGAACGCGATGACGGGATGCTGCCCGAGGGGCCGGATGGTTATTACGATCCGGACGGCGCGAAAGAGTACAACAAGTACCTCACTGCCAAAGGGTATGAGAGTGACAACCCGTGGCACGACTTTGCCAATTCTGGTCTTGATGCAGATGGCAACGTTTTGTCCGGCTGGTTCCTGAAGCATTCGACCGAGCCCGCAAATATCGCCGAGGAAGACAGCGAAACCCCATACCTGACCGGGCGCGGGATCGAGTTCATGGATACTCATGACGGCCCCTGGTGTTGCCATCTGAGCTTCATCAAGCCCCATTGGCCTTATATCGTGCCCGAGCCCTATGCCTCGATGTACGGCCCCGATGACGTGCTGCCGGTAAACCGGTCCGAGGCTGAGCGTGACAACGCGCATCCCGTTCTGCGCGCTTTCATGGACACAAAGATCGGCCAGACATTCTCGCGGCAGGATGTGCGCAAGGCGGTGATCCCCGCCTATATGGGTTTGATCAAACAGGCGGATGACCAGATGGGCCACCTGTTCGACTGGATGGAAAAAACCGGCCGGATGGAGGACACGATGATCGTGCTGACCTCGGATCACGGCGATTTTCTGGGCGATCACTGGATGGGGGAGAAGACGTTCTTCCACGATGCCTCGACCAAAGTGCCGCTGATCATCTATGATCCATCGTCCGCCGCTGACGCCACGCGCGGCACGGCCTGTGATGCGTTGGTGGAATCCATCGATCTTGCCCCGACCTTTCTTGATGTGGCGGGCGGCGCAGATGCCTCACATATCCTTGAAGGGCATTCCCTGTTGCCGATCCTGCATGGGACGCAGGCGGAAACTCCGCGAGATGTGGTGATTTGCGAATATGATTATTCGGCCTCGCTGCTGGCGGAGAAACTGAATGCCTCGGTCCGCGATGCTGTGATGTTCATGGTCGCCGACAGGAAGTGGAAGCTGATCCATTGCGAGGGCGGCCATCGTCCTTTGCTGTTTGATCTGGAAAACGATTCACAGGAATTGACCGATCTGGGCGACAGCGCCGACCACGCCGACGTCGTCGCGCAGATGTATGCGCATCTGTTTACGTGGACCCGCAGGCAATCTCAGCGCACCACGCGGTCCAAGGCGCAACTGATCGAGATGCGGACCAAAAGCCGGGGCCGGGGGGTTGTTGTCGGCATCTATGATGAAAACGACATGCCGTTGGAGTTGACGGTGAAATACCGAGGCCGCAAAGCGCGCCCGTATCGGGAGATTGTTGGCAAGGATTAAATTCACCGCGTCTGCGCCGAAAGGCGGTTCACCCGGCGTCGGCCAAGGGGTAAAAGGTCAGGCAAGAGCAGCAATCCCGGAGAGTCCGAATGACCGCCCCCAAACCTGTCGTCCTGTGCATTCTTGATGGTTGGGGGCTGTCCGAGGACACCAAGGCCAACGCGCCCTATCTGGCGCAGACTCCGATATTTGACGCGATTATGGCGCAGGGGCCGCACGCGCAGCTGATCACACACGGGCCTGACGTGGGTCTGCCCAGCGGCCAGATGGGCAATTCCGAGGTTGGCCATACCAATATTGGCGCAGGCCGCGTGGTGGCGATGGATCTGGGGCAGATTGATCTGGCAATAGAAGATGGGTCATTTTTCGAAAATCAGGCGTTGCAGGCCTTCATCGCCAAGGTGAAGGCGGTGGGCGGCACGGCGCATCTTATGGGTCTTGTCTCGGATGGCGGCGTGCATGGGCACCTAAACCACATCGTGGCGGCGGCCAAGGCGATCACGGATGCGGGCGTGCCGGTGGCGTTGCACGCGGTGTCGGATGGGCGGGACGTTGCGCCGAAATCGGCCGCGCCCTTTGTTGACGAACTGGAAGAGCGACTACCTGACGGCGCGCAGATCGTCACTGTTAGCGGGCGCTACTATGCCATGGACCGCGACAATCGATGGGAAAGGGTCAGTCAGGCCTATGACGCCATGATCAAAGCTAAGGGCCGTGCGGCGGCTTCTGCGCGTGCAGTCGTTGAACACGCCTATGACCAATCCGAAACCGATGAGTTCATTCTGCCCACGGTGCTGAGCGGATTTGAGGGCATCAAGGACGGCGACGGCTTCTTCTGCCTGAACTTCCGCGCCGACCGCGCCCGCGAAATCCTGCGCGCCATAGGTGAGCCCGGATTTGCCGACTTCGACACCGGCCCGCGCCCCAACCTGTCTGCGCTGCTGGGGATGGTTGAATATTCCGACGGCCACAACGCCTATATGACTACCGTTTTCCCCAAGCGGGACATCGCGAATACGTTGGGTGAATGGGTGGCCAAACAAGGCTTGCGTCAGTTCCGTTTGGCCGAGACCGAGAAATACCCCCATGTCACCTTCTTCCTCAACGGTGGCAAGGAAACCCCCGAGGTGGGCGAAGACCGCTATATGCCCAAATCGCCAAAAGTGGCGACCTATGATTTGCAGCCCGAGATGTCGTCGGCCGAGGTGACGGCCAAATTCGTTGAGGCGATTGAAGAGGGCTATGACCTGATCGTCACCAACTATGCCAACCCCGATATGGTCGGCCATACCGGCGACCTTCAGGCAGCTATCAAGGCGTGCGAGGCGGTGGATCAGGGCTTGGCGCAAGTTGTTGCGGCGCTGACCAAAGCAGGGGGCGCGATGATCGTGACGGCGGATCACGGCAACTGCGAGGTGATGGTCGACCCTGAAACCGGTGGGCCGCATACAGCGCATACGCTGAACCCGGTGCCCGTGGCTTTGGTCGGCGGACCCGAGGGCGCCACGTTGCGCGAGGGGCGGCTGTCGGATCTGGCACCGACACTGTTGGACCTGATGGGGCTGGAGCAGCCTCAGGAAATGACAGGGCGCAGCTTGCTGTCATGAGGGCGCTTCCGGTTCTGCTCGCAGCCCTTCTGGCGGCCCCGCTTTACGCGCAGACGGACCCGTCCACTGCGGCGCTGAACGCGGCGCGCCAGCTCGAGGCGGCCTCGATCGCGTTGACCGAAGCTGACAGCGCGCGGGATCGGGTGCGGGCGTTGACCACCACGGTGCAGGCTTATGAGGCCGGGTTGACGGCCATGCGCGACGGCTTGCGCAAGGCCGCTACGCGCGAGGCGCAGCTGACCGCCGAACTGCACGCGCGGGAAAAGGATGTGGCGCAGCTGTTGGGTGTGTTGCAAACGATCGAGACCACAGCGCCGCCGGTTTTGATGCTGCACCCGTCGGGCCCGTTGGGGTCCGCGAGGGCGGGCATGATGTTGTCCGAGGTCACGCCGGGCCTGAACGCCCGCGCTCAGGCGCTGGCCAGTGACCTGCGAGAGGTTCAGACACTGCGCCAATTGCAGCAAAGCGCGACCGAAACCCTGACAGAAGGTCTGGTGGGTGTGCAAACCGCCCGAACCCAACTAAGCGCCGCGATTGCCGACCGTACAGACCTGCCGCGCCGCTTTGTCGAAGACCCTATTCGTACCGCCATCTTGATTTCCTCGACCGAGACTTTGGAAGGCTTCGCAAGCGGTCTGTCCGAGATTTCCGAGGGTGAGATTGCCGCCACCAATGCCGATATATCCGACCGCAAGGGTCAGATCGACCTGCCGTCGCAGGGGATCATCCTGCATCGCGCGGGCGAGACCGATGCCGCAGGCGTGACCCGCCCCGGCATTGTGATGGGCACCCGGCCCCGCGCGATTGTTACATCGCCCACGGCCGCGACGATCCGCTATCGCGGGCCGCTGCTGGATTTGGGCAATCTAGTGATATTGGAGCCGCAACCGGGTCTTTTGTTCGTCTTTTCCGGCTTGCAAGAGGTGTATGGAGAGACGGGTCAGGTGATCCCGCAAGGCTCACCAGTTGGGTTGATGCCAGGTGAAACGCCGGAAATCGGCGCTATTTTGTCAACAAGCAGTGATGGCACTGGAACTGACCGCTCAGAAACGCTCTATATAGAGGTAAGACAAGAAAATAGCCCCGTGGACCCGGAATCGTGGTTTCGGACCGACAAGGATGGATAACCGAGTATGAAGAAATTTGTGATGGCCGGTTTGGCCGGAACCGTGGCAGGCATTATCGCAACCACTCAGATTGCAGGCCCCTTGCTGGCGCAAGAGGCCGAGAACAAGGCGAGCGTCTATCAGCAGCTCGACCTGTTTGGGGACATTTTCGAGCGTATCCGTTCGCAATATGTCGAAGAGGTTGAGCCCGAAGATCTGATCGAAGCCGCGATTGACGGAATGCTGACCTCGCTTGATCCCCATTCCAGTTACCTGTCGCCCAGCGATGCGGAACAGATGCGCGTGCAGACGCGTGGTGAGTTTGGCGGGCTGGGGATCGAGGTTACGCAGGAAGAAGGCTATGTCAAAGTGGTCTCACCCATCGACGACACTCCGGCGGATGAGGCCGGGATCGAAGCGGGCGATTTCATCACCCATGTGGATGGCGAAAGCATTCTGGGCCTGACGCTGGACAAGGCGGTCGATCTGATGCGCGGGCCGGTGGGCTCGGAAATCGTGATCACCGTAGTTCGTGAGGGCGAGCAGGAGCCTTTTGACATCACCATTGTCCGCGACACGATCAAGCTGACTGCCGTGCGCGCCCGGACCGAAGGTACCAGTGTCGTTCTGCGTGTGACGACGTTCAACGACCAAACCTTCCCCAACCTGCAAGAGGGCCTGAACGAGCAGATCGAAGAGATCGGCGGCATCGACAAAGTCAACGGCGTTGTTCTGGACCTGCGCAACAACCCCGGTGGTCTGCTGACGCAGGCGATCAAGGTTTCAGACGCATTCCTGAACGAGGGCGAAATCGTTTCAACCCGTGGCCGCGATCCGGGCGAGGGTGAGCGGTTCAACGCCACCGCCGGTGATCTGGCCGAAGGCAAGCCGATCGTGGTGCTGATCAATGGCGGTTCAGCGTCGGCCTCGGAAATCGTGGCGGGTGCGCTGCAAGACCATCGCCGGGCGATTGTCGTGGGCACAAAGAGCTTTGGCAAAGGCTCGGTCCAGACGGTCATGCCGCTGCGCGGGGATGGTGCGATGCGTCTGACGACGTCACGCTATTACACGCCGTCGGGACGCTCGATCCAGGCGCTTGGGGTCAGCCCGGACATTATTGTTGAACAACCGCGTCGTACAGCGGATACCGAGGAAGAGGAAACCAACCCCCGCACCCGGTCCGAGGCCGATCTGCGTGGCAGCCTGAACAATGACAGCCTCAGCGAGGATGAGATCCGTCAGATCGAGGAAGACCGCGCCAAGGCTGAAGAAACCGCCGAATTGCGGGAAGAGGATTACCAATTGGCCTATGCCATCGACATCCTCAAAGGTCTGTCGGCCTTCCGGCCCAACGGCCCGTCCCAGTAAATCGAAGGGCCGCTCCAGGGCGGCCCTTTTCTTATGAACTTAGCTTTCGACCTTCCGCAGCTTCTCTTCATCCAGCATCGTCGCAAGGATCATACCGACCGAGACCGAGATTGCGGCGAAGACAAAGGCCATGTTCATGCCACTGTCGAACGCCGATGCGATGGCGGTTTTCACCTGTTCGGTCTCTGCCGGGGTCAGTTTTGCCATCACGGCTTTGGCGGAATCGGTGGTCAGCGTGCCGCCGTTGATGGCCCTTTGATCCGCTTCGGACATTTTGATGCCATCCACCGCAAGCTGTTTGCCAAGGCTGGAGAGGCTGGTGGCATACATGATCGCGGTGGCGAACGCGACTGAGATGGCACCATAGACGAGGTGGGTCATGAAGCTTAACCCGCCAACAAGCCCGGCGCGTTCGGGTTTGACCGCACTGACCGCAGCCGTACCCGATGGCCCCACTGTCAGCGTTGCGCCCAGCCCGATCATGGCCATGCCGGGCAGGATCTGGAAATAGCCCAGCCCTGTAGGCATCGCCACGATGCTGAGCGCCCCTATGGTGGCAATGAGATAGCCCCAGAACAACAGCCGCTTCGGCCCGAAGTCGTTATAAAGCGTCCCAGAAACGATCGACCCGATCGCCAACAGTAAAGTCAGCGGGGCCAGCCCAAGCGCTGAATGAAAGACCGACCAGCCCAGAACCTTCTGCATATATTGCGGGAAATACAGCAGCCCGACAAAGGCGGCTGAGACGTTGAACATGTTCAGACCCAGCGTGATCAGAAACTCTCGGTTCTGCATCATTTGGGGCAGCAGCAGCGGCTCTTTCACACGCTTTTCGATTATGGGGAAAGACAGGAACAGCACGGCGCTGACGAAGAACACCATCAGCAGTGGCGGCGAGGCCCAACCCCAATCCGCGCCCACATCCAGCCCGTAAAGCAGCAGCAGGACCGCCAAGGACAACAGAACCATTCCGGCGATGTCCAGATGCTCACCCTGTTTGTGCTGTTTTTCACGCTCCATCAGGATCAGTGCCGTAATCATCGAGATGGTCGAGAATATGACATTGGCCAGGAAGAACAGCCTCCAATCACCGAAACTGACCGCTGCGCCGCTGATCAAGGGACCAAACACATTGCCACTGGTGACACCCGCCAAGATCATGCCCATGACCAAGGCCCGCTGTTCAGGCTTGGCGATCTTGGTGGCGCCAAAGGCCAGCGCGCAAGGCCAAACACAACCTGCGCCGATACCTTGCAAGGCGCGCGAGAGGATCAGGAAATCGAGGCTGGGGGACAGAAAACACATGACCGAAGAAAACAGAAAGATCGACAGCCCGATCAGCATCATTTTGCGGTGGCCGAACATGTCCCCCATCCGGCCTCCGGCCACCATGGTCATGGCAAAGAACAGGGCGTAGATGTTTAACACCCATTGGGTCGAGGTGATGTCCGCGTCAAAGCTGTTTTCGATCGCGGGGACCAGTATCAAGGCGCCGGTAAAGTCGATCCCGATGCCAAACCCTGTCACCATCAGGGCGATGACCTTGATAATACTCGTCCGGTCCATACCAATACTCCACCAATCGCCTATCGGTTCATGATGCACGGAAAACGCTGGAAAGATAGGGGCTTGGGTCGCAGGCGTCAGGTATCGGACTGTTGCGACCGGCGAAAGGCGCGTTTCAGAAGGTCCAGTTCCGCGCGCAGCAGGTCAATCTCGGCCCGCAGATCGTCCGCCGCAGGAACCCCTGCAATGATGGTGAAATCGCCCAGTTTTTCCGAACTGTCCCGATCAAGAATTACAAAGCTGTGCACCCCGTCCGACAGAGCCGAGATCGGGATGGGTACAGTCAGCGCCCAGCCATCGGGCGAGGCGGTCAGAGTTACGCCGTCCAACACCTCATCCCGGTAGTGAACTGAGACGTGCGGCTCGGCTGAGGATGTGATCAGCCCTTGCCAGATTCCGTTTTCCAGTCTGAGCGGCGTCAGGATGGGGTGCGTCATGATATGGGCCTCATAAATCGGCGCGATGGTGGCGGCAGAAGGTCAGTTCGCGCACAAAAATGCGGTTCATCGTCGGGGCGTCAAAGATGAGATCTAGCCAGATCTTGTCGATCCGCCGCTCGTTCAAGGGGAGGTGGGCCAAATCGAAATCGACCCCGCCTGTTCGGTTTGGGTCTAACTCCCTGAGAACCTGTTCGGTATTGGGGCCGTGCTGGATGTTCAAACGGGCCATTCCGTGTGTATCGCGTTCCGCCTCGATCTGCGCATCGACCCGTATCAGGTGCTGCTTGGTCAGACCCTGCGCGGCATCTGCGGGCAACGCGACGGACAGGGACAGAAAGGAGCCGGCAAACTCGAACACCTCGAGGCTGAGCCCAAAGGGTGCCAGATCATTGTCGCGCCGGTTGCGCGTCTGGCGCAGGCTGATTTCCGACAGCGCGCAGTCGTGAAACAAGGTGGTTTGGTCGTCCAACGGCGTTCTGCGCGGAGCCGAGGCCAGGCCGCTGCGCGACAGCGGTTCGCGCCAGAGGTCGGGGCGCCAGCTCCAATCTGTGCCAAGGGGTTTGGCGAATTGGTTTGATCCGATCAGGGGCCGCGTCAAACGGCCATCCGCCGCATGGATCAACCGGTCCAGATCGGCGCGCAGCTTGCGCGCTTCGTCTCGCTGGTGGCGCAACTGGGTGGGGGGGGTGTGCCCGGCCTTCTGTGCGGCCTGCCGCCAACGGGCCTGCACCTTGCGGAAAATATAGCGATCCAGAAATTTGCCCATGGTCCCCGTCATCTTTTGTTGACCACTGTTTAGTCAATGACGGTGGTTAGGATAAAGCCGAAACCCGGAAATATCGCGTTAATTCCGGCGGAACAATCGGATTTCGGCTGGGCAGGCGGGTTGCGATCTGATACCCGCAGGGCCGTTCTTGCAATCGCGTGGACCAATGCGTACCGTCCGGCACCTGATTGCTGTAGATCATCCGAAAAAGCGCGTATCAAAAAACTTGAGGCAAGGCCGGGGTATGGAACCCACTCTTTTTTCGTTCATTTGGAAGTATTCGAAGAAACAACAGATTGTGCTGTTGGTGCTGACGGTTCTGTCCTTCCCGTTTCTCTACGCCTCGTTGGAGTTGCCCAAGCAGATCATCAACGATGCCATCGGTGCGCCCAGCGATACGGTGACGGTGCTGGGGATCTCGTTCACACAGGTCCAGTATCTCTTGATTCTGTGCTGCGCGTTCTTGCTGACGGTGATCATCAGCGGGCTGATGAAAATGCGCATCAACACGATGAAGGGCGTTCTGGCCGAACGGATGCTGCGTCGGCTGCGGTTTACACTGATCCACCGTACCATGCGCTTCCCAAAATCCTATTTCCAGACCACCAGCCAGGGTGAGCTGGTGTCGATGATCACCTCCGAGGCAGAGCCGATGGGCGGGTTGATGGGCGATGCGATTGCCCAGCCGGTGTTCCAGTTCGGGCAGATGATGACCATCGTCACCTTTCTGTTTATGCAAAGCGTTTGGTTCGGATTGGCCAGCATCGCGCTGATCCCGCTGCAAGCGTGGATCATTCCCAAGCTGCAACGGCAGATCAACCTGCTGAACAAGGACCGCATCCAGGAGGTGCGTCATCTGAGTTCGGAAATCGGCGAAAGTGCCGCGGGCATCAGTGATCTACGCACCAATGGGGGCTGGCGATATCGTCTGGCGCTATTCAGTCATCGGTTGGGCACCTTGTTCGAGATCCGGTTCAAGATCTACAACAAGAAATTCTTCATGAAATTTCTCAACAATATGATCACTCAGATGACGCCGTTCCTGTTCTATTCGGTTGGCGGCTATCTGGCGATCAAGGGAGAGGTTACGGTGGGCGCGCTGGTTGCGGCGCTGGGGGCCTACAAGGATCTGAGCGGCCCGTGGAAGGATTTGCTGACCTATTACAATCAGGTGCAGGATATGTCTCTGCGCTGGGAAATCGTGACCGAGCGGTTTGCGCCGGACAATATGATTCCAGAAAACCTGTTCGTGGGCGAGCCAGAAACGATTCCACACCTTACGGGCGCAATTCAGTTGCGCAACGTGACAGTCCGCGACGATGACGGCAAAACGATCCTTGAAGATATCGACCTGACGATCCCCAAGGGCGCGCGGGTTGCGATCCAATCCTCGAACGCGGCCGAGCGCAGTGCGTTGGCTCAGGTCCTCACGCGCGAGTTGCTTCCGGTGCAAGGCGATGTGACCATTGGCGGGCACGATCTGCAAGGGTTGCATCAGGCGGTGATCGCGGCCCGGATAGGCTATGCCTATTCGCGGCCCTATCTGTTCGACGGGACCTTGGGGGACAATCTGCTGATGCCCCTGCGCACCCGTCCGAAACATGCAGAAGAGGCCAAAAAAGCGCCGACACGTTGGCAGATCGAAGCGGAACGCGCCGGAAACCCGGTGGATTCCCTGTCGGACGAGTGGATCGATCCCGCGCTGGCCGGGTTAGAGGATATCGACGACATCCGGGACTGGTGGTTCCAGCTGGTCGAATCCATGGGCATTGACGAGTTCATGTTCCGTCGGACGTTGCGGTCTCAGTTCGATCCGGTGCAGCACCCGTCGTTGGCGCGTGAAATTGTCGATCTGCGCGGCCGCGTGGCCGAGCGGTTACAGGAAAAGGGGCTGGACCGGTATGTCTACCGCTTCGACCCGGATCTGTTCAACCCGGCGGTTCCATTGGGGGGCAACCTGCTTTACGCCGCGCCGTCGCATGATATTTCGCCCGATATTCTGGCGGGCGACCGGCGGTTCATGTCGATGTTGCGGGCACATGATTTGGATGACGACGCGATGGGGATCTCCAGCGCGGTGCTGAAGACACTGAACCGAACTTTCGGACGGGATGGCACCGATCACCCGCTATTCCTGCGGTTGGGCATGACCAAGGACATGTATTACCGCCTGCTGGATATCGAGGAACGGCGCAAGCTGAAGGGTGAGGCCGGGATCACCGATCAGGAACGCGCGCTGCTGTTGACCGTTCCTTTCCTGTTGACGGCGGAACAGATTGGTCCCGATTTCCCCGACGAATACAAAGAGAAAATTCTGGCCATCCGCAGCGGACAGGCGGACCGTCTGCGCGCGCATCTGAAGGGCATGTTCATCCCCGTCACGCCTGACACCTATATCGAGCGTATGACGGTTATTGAGAATGCGCTCTTTGGCCGTATCTCGTTGATGGCGGGCGCGCATGCGGATGAGATCGAGGATGTGGTGGCCGATATCTTGAACGAGGCCGGTCTGCGCCGTCGTGCGGCGGCGATCATCTATGACTTGCCCTCGGGGCTGGGCGGAAACAACCTGCCGACGGTGTTTCAAGAGCGCGCTGCCTTTTCGCGCGCTGGAATCAAGCGGCCCGATGTCTTAATCTTGGACAAGGCGCTGGCCAGCCACGATTCCGAAAGCCGACTGCGGACGCGGTTGAAACTGCGAGAGCTGTTGCCCGACTCGATCATGATCTTCATGGAAGATCACTTTGCCCATCCCGAGGCTTACGACCTGTTTGTCGAGATCAAGGATGGCCGTATCGACGGCGTCTCCAAGACGCGAACCCTGGACGAGGTGGACACGACTGAGGATCTCAGCCGCAAGCTCAAGATCATATCCTCGACCGAGCTGTTCGCCGGCATGGATGGCCGCAACCAGCGCCTGCTGGCTTTTTCGGCGCAATGGTACCATGCCACGGCTGGTCAGGTCATCTTTTCATGCGGTCAGGCACCGGATGCGGCCTATCTTTGCATCTCGGGCCGAGCCAGCCTGGAATGGCCCATCGAGGGCGGCACCTCGCGGCAGGTTTCGGTTATTGAACCGGGCCGTCTGATCGGGGATTTGTCCATCATCACTCGGGACCCCCGTCAGTTGGACCTTGTGGCGCTGGAGGAGTGTTCCTTCCTGCGCATTGGTGCCGAAGAGTTCCGCGCCGTGGTCGACAGCGACGCGGGTGTTGCCGTTCAGTTGCTTGAAACTGTTGCCGGGTATCTGACCTCACTGGCCAACCGGGTGAACGAGACCAAGGACCCAACCATCTTCCTGGAAGATCCCGGCCAGCCCGAGAGCGTAAATGAACGTGCCTGAGATTAGCTCGCCCCGCTACGGGTCGCATGAACAGCTTGTGGCCCCGGCTCGGGCGCGCGCTGAGATTTGGCGTCTGTTGGCGGGGTTGGGCATCGTCGCAGCCGTTGTCATTGCCCTGAATCTGGCGCTTCTGATCGTCATTTCAGCTATAGGGTCCTACGAATGGGCCGAGGCGTTTTTGTCCGGTTCCTCACCGTTGTCCATGTTGGTTCTGCTGAGCAGTTTCGCCTTTGTGACATTGGGCGTTCGACTGGCGGTCCGCCGTCTTCACCAAAGGTCGCTCGCGTCTGTTTTGGGCCCACTAGGTCAAAGTGTTGCACAGTTCTGGGTCGTCTTGCGCGCATTGGTGGTGCTTGGTGTCGTCATCACGGTGTTGCCGCCATATGATATGGGGGCCGCTTTCGTTCCGAATCTGGCCTTGTCGACATGGCTGTTGTTTCTGCCCCTGTCTTTAGGTGCAGTTCTGATTCAAACCAGCGCAGAAGAGTTTTTGTTTCGCGGCTATATGCAACAAGCCCTCGCTGCGCGATTCCGGTCGCCTGCGGTGTGGATACTCGTCCCATCTTTGCTGTTCGGAATAGGCCACTACGCCCCCGGTACCGCCGAAGGGAACGCCGGGCTGATTGCGCTTTGGTCTATCATGTTTGGCGTTTTCGCGGCTGATCTCACCGCGCGCTCAGGCACGTTGGGCCCTGCGATAGCACTCCATTTCTTCAACAATACCGTGGCGTTGCTGTTCATATCGTTGCCCGACAGCCTAAGCGGCCTTGCCCTTTTCCACCTGCCTTACGACATGTCCGATACCGGTATATTGCGGCAATGGCTTTACGTGGATTTCGCCATCATGACCGTCAGTTGGCTGACCGCGCGCCTGGCACTCAGGCGTTGATTGCATTTCTTTCCGTTGCGCCTTATTTGACGTCAAAGCCGCATTAGCAAGGTTCCGACATGAACTGGATCACAAACTACGTCCGCCCCCGGATCAACTCGATCTTTTCGCGCCGCGAGGTTCCCGAAAACCTTTGGCACAAATGCGATGAATGCGGAACGATGTTGTTTCACCGCGAACTGGCGGCAAACCAGAATGTTTGCACCCAATGCGATCATCACATGGCGATCACCCCACGGGAACGCTTTGCTCACCTGTTCGACGGCGGTATCTTTACCGAGGTAGAGGTCCCTGCGCCCAAAGACGACCCGCTGCAGTTCCGCGATCAGAAGAAATACCCCGACCGCATGAAGGCGGCGCAGAAAAAGACCGGCGAGAAAGAGGCGATGCTGGTCGCTGCTGGTGAAATCGGCCGTACTCCGATCATCGCTGCGGCGCAGGACTTTTCCTTCATGGGCGGTTCGATGGGCATGTATGTTGGCAACGCCATCATCGCCGCCGCGCAAGAGGCTGTGAAGCTGAAACGCCCGTTGATCCTGTTTTCTGCTGCTGGGGGTGCGCGGATGCAGGAAGGCATCCTCAGCCTGATGCAAATGCCGCGCACGACTGTGGCGGTCGAGATGCTGAAAGAGGCGGGTCTGCCTTATATCGTCGTCCTAACTCACCCGACCACCGGTGGCGTCACCGCGTCCTATGCAATGTTGGGTGACGTGCACATTTCCGAACCCAACGCGCTGATCTGTTTTGCCGGGCCGCGCGTGATCGAACAAACCATCCGTGAAAAACTGCCAGAAGGCTTTCAGCGCGCTGAGTATCTGCTGGATCACGGTATGCTGGACCGCGTCACCAAGCGCACCGAAATGCGGGACGAGTTGATCACCATCACCCGGATGCTGCTGAACCAGCCGCCGGCAGTGAAAGGCGATCTGCCCGCGCCAGCTCCGGAAGAAGCACAGCCCGAAGCACTGGCTGAACCTGCGGACGAAAAATGACCTCACCGTCTTCTGACGTCATCCTCGACCGGATGATGGCACTGCATCCCAAGATCATTGACCTGACCTTGGATCGGGTGTGGCGTCTGCTGGCCGCGCTGGATAACCCGCAAGAAATGCTGCCCCCGGCGATCCATATCGCCGGGACCAACGGCAAAGGCTCAACCCAGGCGATGATCCGCGCAGGGCTCGAAGGGGCAGGGCTGTCGGCCCATGCCTATACCTCGCCGCATCTGGCCCGGTTCCACGAACGTATCCGCTTGGCCGGAGAGCTGATCTCGGAACCGGCCCTGACCGAGGTGCTCGACGAATGTTACGCCGCCAATAACGGCGAAAACATCACTTATTTCGAGATCACGACCTGCGCCGCCCTTCTGGCTTTTGCGCGCACACGGGCCCATTACACTCTGCTCGAAGTGGGTCTTGGCGGGCGTCTAGACGCCACCAATGTGATCCACGAACCCGCAGTTACGGTGATCACGCCCGTGTCCATCGACCACGAACAGTTCCTTGGCAATACGCTGGGCAAGATCGCGGCGGAAAAGGCCGGGATCATCAAACCCGGCGTGCCCTGCATCGTCGGACCCCAACCAGACGAGGCGCTCGAGGTCATAGAATACACCGCCGCCCGTCTTGGCGCGCCGCTGCTGGTTTACGGCCAGCACTGGCATGTACACGAGGAAAACGGACGCCTGATCTATCAGGACGAAACGGGTCTGCGCGACCTGCCTCTGCCAAACCTGTTGGGCGCGCACCAGATCCAGAACGCAGGTGCCGCGCTGGCGGTCCTGCGCCACCTGAACCTGGGCGATGACGCCTATGAGGCCGCCGTCACCCGCGCCGAATGGCCAGCCCGGATGCAGCGCCTGAAAACCGGCCCGCTCGTTGATGCCGCTCCCCAAGCCGAGCTATGGCTGGACGGAGGCCACAACGCCGCCGCCGGGATCGCCTTGGCCGATGTGCTGGCGAAACTGCCTAAATGCCCCACCCATATGATCTGCGGGATGCTCAACACCAAGGACGTCACCGGATACCTGGCTCCACTGGCCGCACAGGCCCAAAGCCTGACTGCCGTTTCCATACCGGGAGAAGCCGCCACGCTTAGCGCTGAAGACACCGCATCCGCGGCCGCCAAAGTCAATCTGCCGGCCGCTACTGCAAACAGTGTCATGGATGCCTTGACCGCCATCGTCACTGATGACCCGCAAGCCCGCGTCCTGATCTGCGGCTCGCTCTATCTGGCTGGTCACATCCTGCGCGAAAACGGCTAACACCGATCCGCGCCGCTTCATCTGGCCAAAAATATCCCGGGGGAGGCGCGCCAAGCGCGTCGGGGGCAGAGCCCCCTATGTCCCCCAATCTTGTGCTTGCATCTCACGTAGACGCGACGCAGTCCGTTCAAATTCAAACGTCCCTTCACCCTCGACATACAACATCTCAGGTTCCGCAGCCGCCGAGCAAATCAATCGCACCTTCGCCTCGTAAAGCGCGTCAATCAACGTCACAAAGCGTTTCGCCTCGTTAAAATTGTTGCGCGACAGGCGGGGAATGTCCTCCAACACAAGCACTTTGATGGCTTCTGCAATGGCCAGATAATCCGCAGGCCCCAACATCCGCCCGCACAGATCATAGAAACTGGCGTGCGCCACCCCATTCCGAAACGCCGGTAGCTCGACCGCGCGACCATTGACCTGCAAAACCAACGGATCGGCCTGACCTCCGGACAAGTCCTGCCACACAGCCCGAACGCTCTGCCGCGCCTCAGGTCCAATCGGGGTGAAATAGACCGGCGCTCCTTCCAGACGATTCTGGCGATAGTCGGTGGGCGAGACCAACTCCCATACCTGAAGCTGTTCCTTGATATGCGCGATGAACGGCAGGAACAGCTGCCGGTTCAGGCCATCCTTATACAAATCGTCCGGGTGCCTGTTCGAGGTCGTGATCACCGCCACCCCGCCCGCATGCAGCAGGTCGAACAAACGGCCCACAATCATCGCATCGGTGATGTCGGTGATCTGCATCTCATCAAAAGCCAGCAGGCGGACGGATTTCACAACCGCATCGGCCACCGGGGCCAACGCATCCTCGACGCCATCGGCGCGGGCTTTGTGCATCCCGGCATGGATTTCCTGCATGAAGGCATGAAAATGAACGCGTCGTGCGGGAATATCCTCCAGCGCATCAACAAACATGTCCATCAGCATCGACTTGCCGCGCCCAACGCCGCCCCACAGATACAACCCCTGCGGTACAGGTGGGGCCTTGCGGAAAAATCCGCGTTTGACCGGGGCGGCCAGAGCCTGACGGATACGTTCGAAATGAGGAAGAACAGCCTCTTGCGCATCGTCTCGGGTCAGTCTGCCATCGGCAATGCGTGCCTCGTAAAGCGAAATCAAATCCGTCATATTCCGAGGCATACCCGCCGCGCAGCCCGTTGAAAAGCGGCCATTCCCGCGACGCATCAATTTTGCTGATCCGAAGTCCCAAAACTCCTGAATTGACCACGTCAAGATTTCCTCTACCGTCCATGGACCGAACCGTCCGAGGGCCCAATGCCGCAATATGAACGAATGCTGAACCCGATCCTGATCGTTGGCTGCATCATCATCACGGTCAGCTTTGCGGTACGCGCGTCGTTCGGGGTGTTCCAGATTCCGATCGCCGACGAATTCGGCTGGCTACGCACCGACTTCTCGATGGCGATTGCGATTCAGAACCTGGCCTGGGGGATCGGTCAGCCGATCTTTGGTGCGCTTGCGGAAAAAATTGGTGACAGGCGCGCGATTGTTCTTGGAGCGCTGACTTATGCCGCGGGCATGGTCCTGACCGCGTGGTCGGTGACACCGTTCGAACATCAACTATACGCTTGGCTTGTAGGTTTTGGCATTGCCGGAACCGGGTTTGGTGTAATCTTGGCTGTTGTCGGGCGGGCGTCTTCGGATAAGAACCGCTCGATGTCTCTGGCTATCGTGACGGCAGCGGGCAGCTTTGGACAGTTCCTTGGCGCCCCCGCAGCCGAATGGATGCTGAGCTTTCTGCCCTGGCAGCAGGTTTTCATCATCTTCGCGCTGCTTATTCTGGCCCTTGTCCTGACCTTGCCCTTCATGCGCGCGCCGCAAGCGGCCACCAAGGAAGAGTTGCAGGACAGCATGGGGGAAATCCTGGCGCGCGCTTTCCGCGACCCATCTTACGCACTGATCTTTCTGGGCTTCTTCAGCTGTGGCTACCAATTGGGCTTCATCACCGCCCACTTCCCTGCTTTCGTGACCGAGATGTGCGGGCCGATACAACCCGGAGGCATCCTGCATTCCGTCGGGATCACCAGCACATCTGCTCTGGGTGCCGTGTCGATTTCCCTGATCGGTCTGGCGAATATCGCCGGAACTCTGCTGGCAGGTTGGGCGGGCAACCATTTTCCCAAGAAATACCTTCTGGCGGGCGTCTACACCGCGCGGACATTGGCGGGCGCGGCGTTCATCGTGTTTCCCATCACCCCGCTTTCAGTCGTCGTCTTTTCTCTGGTTATGGGTTCCCTGTGGCTTGCGACGGTGCCGCTTACATCCGGGCTGGTCGCACATCTCTATGGCCTGCGCTATATGGGTACGCTCTACGGGATCATCTTTTTCAGCCACCAGATCGGTAGTTTTCTGGGAATCTGGCTAGGAGGGCGGATGTATGACGCCTATGGCGACTACACGATGGTCTGGTGGATCGGCGTTGCCATCGGCGCGTTCAGCGCCATTGTCCACCTGCCCATCCGCGAAAACCGGACCCCTGTTCCGGCGTGACCATGGCCCTAAAACCCGCAGCGCGGCACGCGCTGCTTGGCCCAACGGGAGGACGCGCATCTTTGATGCGCTGACGACCGGCGGGAGGGTTACGCCCGCAGCGCCGCCCGTAGCTCTCGCTCTAGCGCATCCAGAAACCGGGATCGGTCGGCCTTGCCGAAGGGTTTCCCTCCGCCACCCGCGCCCAGCGGATTGGCGGCGCGCAGGTCGGCCATCAGATCACGCATCGCCAGTTGCTGGCCGATATTGGCGGCGGTGAAGGCCTCGCCATTGGGGCGCAGAACCCGTGCCCCGGCTTCGACGCATTTCGCGGCCAGCGGGATGTCGGACGTTACCACCACATCGCCGACACCGCAGCGTTCCGCGATCCACTTGTCCGCCTCATCGGCGCCCTTGGATACGACCACAACCTGCACCAAAGGATTGGCCGAGGGGCGCAGCCCCCCGTTTGACACCAGCGCCATCGGTACCTTGTGCCGGGTCGCCACACGTTCGGCCTCGGCTTTTACCGGGCAGGCATCGGCATCGATATAAAGCGTGGTCACGCCTTTTTCGCCTGTTTTGCTGCGGGTTTTTTCTTGACCTTGAACTCTTCGGGAATGGGCATCCGATTGAACGCATCCAGCCCGGCGATTTTATAGGCTTCGGCCAGTGTCGGATAGTTGAACGTGTTCTGCACAAAATAGTCCACGGTGCCCTTCAGGTTCAGCACGGCCTGCGCGATGTGGATCAGCTCGGTCGCGCCTTCACCGACGATCTGCACCCCCAGAACCCGGCGGGTTTTCAGCGAGAACAGCATTTTCAGCATCCCGTGCTCCAGCCCCATGATATGCCCGCGCGAGGTTTCGCGGAACCGCGCCACGCCGACCTCATAGGGGATGCCGCGCTCTTGCAGCTCTTCCTCGGACATGCCGCAGGTGGAAATCTCGGGGACGGAGTAGATGCCGTAGGGGTACCACGGGCTTTCCGGTAGTGTGGGGGTTTCCAGCGCGTGACACGCCGCGACGCGACCTTGTTGCAGGGATGTGGACGCCAGAGAGGGATGCCCGATCACGTCGCCCGTCGCATATATATGCGGCACAGCGGTTTGATAAGTCTTGCGATCCACCGTGATCCGGTTGCGGTGATCTGTCTCCAGACCCACCGCCGACAGGTTCAGGGCCGAGGTCGCGCCCATGCGACCGGCGGCGAACAACAGCATCTCTGCCCGCACGTGGCGTCCGTTGTCCAGCGTGACTTCCACATGACCTCCGGCATCCTCAATCTTTTCGACGGCCGAGCCCAGACGTAAATCCACACCGTTTTCGCGGATTTGATGGGTGAAATCATGGATCAACCGGCTGTCGATAAAGTCCAGAAAAGTCTCGCGCGGTTCGATCAGCGTGACCCGCACGTCCAGCGCCGAGAACATGGTGGCGTATTCCACACCAATCACCCCGGCCCCGATCACAACCAGCGAGCGGGGAATTTCGGCCATCTCAAGGAAATCGTCGCCATCGACCACGGTCTTGCCATTGAAGGGCACATAATCGGGCCGATAGGTCTTGGTTCCGGTGGCAATCAGGAATTTCGCGGCGGTCAGGCGGGTAGTCTCGCCCGCGTCCGTCGCAACTTCAACTTCATGCGGGTCGATGAATTTGGCCAGACCGTTCAGCGTTTCCACGTGGTTGCGGTTGAACTGATGTTCCAGCACGTCCACCTCATGATCCAGCGTCATATGCAGACGCGCCTTGAGGTCTTCGGCCCGGATCTGATCTTTTACCCTGTAGGAACGGCCGTAAAAGCTGCGCTCGCGCCAGCCTGACAGGTTCAGAACCGTTTCCCGCAGGGTCTTTGACGGGATGGTGCCGGTATGTACCGATACTCCGCCCAGCCTATCCTTGCGGTCGATCACCAAGACGCGTCTTTGCAGTTTGCCTGCCTGAATCGCGGCCGCCCGCCCCGAAGGGCCAGACCCGATGATGATCAGGTCGTAGTCGAAATCGCTCATGCGTTAGTCTCCGTACAGCGCCTCGGCGTGGAAGGTGATATGATCTTCCATGAAGGTCGACACAAAGAAATACGAATGGTCATAACCCGGTTGTAGCCGGAAGGTTGCCTGTTGGCGACGCTCAGCAATCGCCTGCGCCAGCGCCTCGGGGCGCAGCAGGTCCATGAATTGATCGCTGGCCCCGGTGTCGATCAGGATGGGGCCGTCAAAGCCTTTTTCCTTCATCATCAGCGAGGCGTCATGTTTGGTCCATGCGGCCTCATCATCACCCAGATAGGCGCTCAACTGCTTGCGACCCCAATCGGCCCCCGTCGGGTTCGAGATCGGCGCAAAAGCCGAGACTGAGCGATAGCGCCCCGGCAGGTTCATTGCCAGCGTCAGCGCGCCATGACCGCCCATCGAATGGCCGGAGATGGCCTGACGCTCCATGTCGATGGCAAAGTTTTCAGCCAGCAGGGCGGGTAGTTCCTCGGCCACGTAATCCCACATGTTGAAATGTGGGCCCCAAGGGGTTTGGGTCGCGTTCACGTAAAAGCCCGCACCTTGGCCCAGATCGTAGTCCTCGTGATCGGCCACGCCCTCACCACGCGGAGAGGTGTCGGGAAACACAACCGCAATCCCTTGTTCTGCCGCCCACGCCTGCGCGCCCGCTTTGGTCATCGCGTTTTCATGGGTGCAGGTCAGGCCCGAAAGATACCACAGGACTGGAACTGGGCCGTCCTTGGCCTCGGCAGGCAGAAACAGGCCAAAGGTCATGTCGCATTGGCAAGCGGTCGAGGCATGGCGGTAGACGCCCTGTACGCCTCCGAAGCAGGTGTTTTCCGAAACGGTTTCCATCTGGCTTGTGTCCTTACATTGGGGTTGCGCCATGGCTAACCGCCCAAAAGCCGCACGTAAAGTGCGGTGGACACTGGGTGCGCGCATTTTTCGGAAAGGTGATGATCAGGGCGTGCTGACCCACGCGATGACCAGTGGAACGGTCAGGATACTTGCGGCGGTCGACAGAAGGATAGCCGCCGATGCCCGATGAGGGGCGACGTTATAGTGCGCGGCCAGCATATAGACATTTCCGGCGACCGGCAGCGCAGCGGCGGCAATGGCCACCGAGGCCGGAAAGGCGGCAATTGGCATGATCCACAGCAAGGCCACCGCCACACAGGCGGGATGAACCACCAGTTTGCAAAAACTCAACCACCCGGCGACCTGAACCCGTTCGGCGGATTTGGAGGCCAGCGACGCCCCGATGGCGAAAAGCGCGCCGGGTGTGGCTGCACCGCCAAGAATGGTCAGAAAGTCATTCAATGGCGCTGGGACAGGAAACTGCATGGCGGACCACAGCATTCCGGTCGAGATGGACACGATCATCGGGTTTTTTACCAGACCCAGTCCGATTAGTTTGAACGTGGCCGGGGCCAACCGCCCGTCGCGACCTGCATGGATCAGGATCACGATCAGCGACGAGAACACCACCAGATCAACGGTCAGCACCAGCATGACGGGGCCGATCGCGGCCTCGGTGAACAGAAGCGCGAGCATCGGAAGGCCCAGAAACCCCACGTTGCCGATAGCCGCGCACTGTGCCTCGACCGCGGCGGTTGGAATGTCGAGCCCGCGCAGCCAAGCGACGCAAGTGGCCAGTCCGTAGACGGCCACCGTGCCTATAAGATAGCCGATGACAAGGCGCGCGTTGAAAATCTCGGCGAAAGGCAGAGTGGCGGCAAACCGAAACAGCATCGCCGACAGGGCGAAATAGAACACGAATTTTGTCAGATAGGCCGTCGCCTCTTCGGTAAAAAAGCGGGTGCGACCGGCCCAGTATCCCAGGCCGATGATCGCGAAAAAAGGCAGGGTGCGCAAAAAGATATCGACCATGGCCGAAGTGTTAGCACGGTTTGGCAGAACGACAAGGCCGCGTATGTATGGTCATGGGGATCAAAGACCACGTTGGATACGTCTAGACAAAATTACCGGTTTTGTAGGGTTTCGGCGGCATCATTTTGTGCGAATCGTTGTGTCTGAACTAAACGGTTTATAAACTTTAACCTCTTCATCAACGGAGTGAGCATGTCAGAACCAGCCGCCATTTTGCGCACCGGACGCAAGTTCGATCAGGTATTGCGCGGTGCGCGCGAGGTGTTCATGGCGGATGGGTTCGAAGGCGCAAGTGTTGATGACATCGCGCGCGCGGCCGGGGTGTCAAAGGCGACGCTTTACAGCTATTTCCCTGATAAACGTCTGTTATTCATGGAAGTTGCGCAGACAGAATGTACCCTCATGGCCGAACACGTCGTGTCGATGGTGGACGATACGCTGCCGGTGCGCGACGTTCTGTTGATCACGGCCAAACAGTTGACCGCATTTCTTGTATCTGATTTTGCGCAACAGGTTTTCCGTATTTGCGTGGCCGAGCGCGACAGGTTCCCGGAACTGGGCCGCGCGTTTTTTGAGGCCGGGCCGAAACGCGGTACCGGCCACATTGCGGAGTATCTGCAACTGGCAGTCAAAAATGGCGAATTGGCGATTGAGGATGTGCAACTCGCGGCCGAGCAGTTCTCGGAGTTGTGTAAGGTGCGGATCTGGGCGCGGGCCGTTTTTGGAATTCAGAACCAGTTTTCGCAGGACGAAATAGATGCGGTCGCCTTGCAGGCGGTCGACATGTTCATGGCAAATTACGGGGTTCGATAGGTCGGGATTTGGTTAAACTTTAGGCATTGGGACGTGGCTCTGCGCGTCGCCTCAAGGCTGGGTTTGACTGCGCCGGAATAATAGCGAACCATCGGGCGTATGAAACCAAAGGCCCGGAACTTTTGACCAGTGTGAATTCCAGTTTCTCGCGCCGGCTGGCTGAGCTTGTCGCGCAGATCTACCCTGACAAGGACGTGCCGGACATTGCGAAGCGCGTGTCCGAGGCGTTCTGGCCAACTGGCACACATCGTCGCAAACAAGGACGCAAGCCGGGCAATGGTCTTTGGTCCGAGAAAGACAGCGTTCTGATCACTTACGGCAATTCGATTGAAGATCAGGTGCACAAGCCGCTTGATCTGCTGCATGATTTTCTGATCCGTCACCTGAACGGGGTGGTCAATGGCGTTCATATCCTTCCGTTCTTTCCATTCACCTCCGATGATGGGTTCGCGGTATCGGATTATTACAGCGTCAGTACGCAGCTGGGAGGTTGGCCGGACATCACTCGGATTGCCAGTGATTTCCACCTGATGTCCGATCTTGTGCTGAACCATGTTTCAAGTCAGGGTGTGTGGTTCACAAACTATCTGCAGGGTAAACCGCCACACAACCGGTTCTTTTTTGAAGCTTCACCCGAGGATGATCTGTCTGCGGTTGTCCGTCCTCGCACCACGCCGTTGTTGCGGCAAGTCGATACCAGCGAGGGCGAGAAATACGTTTGGTGCACTTTCAGCCACGATCAGGTCGATCTGGATTTCTCGAACCCCGAGGTTCTGATCGAGATGCTGCGGATCATCCGCCTGCACATCGACAAGGGCGTGCGTATTCTGCGACTGGATGCGGTGGCGTTCGTGTGGAAAGTGATCGGAACGAATTGCATCCACCTGCCGCAAACGCACGCCATCGTGCAATTGTTGCGGCTGTTGTGCGACTATGCCACCGAAACGCTGGTTCTGCTTACGGAAACCAACGTGCCGCGGACTGAAAACCTCAGCTATTTTGGCAACCGGAACGAGGCGCACGCGGTTTATAACTTCCCTCTGCCGCCTTTGATCCTGCATGCGATGCAATCAGGTACGGCGCAATATCTGCGTGAATGGCAGGCCGCGATGCCACCCGCGCAGCTAGGCTGCGCCTATCTAAACTTCACCGCCAGCCATGACGGCATAGGCATGCGCCCCGCCGAGGGCGTTTTGCCCCCCGAGGAAAAGGACCGAATGATCGACACGGTGCGCCGGATCGGCGGATTGGTTTCGATGCGCGCGCTGCCCGACGGGCGCGAGGAACCCTATGAGCTTAACTGCGGTTACTTCGACGCTATGTCCGAGACGTTCCACGGGTCCGATCAATATCATCTGGCACGGTTTATCTGTTCGCAGACCATCGTGATGTCTTTGGAAGGGATACCGGCCTTCTACATCCATTCTCTGCTGGCCACGCCCAATGATCACGAGGCGGTCGAACGACGCGGCATGAACCGGGCGATCAACCGGCATCGCTGGCACTATCCCGATTTGTTGGCACGTCTGGCCGATCCGGGGTCAAATCAGGCGCTGGTATTGTCAGAGCTGTCCAAACGTCTGCACCTGCGGTCGCAGCAACCGGCCTTTCACCCCAACGCCACGCAGTTTACCCTGCGGCTGGATGATCGCGTCTTTGGCATCTGGCGGCAGAGTCTGGATCGCAGCCAGTCGATCTTTGCGCTGCACAATGTCTCGGCTGAATTGGTCCATGTCAGCCCCGCCGAGATCAATATGATCGCCGAAGAGGTCTGGACCGACGCATTGACCGGCGAAATCCTAGCCACCAACGGCCCGGATATTGTTCTGGCTCCGTATCAGTGCCGCTGGATCACGAACGCGGGCTGAATTCGTCCAGATCGTCGGATACGGCGGCCTTGAGACGCAGCAGAAACTCGGGGTCGGCCGAATGCACTCGGTTCCATGTAGGGATGAACGGCGTCTCATGCGGGTTGTCCAGAAACACCTGCCCGGCGCGAATGATGTTTTCGGCGAACAGCTCGATGGACTTCTCTTCCTTGTGGCGGTCCAGTTCCAGCCCGTTCATCTTGGCATCGGTATAGTAACCCTCGAGCAGATCCAGCGCCGAGCGATAGTAGGTCGCCTTGAGCGTGCGGAACGTATTGGGCGTAAACACGGTGCCATCGGCGGCCAGTTTGCGGAAGATCGCCTTGCAGATATCGGTGGACATACGCGACAGGCCGCGATTTGCGTCCTCGGGCGAAAGGTCTTGATGTTTGTGGTCGTAATTGTCGGCAATCTCGACCTGACAGACGGATTTCGGGGCCAGATTACGCCACGCTTCAGACAATACGCCGATCTCTAGCCCCCAATCGGATGGAATGCGCAGGTCGGGCAGGGTGGGGGTGCGGATGGCGAACTCGCCCGACAGCGGATAGCGGAAACTGCGCAGGTAATCGAGGTAGTCGCGATCCCCGATCACCTTTTTAAGCGCGATCAGCAGCGGGCTAACCAGCAGGCGCGTGACGCGGCCGTTCAGCTTTCCGTTCCCGATGCGCGGATAAAAGCCCTTGGCCATCTGGAACGGAAAGGTTGGGTTCACCACCGGATAGACCAGACGATCCAGCATTTGCCGGTCATAGGTCACGATATCGCAATCATGGATCGCCATCACCGAACTGTCGGCGCAAGCCAGCAGATACCCTATGCAGGACCAAACATTCTTGCCCTTGCCCGGCTCTTGCGGCGCCAGTCCCAGTTCTTGCAGATGCGCCTGCAACGCAGTCAGGCGGGGGCTGTCATTCCAGATGACGGCATGGTTTTGCGGCAGATCGGCAAAGAACGCCCGCGCGTGGCGATATTGCGTCTCATCCGCTTGATCCAACCCAATAATGACGCGGTGCAGGTAGGGCACTTGCGCCAGTTCGTGCAAAATCCCGGTCAATGCGGGACCTGCCAACTCTGAATAGAGGCAGGGCAGGATCAGAGTGATCTTGCGCGTCTCGGCAAAGACCGAGATTTCATGGGCCAACTGGCCAGCGGGTCGGCTGCGCAGGTTGTGCAGAGTGGTAATGTTTCCGTTCTGGTGAAAATCGGCCATGTCGTGCGCCTCGTTTTGTCAAAGATCCCGGGTCAGCGCCAAAATCGCGTCCGACCACCCTTGTGGACCTGCCTGTTTTGTTCTGAGAATGTGGGCTTCGGTATCGGACGGAAACTGCGATATCCCAGCGCTGTGGGGGTTGTGCACGACCACGCCGTGATCGGCCAGCTCCAGCATCTCACGGTCATTCGGAGCATCCCCCAAAGCGATCGTCAGACGAGGGGTAAAGTGGCTGATAACCTCGCGCATCGCGTCCGCTTTGGTCGAGCCAAACGACAAGGTCAGAAATCGCCCACCCTGACGCGCGTGCAATCCGTGTTCCTGCGCGGCAGCAAGGAATGCTTCAAGGCCTGAAGTGGAGCCAGTCCACAGGCCCGGCTCGCTAAACCGACGCTGTCGGGCAAGCGACGCCTGCTGGGGGTCGAGGCCCGTCAAATTGGCGATCTCGCTATCGGACATATCCCCGAAGCCTTCAAATCCCTTGGGCAGTTCTGCGAGACTTGCGCGCAGCTTGGCATAACAGGTTTCGCCGCTATTGGGCTGGTCCGGCCATAGAACGCCCGAGCCGTTTTCAACGATGGCGGGCATCCCGACAAGCCCGAGTTCCTGTTGCAGAGGCAGAATTTCAGCCGCGGTTTTGCTGCTGGCCAAGACCAGACCGGCCTTCAGATAAGACAGGCGCTGAAGCCCGGGTTTGGCGGCTGCCCAGCTATAGTCGTGATGATCCAGCAGCGTCCCGTCGAGATCGGAAAAAACCAATAAATCAGGCGCGCGTGTCATGGCCGGGGAGGGGTCGTGCAAAGTTTCATATCGTGAAATTAGAAAACCATGCCCCAGCGAAGTAAATGTATAGCGGTGATAAATGCGCCAAAAGAACAACCCGCGCCTAAAAAATAGGCGCGGGGATACCCAGGTCACTCGATAAACGTTTTGGCCAACCGGTCGCTGATAGGTTGCGACAGGTAGGTAAAGACTGCCCGTTCGCCGGTATTCACAAACAGATCGGCGGGCATTCCCGGCACCAGATCCAGTGCCGCGATCGCCTGCGGCTGATCGGCGTCCAATTTGACGCGGGCTTTGTAGTAGGCCTCGCCTGTGCGGTCGTCTTCCAGCGCGTCCGCTGAAATGTCGAAGATCTGACCATTGGCTTCGGGAACATCGGCCTGTGCGAAGGCAGACAGGCGAATGCGCGTGGTTTGCCCGATATGCAGCTTGTCGATGTCGCCGGTCTTGACGCGGGCTTCGACGATCAGGGCCTGATCGGCGGGCACGATGTCCATGATCGGCTCACCGGGTCGGATCACACCACCGGTCGTTGATACCGCCAGGTTCACCACACGGCCGCTGGTCGGGGCCAGAACCTGCGTGCGGTTCAGACGGGCCAGCGTTCCTGCAAATTGCGGACGGACCAGATCAAGCTGGGCTTCGACTACGGCCAGTTCTCCGGCGATGACCTCATCACGCAGTTTCTGCTGGCTGATCAGCGACAATTCCAGTTCCTGCACCTGGTTTTCGGCTTGCGCGATTTGCGTGCGCAGCGAGGCATCGACACCATTAAGACGCTCCAACTCGATCCGGCGCGCGCTGACACGGGTGACAGCAACCAGACCTTTGGCCAACAGGGATTCCAGATTGGTCAGCTCACCTTTGGTGATCTCGATCTGGTTTTGGGTGCTTTGGCGTTGCTCATTCAAGCCCGCGATCTGGGCACGCAGACCCGACACGCGCTGCGCGTTGATTTGGGCTTCGGTGTTGCGGGCGCGGGCCTCGGCATCGAAGAGTTGTTTCTGCGTCAGATAGGGCGAGACCCAATGCAGGCGCTCCATGCCTTCCTGAAAACCCGCAAATGCGGCAGCTTCGTCAAAGTGACCTTGGCCGCTCATCTGTGCCAGCAGACGGGCGCGGCGTACTGAAAGCTCGCCCAACTGGCTGCCCTGCACGCTAAGATCGACGTCGATCTCGGTGCTGTCGAGCCGCACGAGGGGTTGCCCGGCCTGCACAAACTCGCCATCCGTGACGAGGATTGCGTGAATGATGCCGCCATCCAGATGCTCGACCGTTTTGCGGTCGCCTTCGACCACGAACGAGGCAGGGGCAACTACTGCGCCGTCCAGTTTCGAGGCCAGAGCCCAATAGGCGCTGCCGCCGACAAAGGCCATCAGGGTGAAGACGCCGAACAGGATATAGCGTCCGATATTTGATGTGGTGTCGTTGATTTCCTTCAGCTGCGCCTCGTGAAAGGCAACTGCACCGTAGGATTGGGAGTGGGGAACCAAGTTTGTCATTGGGCTGCTCCGCTGATCTGAATTTCATTTGCAGGGCGTGGCGACGGGGTCGCAGCGCCGGGTTGATTGGGGGTATCAAGAACGTTGCGCCGGTTAACCTTCAGCACGTCGTCTTTGTCGCCGAATTGGGTCTGGTTACCGTCGCGCAGCACCATGACCTTGTTGGCCGCTTGCAGGGTGGCCGGACGGTGCGTCATCACGATCGAGATCGCTCGGCGGGCTTGCGCGGCCAGAATAGCGTCACGCAGAGCCTGTTCGCCTTCGGCATCCAAGTCCGAGTTCGGTTCGTCCAGAACCAGAACGAACGGATCACCATAGAGCGCGCGGGCCAGGGCCAGACGCTGGCGTTGACCACCCGACAGGAAAAAGCCCTTGCCGATGCGCGTTTCATAGCCGTCGGGCAGCGAGCTTATCAGCTCGTGCACACCGGCCTCGCGGGCGGCACGCAGAACTTCGGCGTCGTCGATGGCGATCGAGAAGCGGCCGATGTTTTCGCGGATCGTTCCGTCGAACAGCTCGACATCCTGCGGCAGATAGCCGATCTGTTTGCCGAGGTCTTCGTTGTTCCATTTCGATAACGGGCTTCCATCCAGCAGGACCTCGCCGCGCTGCGGGAACCAGATCCCGGCCAGCATCTTGCCCAGCGTGGTCTTCCCTGATCCGCTATGTCCGATCACAGCCAGCACGTCACCCGGTTGCAGGCTGAAATCGATACCGCGGACCGTGGCGTTCATCGCACGCGGCGGACCAGCCTGCGCGATTTTGACGTCCAGAGATTTGAATGCGCGTGGCAGGTTCAGATTGGTCGGCGCTTCCGCATAATCCTCGGTCAGTTTCTTGATCTTGGCATAGGAACCGCGCGCGGCCAGGAAGGTGCGCCACTGGCCGATCAACTGGTCGATAGGCGACAAAGCGCGGGCCAGAACGATGGTTGCAGCGATCATCACACCGGCGGTGGATTCCCCGGTGATGGCCAGTGCGGCACCCAGACCCAGTATGGCTGATTGCAGGCCCATACGGATTGTTTTGGACAGTACCGAGAAGCTGGCCACACGGTCCGAGGCGCGCGTCTTGTACTGGTGCGCATCGGCTTGCAAGGCAGTCCAACGGCGCATCAGGTCTGACTTCATTCCCAGCGCATGCACAAGTTCGGCGTTCTTGTCGCTGGTGTTGAACAGCGCGTCAGAACGTCCACGCGCCTGCGAGGCTTGCTCCATCGGGCCGCGGGCGCGCGAGTTGTTGATCAATGCCATGATGGTCAGGGTCAGCGCGCCGACCAGACCCAGCAGGCCCAGCAGTGGGTGCAGAACATACAGCACCATCAAATAGATCGGGATCCAAGGGGCGTCGAAAAAGGCGATCAGGGTCGTGCCCGAGATGAACTCGCGGAAGCCGTTGACATCCTCGACCAGATGCTCGCCGGCGTCGCTTTCGCCCTGCACCCGGCGGCGCATCGCAGCGCTGAGGACGGGGGCACCCACGGTCAGCTCGAACCGGGCGGCCAGACGGCCCAGGATGCGCATCCGCATCAGGTCAAGGCAGGCGATTACAATGAAAACACCAACCAGAAGAACGGACAGAGCGATCAGTGTGTCAACGTTCTGGCTGGTCAGAACACGGTCATAGACCTGCAACATGTAAAGCGGCCCAGCCAGCATAAGCAGGTTCAGAAACAGGCTGAAGAAGGCGACCGCAACAAAACCCTTACGCAGTGACCCCCAGGCAGTTTTGACGGGATTGGCTTGCTTGAACATTTCTTTGACCCTTTCCGGTTTGAAGAACGGGGCGACCCAAGGCCGCCCCGCTGTTGGTCAGTTACGCGACAAAGTCGTCGTCGTTCAGGTCGGTGCTGTTGACACCGGCGAGGCGGACGGACCCTTCACTGCCGAAGGTGATGACCGCGTCGTCGCCATCTTGTGCAACGCTGACACTGCCGTCGAAGTCGGGTCCGAATTCGCCGAACTGGAGCTGGTCCAGACCGACTTCGAAGTCCTGAATGACGTCGTTGCCGAAGTTGCCTTCGAAGACGAAGGTGTCGTTGCCTGCGCCACCGATCAGGATGTCATCGCCACCCTCACCGTTCAGCACATCGTCACCGGCCTGACCGTTCAGGGTGTTGGACCCCGAGTTGCCCGACAGGATGTCGTCGCCACCATTCGGGCTGCCAGCGTTGTTCGAGCCGTTGATGTTTTCGAACCCAAACACCTGATCCAGGATTGCTCCATCGGGTGCATTGACCTGTGCAACGCCGTTGCCTTCTTCATCCAGATCCAGAACAACGCCCGGCCCTGCAGTGAACAGCGCGGTGTCGATCCCTTCGCCACCGATGATCACGTCGGCACCTCCGAAGGAATGGATCGCGTCATTGCCGGCACCACCGTCGAGGATGTTGAACTCGTTGTTGCCAAGGATCAGGTCATCCCCGTCCGAGCCTACAACGTTTTCGAAGTCATCAACTTCGGCGACGATCTGGCCATTCTGGATGATGGCACCGTCCTGCGGACCTTCATCACCGCTGCCAGCAGGGTTCGGCGAAGGACCGCTGAGGTCCAGATCAACGGTTACACCGTCAAAGCTGGAGACGTCGATCGTGTCGCTGTCATCCGAGCCGACAACCCGCTCGATCGAGCGCAGGATGTCCACTTCGATCTGGTTGTCGATGACGTCCTCGCCGATGACACCTGTGCCACCAGTGGCTTCGGTATCCAGCGTTGCACCAGCATCTACCAGCGTGTCCTGCACGACCGGGCCGTTCTGACCAGCAGGTGCATTGTGCAAGTGCACAGCCGAGACAACACCCGGGATCGGCGTCAACAGATCAGCTTCGTTCAGGCCCGTAACGCTCAACTCGCTGGAATAGGTGACTTCACCGGTTTCCAGGTTTTGAGTGACGACGAGGGTCGCCTGACCGGTCGCTTCGCTGTCGGATGTAGGACCAGGCTCCTGCGAGGCGTCCAGACCACCGCTCAGCGTGACAGTACGGATGCCATTCTCGGTCACGTCGCTGTCAACCAGCAGTTGCCCGCGAATTTCACCAGCCGGGAAGTCCGATGTGTGGATGTTGTAGTACAGGTTGCCCTGGACTGCCTGCTCCACGAACTCGGCGCCGTTGGTGATGGACGATCCGAACTGATCCGGTGCTGCAACAACCGCGTCGGTGACGGTGACGTTAAAGCCTGTGTCACGTGTGGCAGTGCCATTGCCGTTTGCATCCAGGCTGACTTCGACCGCGACATCCAGATCCGAGAAATCGGCTGTGTCGATGCCTTCGCCACCGTCGATGAAGTCATTGCCAAGACCGCCGGTGATGACGTTGTCTGCGTCGCCTGCGATCAGAACGTCATCTCCTGCGCCGCCCGAGATATCACCGTTGGTGGTGCCCAGGTCGACAAAGATGTCGTCGCCGTCGCTCAGCAGAACGTTGCCGTTGATCACGCCTTCGTCGTCGTTGACGATGGTCACGAAGCCTGCATCCGATGCGTCGATCGCATTGACCGTGCCGCGGATTTCGCCTTCGTTCAGGATCGCGCCAACCAGGTTCAGGCCGCCATCAACGCGGATACCTGCTGCGGCGTCCGAGTCCTCGGAACCGGCGATCAGGCCTTCGTTGACCACAACACCCGCGAAAGAGGCGTCGTCCTGGCTGGTGAACAGGCGCAGACCGTCACCGACCTGGTTGCCTTCCAGCGCATCTCCACGACCTTGCAGCGTACCTTCGTTGATGACTGCTGCGGACACGATGTCCCCCGACTCGTCGCCGGTTTGCAGCGAAACGGCGGAACCGTTATTGCCTTCGCCTGCATCGACCAGACCCGAGTTGGTGAAGCTGTAGTTGTCAGCAGTGCCATCGGCATAGACTGTGCCGTTGCGCTGATCGCCAGTGCCCAGGATTTCGCCTTCGTTGACAACATCCAGACCGATCCCGTCGATATTCACCGCACGGCTGTCCGATGTCACGGTACCACGGTTGACGAACGAGCCGCCTGTGTGATCACCAGTGCCAAAGTACACACCGTTCTGGCCGCCTTCGAACAGACCGCCTTCTTCGTTGATCAACTGACCTTGGAAGTTGACGTTGTTCACCGCACGGAACGCACCGACAGTGCCGTTTGCACCTTCGGATGCAACGGTGCCCGAGTTGGTGATGGTGCCCGAGAACGTGCCCGTGTTGCCGACATTGCCAATACGGATGCCGTCTCCGGCGCCGTTGGTGCCTGCCGCCGCGTTGCCGCGACCCTGAATGGTGCCTTCGTTGTTCAGCTCAAAGCTGTTCTCGCCTGCAATCTCAGCGCCAAAGCCCGAACCTTCATTGCCTTCGCCCGCATCGACCACACCGGTCGAGAGGTTGTTGAAGGTAAAGTCCTGCGCGGTGCCATCAGCATAGACTGTGCCGTTGCGCTGATTGTCGGTGCCAAGGATGTCACCGGCGTTGTTCACTTCCAGACCGATGCCATCAATGTTGAACGCGCGGCTGTCGGACGAGATGGTCCCGCCTTCCAGGTTGTTGAACACACCACCGGTGTGATCTGCGCCCTCACCGTTGACCGGGTTGCCGAAATAGACACCGTTCTGCACGCCCGAGATATCGCCCGAGTTGTTGAACTCACCCTGGAACGAAACGCCGTTTACGAAGCGTACACCAGCGACGGTACCGTTTGCGCCTTCCGAGTCGATGGTGCCGGTGTTGTTGATGACCGCATCGGTGGTGCCGATGTTGCCGACATTGCCGATCCGCACGCCGTCACCGGCTGCGTTTGTGCCCGCTGCGGCGTTGCCGCGACCCTGGATCGTACCGGCGTTGTCCAGCGTGAACGAGGTCACGCCGTCTGGTGCGTCACCGATTTCAACCCCAAAGCCCGAGCCTTGGTTGTGCTCGCCCGCGTCGATGGTCCCGGTTACGAGGTTGTTGACCGAGAAATCATCGGCGGTGCCATCGGCATAGACGGTGCCGTTGCGCTGATCGTCGGTGCCCAGAATGTCGCCACCGTTGATCAAGTTAACCCCTGTGCCATCGATGTTTACGGCGCGGCTGTCGGATTGGATGGTGCCAAAGTTCAGAACGTCAAGATCATGTTCACCCTGGCCGATATACAGACCGTTCGCGGCACCTTCGATCACCCCGGTCGAGGTGTTCAGGATTTCGCCTTCGGTGCTGGCGCCGTCGGCGATGCGGATACCACCGGCAGTGCCTTGGGTGCTTTCCGACGTAATCAGGCCGCTGTTGACGATTTCGGTTTCCAGGATGGTGCCCTCGGCGCCGTTGTCGACGCGGATGCCGTCGCCGGCCAGCGATGTGTTCGATGCTGCCTGACCGCGACCCTGAATGGTTGCGCCAAAGCCGTTGAAGATGTCGGTTTCGACACGATCGCCGACCTCGTCACCCACCTGCAGCGACACACCTGCGCCCTGGTTGCCTTCACCTGCGTCAACGGTGCCGCCCGTGAAGTTCGAGATCGAGACGTCCTCGGCGGTCGAGTTGGTGTAGATGGTGCCGTTGCGCTGATCGCCGGTGCCGATGATGTCACCAAAGTTGCGAACGTCGATTCCCTGGCCCTGAATGTCCACAGCCCGGCTGTCCGAGCTGATCACGCCGCCTGCAAAGTTGTCGAGGCTGCCCGAGCTTTCGGCGCCAGCAAATTGCACGCCGTTGAATTCGCCCACGATCTCGCCAAAGTTGCGGATCGAGGCGCTGCCTGTGACCTGAACACCGGTTGCCAGCGCGTCAGGGCCGTTGTTGGCTTCGATACGGCCGGTGGCGAAGTTGAAGATGTCGACGTCCTGGCCTTGGGCTTGAACAGCGGCAACTGCGTTGTTGGTGATGATTTCACCAAAGTTCAGAAGGCGCGAAAAGTCGTTTGCCAGTACAAAAGCCGGGGTGTCATCAACCACGGTGCTTTGCGCGAAGTTATTAATTAGAGTCTGACCATCACGAGAGGTCTCTTGCGCCAGCGTGGACGTCGTCAAGAGACGTGCGCGAAGGCTGTTTAGAAGTTGGGACAGCATTGGATACTCCGTCAAAAATTGTTTCGTTTTGCAGATCGCTCGCTGCGATGGGCGTTCCGCGTATCAAAGGGGTAGCCAGCCGTGCCGGTCAGCTAAAATTCATCCTTCGAATTGGGGGTATAACCAACGCAAATACTCACGTTATTCGTGAAGATTTTGAGCGTCGCTTGTCGTAAAAACAATGATTTAGCCGAAATCAGATCACTTCGGTAAACTATTCGGTTGCGACAGTTGACACTTATGTGACCAGACGTGATCGTGTTTTCATACACGAGGGGTAGCATTGGGGTAAGAATTGGTCGGCCCGCAGGGGTGCGACTCGGTTTTTATAGTTTGCGAATATGAATTTCAGAGATTTGGAATATGTCTTGGCCATCGCCAAACATGGCCAGTTCAGTCAGGCCGCCGCGGCCTGCAATGTCTCGCAACCCGCATTGTCCAATCAGGTCAAGAAACTTGAGCAAGAGTTGGGAGCGGAACTGTTTCTGCGCCTCAATAACGAAGTGCGTCCGACAGCCTGTGGTCTACAAGTTCTGCGCATTGCCGAACGTGTTCTGAACGATGCGCAAAAGATCCGCGATACGGCGACCCAGTTCCGCGACCCCGAGGCGGTTCCCTACACTATCGGGATGACGCCGACGCTGGCCCCTTATCTGACGCAGTATTTCTCGGACCTGTTCAGCGCCCTGTTCCCGAACATGCGTGTGACGATGATCGAGGACCTGCCGCATAACATGTTGCGCATGGTAGAAGATCACACATTGGATCTTGCACTGGTCGCCAAGGTCAACAACACCGAGACGCTGGAGTTCACGTCGATCTGGTCCGAGCCGTTGTTTCTTGCGGTGCGCGAGGGGCATCCGCTTTGCACCCTGCCATCGATTGCGCCTGAGGAAGTGCCGCGTCACGATTTCATCCGCCTGCCGCATAGTTTCGGCTATGAGCTGGAAAACCGTCTTCCCAAGATCGACCCGGCAAACCGCGCCAGCAAGCGGTTTGACCTAAGCGCGCTGCGGTTCGAGACGATCTGTCGGCATATTTGTCATTCCGACGATTGTACAATCGTGTCGGCCCTGGCGGCCGAGCAATTCAAACGCGACCGCTGGCCTTTGTGCTTTATCCCCTTTGACGCGCCGGGCAACCTGCGCGATCTAGGCGCGGCGACCCGTCCGGGCTGTCCAAGACGGCCGCTTTTGGATCGGATCGGGGCGTTCGTTCTGGAACAGCCTCCGGTCGGTGTAGCCCCAACATTCCAGACGTGATCGCGGAAAACCGAAAACTTGCGCTGTATCAAAGTCGGCGCGATTGATTCCCCTCAAAGCTAGGAACAGAACCGGGCCGTTCCACGCCGGATGGCTGTCTTTGCGTATGCACGCGCTCGCGGACTCGTTAACTTTGTTGACAATGGATTTTGTATTTTGGATACATTGGGCAGTGATTTCGCGGCGGCAAGCGTCGCCAAAGAGTGTTCTGACAAAAAAGCACTAAGCGAAAACCAAACGAACGACATTTCTGGGAGAAACTCATGAAACTTAAGTTTTTGGCCGCAACCGCAGCGATTGCGTTGTCCAGCGCTGCGGCACAGGCAAATACGTTGGTCTATTGCTCGGAAGGCTCGCCCGAAGGTTTTGACCCGGCGCTGTTCACCGCTGGCACCACCTTTGATGCGTCCTCGCACCCGATCTACAACCGCTTGCTGGAATTTGAGACCGGCACCACCAATGTGATCCCAGGCTTGGCCGAAAGCGTCGAGGCCAGCGATGACGGTCTGGAATATACGTTCAAGCTGCGTCAGGGCGTCAAATTCCACTCGAATGACGAATTCACCCCAACCCGCGACTTCAACGCCGATGACGTGATCTTCTCGTTCATGCGCCAGAAGGATGAAGGCCACCCATATAATCAGGTGTCTGGCGGTACGTGGGAATATTTCCAGGGCATGGGTATGCCCGATCTGGTCGAGTCCATAGAAAAGATCGACGACTACACGGTGAAATTCACGCTGTCCAAACCCGAGGCGCCTTTTGTCGCAAACATGGCAATGGACTTTGCCTCGATCCTGTCGGCTGAATATGCCGATGCGATGATGGAAGCGGGCACACCTGAAAAGCTGAACACCGCGCCTATCGGCACCGGCCCGTTCTCATTCGTGGCCTATCAGAAAGACGCCGTGATCCGCTATGCGCAGAACGCTGATTACTGGAAAGCGCCGGCGGATGTGAGCAATCTGATCTTTGCGATTACGCCTGATGCGTCGGTCCGTTATCAAAAGCTGAAGGCGGGTGAATGCCACATCATGCCTTATCCGAACCCCGCCGACATTCAGGCGATGCAGGATGACGCGGACATCAACATGATGGAGCAAGAAGGCCTGAACGTGGGTTATCTGGCTTACAACACCACGATGGAGCCGTTCGACAACCCGAAGGTGCGCAAAGCGCTGAACATGGCGATCGACAAGCAGGCGATCATCGATGTGGTGTTCCAGGGCTCGGGGCAAGCGGCCAAGAACCCGATTCCGCCGACCATGTGGGGTTACAACGAGGCCATCACCGACGATGCCTATGATCCCGAAGCGGCCAAGGCGATGCTGGAAGCCGAAGGCGTCAGCGATCTGTCGATGAAAGTCTGGGCGATGCCGGTTCAACGCCCCTATAACCCGAACGCCCGCCGCATGGCCGAGCTGATCCAGGCAGATTTCGCCAAGGTCGGTGTGGATGTCGAGATCGTCTCCTATGAATGGGGCGAGTACCTGTCGCGCTCAAAAGAGCTGAACCGCGACGGAGCTGTGCTGCTGGGTTGGACCGGTGACAACGGCGACCCGGACAACTTCCTGGCCGTGTTGCTGGGCTGTGACGGCCGCGAAGCCTCGAACCGTGCACAATGGTGCCACGAGCCTTTCGAAGATCTGATCCTGAAGGCCAAGCAGACCACCGATCAGGCCGAGCGCACCAAGCTGTATGAAGAGGCGCAAGTCATCTTCAAAGAGCAAGCCCCATGGGCCACCATCGCACACTCGGTCGTTTACATGCCGATGCGCAACGAAGTACAGGGCTACAAGGTCCACCCGCTGGGCGGCCACATCTTCTACGGCGTCAGCGTCGAATAAATTATCACTCACGGATCGGAGCCGCCCGCGTGGCGGCTCCGGTTTTCTTTTTTGGAGGTCGGCCCTCATGCCGGATTTGTCCGAGTACCGTCAACTGGCAAAGGACATGTCAGTCGATGCCGTGGCCCTCGTGCCCGGTCCCAATTTCACCCGCGCTTTGGGGAAACCCTTCATGAGCCACGAGCGACCCTTTGTGGTCGTGATCCCGGCCCAGGGCGCCCCTGCCGCGATTATCCCCAATCTTGAACTTGGCACCTGGGCTTTGGTCGGCTTTGACGGCGCCGTTTTCGATTGGCTGGACCAGACGGGCTATGACAGCGCTTTTGCTGCTTTGGCTGCGCATATGCCGCTGACATCGCTGGCTGTCGAAGGGCAGGTGATGCGGGTCTTTGTGTCGAAGGCTTTCACCAACGCGCTACCTGATCTGCGTATTGTGGATGCCGAACGCGAAATCTCGGGCTTGCGGATCATAAAGACCGATGACGATATCGCGGCACTGCAAGCTGCCATTGATATCTCGGAACGCGCGCTGGAGCGTGTGATAGCCGATGTGCGCGTCGGACAGACGGAAAAACAGATCGAACAGGCGCTGATTCAGGCACTGTTCGCCGAGGGTGCGGCCTCGTTGGCGTTCGCACCAATTGTGGCGGCTGGTGACAATTCGGCCCAACCGCATGGCAAGGCGCGAGCGGATTATCAGATCAAACCCGGCGATGCGTTGTTGTTCGATTTTGGCGCGCGCAAACACGGCTTTGCCGCTGATATCACCCGTACGTTCTTTGTGGCCGAGGTTTCGGACGAGGGCAGGGATGTTTACGACACCGTCCTGCGTGCCAACCTCGAAGGGTTCAACGCCTGTCGCCCAGGCATGACGGCGCATGACATCGACGATGCTGTCACCCGAGTACTTGAGGCATCGCCCTATGCTGACCGTATCCGCACCAAGACCGGGCACGGGCTGGGCCGCGACGTACATGAAGCGCCCTATATCATGCGTGGAAACCATCAGGCCATCCTGCCGGGCATGGTCTGGACCAATGAGCCGGGGCTTTATGACCTTGGAAATTTTGGTGTTCGGATCGAAGATGATGTTCTGGTGACGCAGGATGGCTGCCGGTCACTGACCCGCTTTCCCAAAGATCTCACAATCATAGGTCGCTGATGTTTGGCTACTTCCTTTCGCGCCTTGGAATGTTCGTTCCGACATTTCTGGGCGTGACGCTGATTTCCTTCATGTTCATCCGGGTGCTGCCCGGCGATCCCATCATCGTCATGGCCGGAGAACGCGGTATGACTGAAGAACGCTATCAAGAGATGGTGGTCAAGCTGGGCTTTGACAAACCGGTGCTGCAGCAATACTGGGACTATCTGGTCGGCGTTATGCATGGCGACTTGGGCGAAAGCTTTGTCACTAAGAAACCGGTCTGGGATGAGTTCTTTGCCCTGTTCCCCGCCACGCTGGAACTGTCGATCTGCGCAATGATCTTTGCGGTGGCTCTGGGCTTACCTGCGGGTGTGATTGCTGCCGTGAACAGAGGCAAGTTCTTTGATCGCGCGCTGATGTCCTCGGCTTTGGTTGGCTATTCGATGCCGATCTTCTGGTGGGCCCTGCTGCTGATCATCGTATTCTCGGGCAATCTGGGTTGGACGCCTGTGTCGGGGCGGATCGACCTGTTGTACTACTTCCCCAGCGTGACCGGGTTCATGCTGATCGACAGCTTGCTTTCGGGGCAGGAGGGGGCGTTTACCTCAGCCGTACGCCACCTGATTCTGCCGACCATCGTGCTGGGCACCATCCCACTGGCGGTGATCGCGCGCCAGACTCGCTCAGCCATGTTAGAAGTTTTGGGCGAGGATTACATTCGCACCGCCCGCGCCAAGGGTCTTGCGCCCACGCGGATCAACGGGCTGCATGCGCTGCGCAACGCTCTGATCCCGGTGATAACAGTGATCGGTCTGTCGGTCGGCACGCTGCTGGCCGGCGCGATCCTGACCGAGACAATCTTTAGCTGGCCGGGAATCGGCAAGTGGATGGTCGACAGTATTTTCCGCCGCGACTATCCGGTGGTGCAGGGCGGGCTGCTGATGATCGCTGTGATCGTGATGCTGGTGAACCTGCTGGTCGATGTCCTTTACGGCATCATCAACCCCAAAATTCGGAGACGGTGATGGCCGAGCTTTCCGCAACTACGCCCAAGACCGAGGACCGCCCAAGCGCCCTGCGCGAATTCTGGTTCTATTTCAGCGAAAACCGCGGCGCGGTAATCGGATTGTATGTGTTCATGGCCTTCGTAATCTGCGCGACCTTTGCGCCTTTGCTGGCACCCTATGACCCGACCGAGCAGTTCCGCGACAACATTCTGCAACCCCCCGCGTGGCAAGAGGGCGGCAGTTGGGCCTTCCCGCTGGGCACCGACCCATTGGGCCGGGACATGCTGTCGCGGCTGATCATGGGATCACGCTATTCTTTCTTTGTGGGCATCGTTGTGGTCTGTGTGGCAGTGACGGGCGGCGTGATCATCGGGCTTTTGTCCGGCTTTGCGCCGAAATGGGTCGATACGCTGATCATGCGGGTGATGGATATCATCCTGTCCTTCCCCTCGCTGCTGTTGGCGCTGGTGCTGGTGGCTATTCTTGGGCCGTCGCTGACCAATGCGATGATCGCCATCGCCATCGTTTTTCAGCCGCATTACGTGCGCCTGACCCGAGCCTCGGTTCTGTCTGAGCGACAGAAAGACTATGTGACCTCGGCCCGTGTGGCGGGTGCGGGCAAGGCGCGGCTGATGTTCAAGACTGTGCTGCCCAACTGTCTGGCCCCGATCATTGTGCAGGCGGCATTGTCTTTCTCGACCGCCATTCTGGACGCCGCTGCGCTTGGATTTCTGGGGATGGGCGCGCAGCCTCCCACGCCGGAATGGGGCACCATGCTGGCCGAGGCGCGTGAGTTCATTCTGCGCGCTTGGTGGGTCGTCACCTTCCCCGGCCTTGCCATTCTGGTCACGGTGCTGGCGATAAACCTGATGGGCGACGGCCTGCGCGACGCACTGGACCCGAAACTGAAGCGGAGCTGACGATATGAGCTTGCTGGATATCCGAAACCTCACCGTCGAATTCGCCACTGCCTCGGGCCAGTTCCGCGCCGTGGACGGCGTGGACCTAACCGTTGACAAGGGCGAGCTGATGGCCATCGTCGGTGAAAGCGGCTCGGGCAAATCCGTGTCGATGCTAGCGCTGATGGGCCTGTTGCCTTGGACCGCCACGATCACCGCCGACCAGTTGAGTTTCGAAGGCATCGACCTGACCAAAATCTCGGCCCGCGACCGGCGCAAGATCATCGGCAAGGACATCGCCATGATCTTTCAGGAGCCGATGTCGTCGCTGAACCCCTGTTTCACCGTGGGCTTCCAGATCAAAGAAGCGCTGCGCATCCATCTGGGCCTGAACCGCAAAGACCGCCACCAACGTGCGATCGAGTTGTTTGATCAGGTCGGCATTCCCGCGCCGGAAAGCCGGTTGAACACTTTTCCGCACCAGATGTCAGGGGGGATGAACCAGCGGGTCATGATCGCCATGGCGATTGCCTGCAACCCCAAGCTGCTGATCGCTGATGAGCCGACAACAGCGCTGGACGTCACCATTCAGGCGCAAATTCTCGATCTGCTGGTGCGGCTGCGCGATGAACAGGGGATGGGTCTGGTTTTGATCACCCACGATATGGGCGTTGTGGCCGAAACCGCCGAGCGGGTACAGGTACAATATGCCGGTCAGAAGGTCGAGGAACAACCGGTCAAAGACCTGTTCCGCACCCCGCGCCACCCCTATACCTCGGCGCTGCTCAGCGCGCTGCCGGAACGGGCGACCTCTAAAATGTTGCCGACGATTCCGGGTGTGGTGCCGGGGCAGTTCGACCGCCCCAAAGGCTGTCTGTTCAGCCCACGCTGTCAGTTCGCCGATGGCACCTGTCAGGCCATCCCGCCCACACCGCATAGCGATTTGTTCGGCAAGGCGCGGTGTCACCATGTCGAAAGAATTGCAGCCGGAGAAATGGCATGACAGCTCCTATCGTTCAGGCAAACGCGCTGGCGCGACACTATGAGGTCAAGGGCGGGTTGTTGTCGAAATCGGCTACGGTCAAAGCCCTGTCCGGCGTCGACTTCGCGCTGCAACCGGGCAAGACACTGGCGATCGTCGGCGAGTCGGGCTGTGGCAAGTCCACTCTGGCGCGCGTCGTTACGATGATCGAAGAGCCGACCTCGGGCACGTTGTCCATTGACGGGGTTGATATCACGCCGTCGAAATGGGCGCAGATGCGCGATACGGTGCAGATCGTGTTTCAGGACCCCTATGGCTCATTGAACCCACGCCAGCGGATTGGGCAAATTCTGCAGGAGCCGCTGATCATCAACCGCCCTGACATGTCTGCCGCCGACCGCGAAGCACGGGCGCGCGAGATGATTGATCTGGTCGGGCTGCGGTCGGAACACTATGACCGCTATCCGCACATGTTCTCGGGCGGTCAACGTCAGCGGATCGCAATTGCACGCGCGCTGATGCTGAACCCCAAAGTGCTGGTGCTGGACGAGCCGGTCTCGGCCTTGGACGTGTCGATCCAGTCGCAAATCCTGAACCTTCTGGTCGAATTGCAAGAGCGCCTGAACCTTGCCTATCTGTTCATCTCGCATGACCTGTCGGTAGTTAAACACTTCGCCGATGATGTGATCGTTATGTATCTGGGCCGCGCGGTCGAGCACGCCACGAAAGACCAACTGTTCGCCGCCCCCCGTCATCCCTATTCCAAGGCGCTGTTATCGACCACGCCGCGCGCGGACCCTGAGGCGCGCAAGGAACGGATCAAGCTGGAGGGCGAGTTGCCCTCACCCATGAACATCCCCAAAGGCTGCGCTTTTGCGCAAAGATGTTGGCTCGCAACAGATGAATGCCGCGCAGCCCCGCCAGAGCTGTCAGGCGAAGCCCATCGCGTGGCCTGTCTGCATCCGCTGGACTGACCCTAGTCTTCGGGGTTTCGCGTTGCCGTGACCATGGCCAGCAACTGGTCTTTGGTGCGTTGGATGTGCCGGGTTAGCAGATCGCACCCGGCTTCGACATCGCGCGCGCGGGCAAGGGCCAGCAACTCGCCATGATCACGCTTGGCGGGTTCGCGCTGTTCCATGACGCTTAGATGCATACGGACATAGCGATCCGATTGCACATTGACCCGTTGCAGAATGTCATTGGTAAGCCCGCGCCCTGCCGCTGCATAAAGCGCCTTATGATATTCATAGTTCAGACCGCCCCAGCGCCCGACATCGTAGGCTTCGTAGGATTTCTCCATCTCATCCAGCAACCTTTCGCATATGGCGAAATCGGCTTCGGTCATAAGTGGGATCGCGCGGCGGAACAGGTCAACTTCGAGCAACACGCGTAGGTCGAATATCTCGGCGATTTCGTCCAGCGAGTGCGTGGTCACGGCAGCGCCGCGATTGTTGGTCAATTGTACCAGCCCTTCGGCATCCAACCGCTTGAGCGCCTCGCGGATCGGCATGCGCGAGACATCATAGTCCTCGGCCAGCGCTTCTTGGCGGATGGTCTCACCCTCGGCCATCTCGCCGCTGAGGATTCGCTCGCGCAAGTCATTGGTAATGACATCTGGCAGGCTTTGCCGTGGGATCGCGCGGGTGCTTGGCATTGTGTTCATCTCGGGCAGTGCATTTTGTATCCAAAGTACAAACTGGAGGCGAGATTTCCAAGGCCTTAGCGAATGGGTATTTTGCGCACCCAAGCTGACCTGACATTCGGTTGATGCAGCCATTAAAATAAAACCCCAGACTGCTGATGCGATCTGGGGTCCATTGGTAAGTGATTTGGTGCCAGGGTTAGCCCTGAACAACATCCTGCCGTTGCACGCCCAGTCCTTCGATCCCCAACTCCATCCTGTCGCCGGGCTTCAGATAGGTTTGCGGGTTCTGTCCCATCCCAACACCCGGAGGCGTCCCGGTCGAGATCACATCTCCCGGCTGCAGCGACATGAATTGCGACAGGTGCGAGATCACCGTGGCGACGCCAAAATGCATCGTCTTGGTCGAGCCGTCCTGATAGCGATGCCCGTTGACCTCAAGATACATCGGCAGGTTTTGTGGATCCGGCACCTCATCGCGCGTAACCAGCCAGGGGCCAATGGGGCCAAACGTGTCGGCAGACTTGCCCTTGACCCACTGGCCCGAGCGGTGCAGCTGAAAGTCTCGCTCGGACAGATCATTGACTACGCAATAGCCCGCGACATGATCCAGCGCGTCCTCTTCCGAGACGTATTTCACCTCTTTCCCGATCACCACGCCCAGCTCGACCTCCCAGTCGCTTTTGACCGAGTTGCGGGGGATTTCGACAGTGTCATTGGGACCGATGATGGCGGATGTGGCTTTGAAGAAGATGACTGGTTCGGCGGGCAGCTCCATGCCGCTTTCGGCGGCGTGGTCGGCATAGTTCAGGCCGATGCAGATGAACTTGCCCACCTGGCCCACACAGGCCCCGATGCGGGTATTGGCATCGACGGCGGGCAGGCTGGCAAGATCCAGCGCGTTTAGGCGCGCCAGGCTTTCATCGTCAAGCGTTGCGCCTGCGATATCATCAACCACCCCAGATAGGTCGCGGATCGTACCGTCCTGATCCAGAATACCGGGCTTTTCCTGTCCGGCAGGGCCGTGGCGTAGCAACTTCATCGTAAAATCCTCACTATCTTCAGATCGTCCAGCCGCCATCGATGGCGAATGGCTGGCCGGTGGTGTATTTGCTGGCGTCGCTTGCGAGATAAAGCGCGAGCTCTGCGATTTCGTCCGCCGAGCCGATGCGCCCCATCGGTTGGCGGGCTATAAAGCCGGACATTGCCGTTTCATAGTCACCGGTCGCCCGCAAACGGTCGTGCAGGCTGGGGCTGTCCACGGTACCGGGGCAGATTGCGTTGCACCGGATGCCTTGCTGGACAAAATCCGCGGCAACGGCCTTAGTCAATCCGATCACCGCAGCCTTCGAGGCGCAATATGCAAATCGGTTTGGCACGCCTTTTATTGACGATGCAACCGAAGACATGTTGATGATCGATCCGCCGTCCTTGCCTAGCATTCCGGGCAAGGTCACACGAATAAGTCGATACATGGCTTTGACATTCAGATCGAAACTGAAGTCCCAGTTACTCTCATTGCAATCAAGGATGGTTCCGCCGGCAACATATCCGGCACAGTTGAACAACACATCCAATGCAGGCAGGTCTGCTACAGCCGCCTTGACCGCAGCGGCATCCGTGACATCCAGCTTCAGGGTCGTGATCCCTGCAACTTCGGCCAGTTCAGCCAGCGACACATCATTGATGTCGCTGGCAATGACTTGCGCGCCCTCTGCCGCGAACAGCTCGGCCGTAGCGCGGCCGATGCCCTGACCCGCCGCTGTGATCAGGGTCGTTTTACCTGCCAATCGGTCCGAGGGGTTATGCATCCCAGTCTTTACTCTCACACGTCTTCGGGCAAAAGGCCGGTTGGGATGTCCTGGTAACAGACCGGGCGCAGAAAGCGACGGATCGACAGGGTGCCAACCGACGTGGCACCGAAATTGGTCGAGGCGGGGTAGGGGCCGCCATGGACCATGCTGTCGCAGACCTCAACCCCGGTGGGGAAGCTGTTGGCCAGCAATCGGCCCGCTTTGCGTTCGAGCAGCGGCAGCAGGGCCTTTGCGTCAGCAGTGTCGCTGTCGTCAAGATGCAAGGTACAGGTCAACTGACCCTCTATTGCGCGGGCGACCTGCAGCATCTGAGCGGTGTCGCGAACGCGAACCACTATACCGAGCGGGCCAAACACCTCTTCTTGCAGTTTGTGATCAGATAGCCAGTCGTCGCCTGACACAGCGAACAGATATGGGGCCGCGTCGCGGGCGGCGCAGCTTGTGCCCATGACCTGCGTCACACCGGTGCCAGCGGCCACCCGTGCCACGCCATCGCGATACGCGTCGGCGATGCCATCGGTCAGCATGGTCTGGTTGGCGGTTGCGTTCAGCCCTGCCTCGGCAGCGGCTTGGAAGGCGTCGGCCTCGGGCCCGTCGACTACAACGGCGATGCCGGGATTGGTGCAGAACTGCCCCGCGCCCATGGTCAGCGATCCGGCCCAGCCGGTCCCGATCCCAGCCCCGCGTGCGGCAGCGGCCTGAGGCAGGATGAACATCGGATTGACCGAGCCCAGCTCTCCAAAGAACGGGATGGGTTCATCGCGTTGAGCGCATAGATCGAACAGGGCGCGACCGCCACCCAGACTGCCGGTAAAGCCCACGGCCCGGATCAGCGGATGCTGCACCAGACGAGTGCCCACGTCACGCTTGCCCCCCTGCACCAGCGAAAATACACCGGGGTGCACCCCAGTAGCCTTGATCGCGGCGTCGATGGCCTGAGCCACAATCTCACCAGTGCCGGGATGGGCCGAGTGGCCTTTAACCACAACCGGGCACCCTGCGGCCAAGGCCGCGGCTGTATCGCCGCCCGCGACCGAGAAAGCCAGTGGGAAGTTTGACGCGCCGAACACGGCCACGGGGCCAAGCGGGCGTTGGATCATCCGCAGGTCGGGGCGGGGCAGGGGCGCGCGGTCCGGCATGGCCTGGTCGTGGCGCATGTCCAGATAGTCACCCTTTTCGATATGATCAGCGAACAGGCGCAGCTGTCCCACGGTGCGGCCGCGCTCGCCCTGCAGACGGGCTTCGGGCAGGCCGGTTTCCTGTGTGCCGATTTCGGTGATGGCGTCGCCGCGCGCGTCGATCTCATCGGCAATTTTGCGCAGCAGGGCGGCACGTTCGGCGCGGGTGGACCAGCCGAAACTGGCGAAGGCCTCCTCCGCGGCTTCAACCGCAGCGTCTACCAGAGCGGGCGTTCCAACCGGGAAATCATGGCTTGGGCCGTGAGCAGGCTCCGAGCTAAAGGTGGCGTCTGATCCAAGCCATTCGCCGGCAATCAGGTGTTTTCCGATCAACATGTTTCTAAATTCCTACAACAGGCCGCGTTCGGCCAGGTTTCGCATCAGATGAGACGCCCCGAACCGCCATTCGGGACATTCGGTCGACAGGCGCACCGTATTGGTTAATGCGCCGAGTTGGTCATTGGCAATTGTGACGACATCACCCAGCTTGTGGGTGAAACCACCGCCGGGTGTGTCCCGGTCCTGTGTGGGTGCAAAGAGCGTTCCCAGAAACAGCATAAACCCGTCGGGATACTGGTGGTGCCGCCCGATAGTCTGTTTCACCAGATCCGCCGGGTCGCGGCTGATCTGAGACATCGAAGACGCGCCGTTCAGGACAAACCCATCCGGCCCGTTTACGGTCAGGGTCAGTTCGGCCTGCCGGACATCGTCCAGTGTATAGCTGTCATCAAACAGGCGGATCATTGGTCCGATCGAACAGGATGCGTTGTTGTCCTTGGCCTTGCTGAGCAGCAGGGCCGAGCGGCCTTCGACATCGCGCAAGTTGACGTCATTGCCCAGTGTCGCGCCCTTGATCTCACCTTGCGAATTCACCGCCAGGACCACCTCGGGTTCAGGGTTGTTCCAGGTTGAGATCGGGTGCAGGCCTATCTCGGCACCGAAGCCCACGGATGACAACACCTGCGCTTTCGAGAACACCTCAGCATCCGGTCCAATACCGACCTCAAGATACGGGCTCCAGAGGCCTTCGTCGATTAGCGCCTGCTTGACTTGTGCGGCTTCGTCGGAGCCGGGGGTGATGTTGGAAAGGCTGTCGCCGATACGCGCGCCGATGCGGGCGCGGATGGCTTCGGCCTTGGCCGGATCGCCAGCGGCCTGTTCTTCGATCACGCGTTCGACCATGGAACCGGCAAAGGTGACACCGCAGGCCTTGACCGATTGCAGATCGCAGGGGGCCAGCCATTCATGCTCGCTTTCGACCGGGCCGATCGCCTCGCCGGGGGCCGATCGTACGTAATCCGCGGCGTCGTCGCGTTCCAGAATGTCGCGAACGGTAGGAGCCTTCTTGGCGGTGATATCCACCACCTGACCCTCGCGCAATGTTACCACGCACGGGCCGATACCCGGCCGTTCCACACGGCCAAGCCAAAGCCCGGTAGAATCCAGATTGAGTGTTGTCATGTCAGGTCCTGAGATTGTAAGCGCGCGCGGCGTTCCCACCGAGGATCGCATCGCGTTCGGATTGAGTCAGCGCGCTGAGAAGCGCGTCGGTGGTTTCCAGCCAGCGTTCATAAGAGCTGGCCAACGTGCAGACTGGCCAGTCGCTTCCCCAAATCAGGCGCGATGGGCCAAACGTATCCAGAAGGTGCTGAACATAAGGGCGCAAATCGTCGATCTGCCAATCTGGTGCTGCTTCGGTCACCAGTCCGGATAGCTTGCAGAACGCATCGGTGTCGCGGGACAGAGCTGCCATATCCTCGGCCCAACCCTCGATCACACCGTCGCGGATTAAGGGTTTGGAGCCGTGGTCGATCACAACACGCATGTTCTTATGCCGAGCCAGCAACTGCCGCAAAGGTCCAAGATGCTGTGGCAAGGTCAGCGCATCGAATGTCAGATCATGGGATTGCAGTGCTGCGAAGGCAGGTGTCAGTGCGTCGCCCAGCATCCAGTCGGGATCTTCAATGTCTTGGATCATCGGGCGCAAACCGACCAAAGCGGGGTGTTGTGCCAGAGCAGCGATCTGTGCTGGTGAAGCCGACGCTTCGAAGTCAACCCAACCTACGACGCCCTTGATAAAGGCAGCCTGATCAGCCAGCGACAACATATATTCTGTCTCAGCTACAGTCGGAGCTGCTTGTACCAGCACCGTGCCACCGATGCCTGCCTGCTCCAACATGGGGGACAGATCATGCGGCAGAAAATCCCTATAGATCGCTGCCAATTCGGGGGTAAGCCAGCCATAGTCGTCACGCGCGACTGACCAGAAATGCTGATGCGCGTCGATTTTCAACCGATCACCCCTTTTTTCAGGATGATATTGCCATAGAGCCTGCGCTCACCCGTCTGTACGACGGCATAGGCCGTCGCTGCGCGGTCATAGAATGCAAATCGCTCTAGCCCCTGTACGTCAGCCGGGTTGTCAGCGGTTTCGTTGATGATGCGCTGAAAATCCGCCACGGCATCAGGCACCGCATCCGGATCGCCAACTACCTGCATGGTCAAAGCGGGGTCGGAGACGAAATTGTCCAGCGGCATAACCGACAGGATAGCGCACAGGACGTCGCTGGCGGATGACCCATCGGCGCGGATACAGTCTGGTCCGGTACTTGTGCCTGGAAAATTTGCGTCGGCGATAACGATCTCGTCGCCATGGCCCATGGCCCGCAAAGTGTGCAGCAAGTCCGGAGACAGGATTGGGTCAATATTACGTAGCATCGGCAAGCTCCGCTGGCAGGGGTGCATCGGGCCGGATCAAGCCTTCACCGCGCAGATCCGACCAGAGACCGGCTGGAATTTCGCGATCCAACAACGCAACATTTGCCTGAACTTCCTTGGCACTGACCGCGCCGGGGACGACAGTCTTGACGCTGGGATGTCCCAGAACGAATTGAAGTGCTGCGGCGATCAGCGGTGTGTTATGCGCGGCGCAGACTGCCTCGATCTTGCGCACGCGGTCCAAAATGTCTTCGGACGCGTCGGCGTAGTTGTATTTAGCACCCGGAACCGCGCCCGTGGCCAGAATGCCCGAATTGTAGGGGCCGCCCAGAATGATCCCTACATCGCGTTTTTCGCAAAGCGGCAGGAAACTGTCCAAAGCCTCTTGCTCCAGCAAAGTGTAGCGACCGGCCAGCAGGAACCCGTCGAAATCGCCAAGTCCTAACAGTTTTTCACAAACCTGCCATTCGTTCACGCCTGCGCCGATTGCCGCGATTTCACCCGCTTCACGCAATTCAACCAGCGCCTTGTACCCGCCACCGTCAAACAGCTCGCGCACTTTGGCGTCGGACATCTCTTGGCTGCCCTGACTGAAAACGCAGACGTCATGGACCAGAAGGATATCGGCATTTGCCACACCAATCCGTTCACGGCTGGCCTCGTATGACCGCATAACACCGTCATAGGTGTAGTCGAACACGATCCGTTTCTGTGGGACGTCGACAAAGGCTTCGGGTGTCACTTCGTGGGGTTCGCAATCCAGCAGAAGCCGCCCGATCTTGGTCGACAGCTGGATGTTCTCGCGCCCAAATCGGGCGATTGCTTCGCCAAAACGTTGCTCGGATCGACCAAGGCCATATTGCGGTGCGGTATCAAAAAAGCGGATGCCTGAATCATAAGCCGCCTGCAGAGCCGCTTGCGCGTCAGCATCCGAAACCTTGCGGTATAGATTCCCCAGCGGCGCACCGCCAAAGCCCATGCGGGTTAAAGGGACAGGGCGTGCTGTGCGGTTGTTCAGTAGTTCTGTCTGGGAAACGGTCATTCGGTCTCGCAATTCGACTTTTGTGTGAGGTTGAACAAATGGGGCTTTTGCCGTTCGAGTTCTTCTAGGCGTGGCATCAACTGCCCCAAATGGATATGCATCGCGTCTTGTGCGGCGCGTTCGTCCCGATTGGCGATTGCATCGAAGATGGCCCGGTGTTCGGCCAAAGTTTCGACCACCCGGCCAGGTGTCGGCAACAGAAGCATACGGGCTCGGCTGACCTGAAGCGACACCGTCTGCGCCACATCCGCAAGGCGATGAAACCCGGTGAAATCCATCAGCATGCTGTGGAACTCTTCATCTGCCTGATAGAATCCGGGGATGTCCTCGTCCTCGATCAAAAGCTCTTGCAAGCGCATGTTGCGGCTCAGCCGTTTACGCTGATCTTCGGTCAGATCCCGCGCGACCTTGGCGACAGTGGCCAGCTCCAGCGCTTCGCGCAGAAAAACACCTTCGCGGATTTCGTCCATCGAGAAATAGGACACACGGGTGCCCGATTGCGGGACCACATCCACCAGTCCCTCGGACGCTAGCCGCGCGATTGCGTCAGCGACGGGTGCGCGTGACACACCCAGACGCTCGCACACCGGAGCTTTTCGCAGGTTTGCGCCGGGTGGAAAATCCAGCGCCAGAATCGCTTGCTTCAAAGATTGATGAACCCGTTGGGTCAGCGACCCTTCCGTTGACGAGATCACGGGCAGCAAAGCGGCGTCAATGTCCTGAGGTTTGTTCATGGTTTGTGATTTAGCATTCTAACATGTTAGTTGACAAGTACAGATTTTCCACTTAGCAACATGACCAAGCAAGCGGGGAAGTGATGCAAGCAAACGGCGGCATAGATGTTCTGGAGAAGGCGGCGCGAGACGTCGTGAAGTTGAACCCGGATGACAATATTGTGATCGCTCTGCGCGATTTGCAGGCGGGGGAGCAGTTGGCGGATGTTTCGGCTCCGCTGACGTCACAGATTGCGCGGGGCCACAAAATCGCAGTGGAACCGATTCGGGCTGGTGAAAATGTCATCCGCTACGGTCAGATCATCGGGCAGGCAAAATCCGACATCGCGCCAGGTGAGCATATTCATGTACACAATCTGGGCATGGGGGCGCATCAGCAGGACTATGCATATGCGTCGGCCAATGACCCGTTGCCGAAGATCGCAGAAGAACGAACTTTTCAGGGCTATCACCGTGCAGACGGCAAGGTGGGGACGCGGAACTATATCGGCATTCTGACCACAGTGAACTGTTCGGGTTCAGTCGCGCGATTCATTGCGGAAGCAGCCGAGAAATCAGGGCTGTTGGAAGCTTATCCGAACGTGGACGGCGTGGTGCCGATTGTGCATGGCACCGGCTGCGGCATGTCCGGCAAGGATGAGGGCTATGCCACTTTGTTCCGCACCCTTGCGGGCTATGCGCAGCATCCCAATTTTGCCGGTATTCTGTTGATCGGACTGGGTTGTGAGGTGATGCAGGTAGCCGACCTGGTGGGGGGTCGTCCGATCCGCCCCGATGGTGCGCTGCGCTACATGACCATTCAGAACGAGGGCGGCACGCGGCGTACGATTGAACGAGGTTTGGCCGAGATCAAGGGAATCGCCGAACTTGCCAACCAAGTGACGCGCGAACCCGCGCCGATCAGCGAGATTACGGTTGGAATGCAATGCGGCGGCTCGGACGGGTATTCGGGCATCACTGCAAACCCTGCACTGGGATATGCATCCGACCTTCTGGTGCGCCACGGTGGTACGACAATCCTGTCGGAAACCTCGGAAGTATATGGGGCCGAGCACCTACTGACCCGCCGCGCTGAAACGCCTGAAGTGGGCGCCAAGTTGATTGAGCGCATTCATTGGTGGGAGGACTATACCGAACGCAATGGCGGCGAGATGGACAACAACCCAAGCCCGGGTAACAAGCGTGGCGGGTTGACGACCATTCTGGAAAAATCGCTTGGCGCTGTTGCCAAGGGCGGCACAGCGCCGATGCGGGATGTCTACAAGTTCGGCGAGATTGTCGACAAAAAGGGCTTTGTTTTCATGGACAGCCCCGGTTTCGATCCATGCTCGGTCACGGGGCAGGTAGCCTCAGGGGCGAACCTGATCGTTTTCACTACCGGGCGGGGCTCGGTCTCGGGCTATCAGCCGACCCCTTGCGTCAAGCTGGCAACGAACTCTGAAATGTACGCACGGATGGCCGACGATATGGACCTGAATTGCGGTGACATCGTCACCGATGGGGTCAGCATCGAAGCGAAAGGAGAGGAATTGTTCGAAATTCTAATCCGCGTTGCCTCGGGCGAGAAAACCAAAAGCGAAGAGCTGGGATTTGGGGGGGTCGAATTCGTCCCCTGGCAGATCGGCGCCGTAATGTAATCACACACCCTAGGGGATGAGGGTACAATGGGAGGGAACATGACAAAACTGGTCGACATGACGGGGATCGAAAAGTATTTCCCCGGCGTGCACGCGCTGAAAACAGTGCAGTTCGATCTGTTTTCGGGCGAGGTTCACGCACTTATGGGCGAGAACGGCGCCGGGAAAAGCACGCTGATGAAGATCCTGTCGGGGATTTATCAGCGCGACGGTGGTGATCTGGTGATCGAAGGAAAGTCGGTCAGCCCGACCACGCCCGGCGAGGCGCAGGATCTGGGCATTGGCATCATCCATCAGGAGCTGAGCCTGATGAACGACCTGACCGTTGCGCAGAACATCTTTATCGGTCGCGAACCGCGCAAAAGCTTCGGTCGTCTGGATGAGGCCGCGCTAAACGCACAAACGGCCGAGATTTTCGCCTCGATGAACCTGTCGCTGGACCCCAAGACATTGGTGGGCAGCCTGACCATCGCGAAACAGCAGATGGTCGAGATTGCCAAAGCACTGTCGTACCGGTCTAAGGTTCTGATCATGGATGAACCCACAGCGGCTCTGAACGATGCCGAGATCGCCGAACTGTTCGTGATCATACGCCGTCTCAAGGCCGAGGGCGTGGGCATCGTCTATATCAGCCACAAAATGGACGAGCTGAAGCAAATCGCCGACCGCGTCACCGTGATGCGCGATGGCGAATATGTGGGCACCGTGGGCGCTGCCGAGACACCAATCAGCCAAATCATCGCCATGATGGTTGGGCGTGAGGTGAACGAGAAACCTCTGGACGTGCCGGATCTTGGCGATGCCGAAGTTTCGCTTGAGGTTTCTGGTCTGAATCGCGGCAAAGAGATTAAGGATGTCAGCTTCGCGGTCCAGAAGGGCGAGATTCTGGGGTTCGCGGGCCTGATGGGAGCCGGAAGAACCGAGGTTGCGCGCGCGATTTTCGGCGCCGATGTGAAGGACAGCGGAACGATCCGCGTGCACGGGCACGAGGTCTCGATCAAGTCGCCCAAGGATGCGGTGCGGGCGGGCATCGGTTATTTGTCCGAAGACCGCAAGCATTTCGGATTGGCCACCGGCATGAACGTGCGCGACAACATTGCGCTGGCTTCGATGGATCTGTTCACCGGCACCGGAGGGGTGTTGAATGACGGTGAAATCAGCACCACGGCCAAGGGATATATCGCGCAGTTGGGCATTCGCACGCCCTCGGACGTGCAAGAGGTCCGACTGCTGTCAGGGGGCAATCAGCAAAAGGTCGTCATTGCAAAATGGCTGCTGCGTGATTGCGATATCCTGATCTTTGACGAACCCACGCGTGGCATCGACGTTGGCGCGAAGTCCGAGATTTACAAATTGCTCGAAGAACTCGCCGAGCAGGGCAAGACTATCATCGTGATCTCGTCGGAACTACCCGAGATCATGCGCCTGAGCCATCGCATCGCTGTGATGTGCGAAGGCCGACTGACCGGCATTCTGCCCGGCGGAAAAGACACCACTCAGGAAGACATCATGCATCTGGCCACCCAACGTGCGGCGGCGATGCAGGTAACGGGGGCACCACAATGACCACGGCAACAGACGTTGAAAAGAAGAAACCACTCGCGGGACTGTCCGACAGCGGCGCGTATCAAAAACTGCTGGCATTCGCCAGTTTGATCGCGCTGCTGATCGGCTTCTCAATCGCGTCGCCAAACTTTATGCAAACCTCGAACATGATCGCCATTTTGCAGGCGACCTCGGTCAACGGGGTGCTGGCAGTGGCGGCAACGCTGGTGATCATCACCGGGGGGATCGACCTGTCGGTGGGCACGCTGATGACTTTCTGCGCCGTGATCGCAGGCGTGGTGCTGACCTATCTGGGGATGCCCCTGCTGCTGGGCGTGGCGGCAGCCATCGCGGCGGGCGCGTTCTGTGGGCTTTGCTCGGGCACTTTCGTTGCCAAAATGAAGATCCCGCCTTTCATCGCCACGCTTGGCATGATGCTGATCCTGAAAGGCCTGTCGCTGGTCATCTCGGGTACGCGGCCGATCTATTTCAACGACACGCCGGGCTTTGACCAGATCTCACGCGGGTCGCTGATCGGAGAGATCTTCCCGGCTCTGCCCATCCCGAACGGCGTGCTGATCCTGTTCCTGGTGGCGATTGCAGCGTCGTACATCCTGAGCCGCACGGTTCTTGGCCGCTACACCTTTGCCTTGGGCTCGAACGAAGAAGCAGTTCGCTTGTCCGGTGTGAACACCGACGCTTGGAAGATGCGCATTTACGCTCTGGCGGGCGCAATCTGCGGCATCGGCGGCATCTTGATTGCCTCGCGCCTGAACTCGGCGCAGCCTGCGCTGGGTCTGGGATACGAGCTTGAGGCCATCGCGGCCGTGGTGATCGGCGGCACGTCGCTGTCGGGTGGACGCGGTACCATTCTAGGCACGCTGATCGGCGCACTGATCATGGCGGTCCTGACAAACGGCCTGCGCGTGCTGTCCGTGGCGCAGGAATGGCAAACCGTTGTTACCGGCGCAATCATCATTCTGGCGGTCTATGCCGACATGGCGCGGCGCAAAAAGTCCGGCTGAAGAAACCAAATAACAAACGACCAACTGTGGAGGAGAAAAACATGTTTTCACGTCGTTTCATTCTGGGGGCGCTGAGCGCTGCCACCCTTGCAGCCCCGGCCTCGATGGCCACTGCAGAGGAAATCTATATCCCGCTGGTATCCAAAGGTTTCCAGCACCAGTTCTGGCAGGCCGTGAAATCCGGGGCCGAGCAGGCGGCAGACGAATACAACGTCACAATTACTTTTGAAGGCCCCGATAACGAAACCATGGTGGACCGTCAGATCGACATGCTGGCCGCTGCACTGGCCAACAACCCCAAAGCCATCGGCTTTGCTGCGCTGGACAGCCAGGCGGCTATCCCACTGCTGCGTCAGGCGAATGACAAGGGTATCCCGATCATCGCGTTCGACAGTGGTGTCGACAGCGACATCCCTGTTTCGACCGCAACCACCGACAACCTGGCCGCTGCGGGTCTGGCTGCCGACAAGATGGCCGAGAAGCTGGGAGGTAAAGGTAAGGTTGCTGTTGTGGCCCACGACCAGACCAGCCGCACCGGTATCGACCGCCGCGATGGCTTTGTGAACCGTATCGAAGAAAAATATCCTGACATCGAAGTTGTCACAGTTCAGTACGGCCAGGGCGACCACTTGAAATCGACCGAAGTTACCAAGGCGATCCTGACGGCTAACCCTGATCTGGACGGCATCTTCGGCACCAACGAAGGCTCGGCCATCGGTGTTGTGAACGGTGTTCAGGAACTGGGCACCGAAGGTCTGGTGATCATCGGCTATGACAGCGGCAAAGCGCAGAAGGACGCAATCAAAAGCGGACTGATGGCTGGTGCGATCACTCAGAACCCAGTTGGGATCGGTTACGAGACCGTCAAGGCCGCTGTTTCCGCACTGAAAGGTGAAGAGGTTCCGGCACTGATCGACACCGGTTTCTACTACTATGACGCCTCGAACATGGACGATCCAAAAATCGCGGCGGTTCTGTACGACTAAGATCAAGCCCACTAACGGTTTACCGGCCCGTCGTTCTGCGGCGGGCCGGTTTTGTTTGCGCTACTCGATCAGGAAGTATTAAGATGAAACTTTAAGGCGAGGGCAACTATGCGCCGAATTGAGGTTTCTGAATTCGTATTTCCACATCTAGTGTGCTAGTGTCTTTCGGTGGATCGTTAAGATTTTGTTTAAAGGTTGATTTAAGTGTCAGACAACTTGAGTAATAAGTTTAGATTGCGCCCGATGGAGAAAGCGGATCTTGAGGTCATCTCCCATTGGTTCCAAGACCCTGAAGACGTTGCGCTTTTTGATCGGACATCGCGGGTTCCGTTGAACCAGTTTCAGACAGAAGAAAGTTGGAAGGCCGTGTTCACCGCCGAAGGAGCGGGTTGCAAATGTTGGTTCGTGGTGGAAAACAGCTCTGGTGAAGCGGTTGGCCTGGCCGGGATCGAAAGCGTGTCGCTGGTAAACCGGGATGCAGTGGTTGCAATGTTTGTCGACAAATCCGCGCGACGCACCGGCGTTGGTATCCGAGCGACGGCTTTGGTGGTAGATTTTGCCTTTCGGCAACTGGGGTTGAACCGTTTGACCTCTTATTATCGGGCGGACAACACCAGCAGCCGCGATCTGGTCGCAAGGATAGGATGTCAGGTCGAAGGCACCATGCGTGAGGCCTGGTTTGCAGACGGGCAGTTTCATGACATGGTTGTTGTGGGTGTTCTCAAAGGCGATTGGGCGAAACGGCGCGACGCTTTGGCGGCGGAACTGTCTGACGATACACAGGTCTCGTTGGGACCGAATGCGTCTGCGGCCTGGACATGGCCGCCTAAGTGCAAGAGTGGTTGAGTGAAAGTCGTTAATACCGCAAGTAGTCGTTAAATTTCAAAATTTGCTTTATGCTGATCCACGGACCTGTTCGGTGCCAAATAAACGAGAATAAACAGTGAATACGACCAATCCGAATTTTACGATGACTCAAAAGCTTGGCGCAGTTCTGTTCGCCGATGTCGTCGGGTATTCGCGATTGATGAGTCAAAATGAGTTAGATACTTATAACGCGCTGAAATCATTGATTTCTGATCTCGAATCTTCCTGTGCAAAACATCAGGGCAGGGTGGTCGAGGTGCGCGGCGACGGCATCTTGGCATTGTTTGAAACAGCAACAAGCGCGGTCGAGTTTGGTGTCGAATTGCATCGTATCGCCAGCGCGCATAACAGTGCCGGTCCCGAAGACCAGCGAATCAAATTCCGTGCGGGCGTTCATCTTGGGGAAATCCTGATCGACGATCGCGGCATTCATGGCGATAACGTCAACATCGCCGCACGGCTGCAAGAGATCGCCGAGCCCGAGCGTGTCTATGTTAGTTCGGCTGTCTATGATCAGGTCTGCAACCGCCTGCGCTATGGCTATGAGTTTTTGGGGCCCAAGCAGCTCAAGAATATCATGAACCCGGTGTCGACCTATTGCGTCCGCAGCGAGGTTGCAGGCGCAACCATGGCGGGAACGATGCGACCCGAAGTGTTGGGGGATATTCTCGAACGTCCTGATACACCATCGGTTGCCGTGCTGCCTTTTGCCAGCCACGGGGACGAGTCCGATAATTGGGTGGCCGAAGGTCTGACAGACGACATCATCATGAACCTGTCCAAGTTTAGGAACCTGTTCATCATCGCGCGCAACTCGTCCTTTTTCTTCAAAGCGCAATCCATGCCGCCGAAAGACGCCGCACAGCGGTTAAACGTGCGCTATATCGCGCGGGGCAGCGTACGCCGATCAGCTAGTCGGATCCGGATCTCGGCCGAGTTGGTGGATGCCAGTAGTGAACGCACGATCTGGGCGGAACGGTTCGACCGCAATATCGACGATATTTTCGACATTCTGGACGAAGTCACCGAATGTATCGTCGCTGCGACTGCCGTCATGATCGAGTCACATGAAAAGCAGCGGATGATCCAGGCGATCCCCTCTGATCTTGAGGCTTATGGGTCGGTTCTTCAGGGCCAACACCATATCTTCAAATACACGCGCAACGACAATCGTAAAGCGCAGAACTTTTACCAATCCGCGCTGGAACGCGACGGCGGCTATGCACGCGCAGCGGCGGCGTTGTCACGGACGCTGAACATCGACTGGCGCTATTCCTGGAGTGATGACCCGTCCAAGGCGTTTGAACAGGCGCTGACCTTTGCCCAACAGGCGATTGAACTGGACCCGACGGATGCGCGCGGCTTTGGTGAATTGGGGTATGTGCATCTGTATCGCAAGGAACATGACGCCGCTATTCAGTCCTATCAACGTGCATTGGCCCTGAACCCCAATGACGCCGATATGCATTCGGATTACGCGGACGCTCTGGCCCATTCGGGTGATAACGAAACGGCGATCACGCATCTGCAACAGGCCATGCGGCTGAACCCTTATTTCCCCGATCAGTACCTGTGGCATCTGGGCGGCGCCTATTACAATCTCAGACGCTATGAGGACGTGATAGAGACGGTCAACAAGATGAACAACCCAACCGAGGGGCAACGGATGCTGGCCGCGAGCCATGCGCAATTGGGGAACACGGATATGGCGCGTCTGATCGCGGACAAGCACCGCGAAGCGCATCCCAACTTCTCTCTGTCACGGTGGGCCAAGGTTCTGCCCGACCGGCTGGAGGATGACACCCAACACTTTGTAGAAGGTCTGAAAAAGGCCGGGTTCTGAGCATAAAAAAGGGCGCGACCCTGCGCGCCCTGTTTGAACCGGGAAAGGGAAGGGGGCTTAGTCGCCGCCCCGCACTTTCGCACCGCTGACTTTCGCGCCACTGACTTTGGCACCGGAAACCTTGGCGCCCGAGACTTTCGCACCGCTAACCTTGGCACCCGACACCTTTGCCCCACTGATCGCCGGGCTGTCGAAGCCGAAATAAATGTCCAGTAGAACCTGTTCGAACTGACCGGTTGTGACATCCATACGCATGGTCTGATCGGCCTTTTCGTAGCGCCAAACCATGATGTCGTTTGCTACTTGGTAATCAGCCGCCGCGACGCCGCCGATCGAAGGATCCCTTGGAGCGCGTGATGCATTGTTTGGAGGTTCATTCGGGTTACCATTCACGGGGTCTCCGTCGCCATGAACCAGAAAAATTGCCGGTTCTGGCAGGTCGTAATAAGTGCCTTCATAGGCAAAACCATAAATCTTGGCGAACTGCGCTTTTAAGTCGTTTCCGCCCTGAACTTTCTCATCTTCAAGCTGGTCGGAAAGATGCTTGTTGTTGCCTTTGCCGCCCTTTTTCTTGTTTTCCAGCTTAATGTCAGTCAGGACTCTTCCGTAAATTAGCACTTCCGAAAAACTGAGCAATGTTTCACCCATAAACTCATCTCCCAATTGTGGGGTCGCGGGTTTGACCGTTCACCCTTTTCACCACGGCCCGAGATGCCCCGTGCCAGAAAATCCAAAAAAATCACCCCTCTATTCCATGCCATAAATCGGCTTCAAAAAAAAGAATTTTGCGATTGGTCAATCCGGGACCATCGTACGGACTGAATTTGAATGGCTGTCTTCTTCCGGGTCAGGCAGGCGGGGACCGGCCGTTGTCAGCCCGATATCGCGCATTCTGAAGTTGCCCTCGATGATCTGGTGGAACGCGCCGCCGGTGATCTCCTGATCCACGGCAAGCAGTGCTTTTTCCACGCCGAAATAGCTGAGCATGTCCGCATCCAGGCGCGACCAGGTATCGGCCAGATAGGTACCCAGATAGTCTCGCGCTTCAAGCAAGGCGATACGGAACCCATCGGGATTTTCGGCGTAGCGTTTGTCGAAAATCTCCTGCATGACAGTGCTGTAGTCTGGAGAGCCTTCCAGTTGGTCCGACAGGTCTTCTTCCTCGGGCGAGATCAGCCCGTGCAGCAGCAGCCGTTCGTGATAGATATCGACAAAGATATCGAACATCGCGCCGGTCAGCGGTTCAGACAGTGCATGTTCACTGGACCAACCATGGGAAAACTCGGACAGCGTTTTGTTGTTGGCGGCAATTCGGATCTGAGCGTTCTCGGACAGTTCGGCAAACCGGTTCAGGCGGTTGTAGGTATAAAGATTTCCACGCGTGTTTTGCAGCAGGCTCTCGACCACTGATCCGAAATGGAGCGAGGCCAATAGCGCCACCATATCCGCGGCAGACTCGTGAAAGCCGTAGTATTCGCCGGAGGCGTCCCCGTTCGAGGGCATCCCGATCACGCTGTAAATGATTGCGTGGCCGATCTCATGGGCGACGACATCAAAGTTCAGACTGTAGGGGCGGTATTCGTCGCCATGGTCATGGGTGCCGCCGGTTTCCAGAAACCCCCACCCGATGTGCGCATTGTCTAGGCTAGGCAGCAGCGACAGTTCCAGCCGGTCGAAATCACGGGCAAAGTGCCAAGGGATTGGGTGATCAAAATAGCCTTGCCACACATCCATGGTGAAATGTGCAGACCCAAACAGATGTGCGGCTTCAAAAGAAGGGTCTGTGGGGTCGATATGAATGAAATTGCCGAACTCGTCCGGCATGGCCGGAGGCTGGATATAGCCGTTCCAAGGTGGCAGATACATGCCCGGACCGTCGGGGCCGGGAACTATCGCCCCATAGGGCGTGGTTTTGCCAACCGGGTTGACAGTATACATGCGCGGCCCCGAGGGGCCCGGCCCAATGCTGCCCTGCGGGGCCGAGATTTCGACCAGCTCCAGTTCCGCGTCAGGTTCCAGGAAAGGCGATTGCGGGAACAACAGGAACCGGGTTCCGGGTTCCTCATCAGGTGTCTGTTCGGGTAAAGTCATCCGGTGCCCTCCCGTGCCCGTCCGGTGCCCCTATTCGTGATTGGAGTCGTCCGTTGTGACGGCTTTTTGGCAATACAAATACTCTGTTTCTATAAGCTCATAAAACGCATCCCGCCCGGACAAACCAAGCGACCTTGCATAGGATTCAAGATCATCGGGCACCTCTTGGTCAAGATGTGTTTCAAAATACCACAGCACCATGCGCAAACGGTCCGATCCAGTCGTGAGGGGCGCGGTCGCTTGCAACTCTGCTTTCGCAGTAGCTCGGTCCCGAAGTTGGGAATAGATCCCCGCACGGCGCAACTCGTTCAAGAGCGGGGCTTCAATATCCGCGCCTCGGTCTTGCGATACGGCTGACAGACGGGCCGCGTCGGCCAGCATGTCTTCATAGGTGTTTGGGCTCAGGTCGTTCGCGTCCAGCCAGCGCATCAGGTCTGCGTGGCGGGTTAGGTTGGCACGATCCCGGTGCGCTGTCATTTGTTGAACCAGCGCGTCGCGGTCTGGCGTTTGGCCGCGTCTGTGCGCCTCATCCCGTGCCAACACATGCAGCAGGGCGCGATCTCTCACTTCGGCAAAAAGCGCGGGTTGCAGACGCAATTCGTTTATTACGGCGGGGTCGGAGGGTGTTTCGGCCTCAACGCGGCGGCGCAGAGAATTCCACATCAAGGTCCGTTCTGTTCTGTGTGAATGACTTGTGTCATCCCCAATACCTTGGGCCATTTGGACGAGCATGGCGAGGGCATCCTCTGCTTTGGCATCTACATAACCGTTGGGCAACCAAGCCATGAAGCTGGTGATCTCAGAGCCGCCCGTTAACGCCTTTACGATACCCTCCCACTGGCGTTTCTTGTACTGGGTCTCCTTGGACACGCGCAAAAGAGTTTGGGCACCTTCGTCTGACAAAACACCCTCAGCCCGCGCGCGTTCCACAGTGGTCCGGATCGAAACCATTGGCACGCTGAGAGACGGATAGCCCAGTTCGGCAGGTCCATGCAGAACCGCCACTTCATCATCATCCTGCAATACGCCTGAATGGTAGTCGTCAAAGATGCGCCCGACGCCAATCATTCCGAAATCGGCCAGTTCGGCGGCGCGTAGCGCGCCCATGCTGGCGCTGCCATAGACGGGAATACCCTGTTCCATCGCCCACAGGATTTCTTTGTGCCAAACCGAGGGCACCCCTTCGAAATACCCGTCAATTATCCCGATCGCACTGGGTTTATCGCGGGTGACACGATAGACGTCACCCTGCCGGACGGGCGGCAGAACCGTGGCGTCCAAATGCGCTGCGACGGCCTTGGCCGACAGGGTCGGACCTGCAAAGACCACGGCAGTCATGTGTGCTGCTCCTGCACTCGGGCGACCCGTACGCCTGGGATGAAATCCGGGTCGTCATGCGGTGCCTCCAAACCGGGTATGACCGCGCGCACCACGCCGATGTCTATGTGCGGTTGTGACAGGTCAACGATTACCACTTGTGACATGCCTTGCCGGTTCAAACGCTCCAAAAGCAGATCGCGGTCCTGTTCGAAAGATGCGCTGGCGTGGGTGGGGCAATCGGTGAAACTCTGGATCGGTTGGGCCGCGTCAATCAGGTCGCGGACGTACTGGCATCGTTCGGATTGCGCTTGATCGGTGAATTCGGCAGGATCAAGATCGTCACGCGCGCCCGAGATATAGGTCAGACGGGTCTGAGCGGCCTCGGTCAAAGCGCGCAACAAGGCGATGGAGCGGTCCACATGGCAGCCATCCCCGATCCCGATATGGCCGGGCTGACCCCCGGCCTCGGCAATCACGCAACGAAAACAGGCGATGCCGATATCCGAGGTGGTCTGCCATATCCCGCAATCCAGACCGGCGGCGTCAATCATGGCCATCGCGCTGCGGCATCTGGGATCATCGACCGTGTCCGGATCAACCCGAACCTGCGGTGTTTGATGATGCCACAGGGTTGTGGCATCCCGCTCGATCAACTCACAAATCGCGTGGCAACTGGCCTCGGTGACATTGTTGCCGGAGGCCAGCCCGTTGGTTGTTCGGGGGAAGGCCCCCTGGCTGGCGCTTGGGGCGGCGGTGTAGTCTGTGTCCACCATCTCAAGCGGGACCCAGCAGGCTTGGTTGGCATTCAGATCACATCCCTGAACCCACAGCATCGCCGCATGAGGATCAAATTGCCCGCCGGTCACACGGGGCAGGCGGGTCACATCGATAACTGCGTCATCGGCCACAAGATCGGAATACCGCGCCAGCCGCTGGGGCAGGTGGACACGTTCGGCGTGCCAGGACTCGATCGCCTCCATCACGCCCGAGGCTTGTGCCGCGCTCAGCGACAGCCCCTTGCCCAAAGACACCGCCACCGAACGAGAGTTCGGGCGCGCCACCATCACGGTTGGCAATCCGATCCGGTCCAGCCCGGTCAGGTTTGCAACGCGCGTGATGCCCATGTCCTTGAGATGGGGTTTGACGATCTCCAGCGTTTGTTCGGGGTCTCGCAACCGGTGCGTATCAAGAACGTATTGTTTTTGTGAAACACCGGGCATCAGGGGACCTTAACCAATTCAATTCGAAACAGACAACGAAGCGGAAACCAATTTCGGATCAGGATGATAGAGGATCGTCGTTGGGTCAACTGTGACGGTCGGACAGGCGGCTAAACATATACTGAGATTGGTGGTGATATTCTTGCCCGTCCATGAAGACGACGCTGGGGAAGGAAGGGTTGTTGATCGCGTCCGGCCAGCCTTGCGGCTCTAGTGCTAGGCCGCTGCGTGTAGAATAGGGCGCGCCGAAAACGGTTGGCAGATCCGCGCTGTCTAGAAAGTCACCGGAATAGATCTGAAGCCCCGGTTCGGTTGAATGCAGGTCCAAAGCGACACCAGACCGAAGCCCGTGCAGTTGGGCGATATGTTTTAGTCTAATACGTTCGCGCGCTATGCAAAAATTATGGTCTAAGGGAGCGTCTCCGACGGGCCGGAGTGTTTGAAAGTCGTAAGGCGTGTTGCGGACAGGTTCGACCGAACCCAAGGGGATCAGTTCGTCATCGACCGGCAAATAGTCTTGTGCCCGGACACGCAACAGATGGTCCCCGATATCCCCGTCGCCATTCAGGTTGAAATACCAATGCGGCGTGAAATTGCAGATCGTGTCGCCCGTTGCTATGGCCCGGATGTCCAAGTTCAACGTCGCGGGTGACGTAATGGAATAGTGAGCTTTGACGGACAAAGCGCCCCCAAAACCCATGTCTCCCTCAGGTATTTCCAGTTCGAAAGACACCGCATTCTCTGTCTGGTTGTTCCGCCGCCAGTTCTGTCGGGCAGCGCCTTTACTTCCGCCATGAAGGCAATGTTTGCCCAGGAAATTGCGTTCCACTGAATAGGTTTTTCCATTCAGAGCGTATTGCCCGTTGGATATCCGGTTTGCGCAGCGCCCAACAATGCAACCAAGATATGGGTCATTACGCAGATATTCGCTCGGCGCTTTCCAACCTAAAACCAAGGGGTGGTCGACGCCGTCCAGACGTAAATCAATCAGCGAGGCACCAATCGAACCGAGGGTCGCTGTAAGTGTCCCGTTGGAGATTTGAACAACGGCTTGCTTGTTGCCTTTATGGGGGATCATAAATTTAACATAAGATGTCTTACAGGTAGTCTATTCTGGTTCTATTTTCTTCAACAAGGTCTCTAATACAGATTTCAACCGTTGGACGTCGATCGGTTTATGCAACAAGGGGACGCCTGCGCGTTTGCAATATCCGGTCAGTTCAGAAGATCTGTTGGCCGAAATGATACAGGCTGGCAGGTTACCGAATTCGTGCCGTAAAGCCACGACCGCATCCGTTCCCTTTTTACCGTGGTCCAGTTGATAGTCGGCAATGACGATGTCGGGCACAATTTCAATCTCGCGCAGCAGGCCAACTGCTTGTTCCTCGCTGCTGCACTCCAGAACTTGGATGCCCCAGGTTTCCATCGTCATGGTCAGTGCAGAGCGCAGGTTCTCGTCGTTTTCGATCAACAAAGCCACAGTGCTGGTTAGTGTCACCGAGTCATCGACCTGTTGCAGTACATGGCCATGCGGTTTTAGAGGTGCGGTATCCGCCAAAGGAACCTCAACCGAGAACATCGTTCCCAGCCCCAGCTCGGATCGTAACTGAATGGGGTGATTCAACAGTCCGCAGGCGCGCTCGACTATGGCGAGCCCCAGGCCCATCCCCTCGGCTGCGCTGGCATCGGAATGGAGCCGTTGGAACTCCTGAAAGACGATCTCTTGCTGGTCGGATGCGATTCCGACGCCTGTGTCCCAGACCTCGATCCGAACCGAGCCCTGCTGTTTACGCAATCCAACTAGAACCTTGCCTGCATCTGTGTAGCGGATCGCGTTGGACAGCAGGTTTTGCAGGATGCGCCGCAGGTAGCTTGCGTCACTGCGTATCAAAGCGTTGCTATGTACGAACCGCAATTCAAGCCCTTTGGCTTGGGCGACAGGACGAAACGAGTCTTCGAGCTGAGACAGCAGATTGCTAATTGAGAAGGTGGTCTGGTGCACCGTGGCACGACCGGAATCCAGTTTCGAGATATCCAGAAGCGCCTCGAGGATATGCTCGACACTGTTGAGCGCGCTTTCGGCTTTTCCGGCCACGTTACGTGCGTCGTTTTCGTTTAACCCGCTGCCCAATGTGGCGACATAGAGTTTGGCAGCTGAAAGCGGTTGCAGCAGATCGTGGCTCGCTGCAGCAACGAAACGTGATTTCGAAGAATTGGCGCGTTCAGCCGCTTTTAAGGCGTGAGCCAATTCCTCGGTTCGCGCGGCGACGCGGTGCTCTAGCAGGGTCTTGGCTTCGTGCAGGGCTTGCGCCGACTGGTGCTCGGCCGTGACATCGGTAAAGGAAATCACGAACCCCCGGTCCGGCATCTCTTGCGCGAACACCGAAAGGATCTTGAATCGCCCACTGCGCATCTGAAATTTCAGCGGTGCCCGTTCCGCAGTTCGATTGACCCAATCCAGCAGATCGGCATCGCTGACGCCGCCTTCAAACCGGATGGTCGCGCTAAGGCGGTCGAATACGGTTTTGAACTGGACGCCCATCTGAAACTGCGCATTTGGGATGGCCAGCAGTTCACTGGCGCGATTGTTCCATCCGATCAGGCGCAATTTGCTGTCGAAGATGCAGACGCCTTGGTCGATATGCTCCAGCGTGGCGCGGATCAGGCGGGCCTTGTCGTCAAGGATACGGTCCCTCTCTTGCCGTTCGATGCGCATGATATCGGTGACGTCAGTTTGCAGGATGACCGTGCCGCCATCGGGTGTCCGGTGTTCCGAAACCTGAGTCCACCGATTGCCGTTAAGCCGGACGTTAAACACCACATGATCGTCCGTATGACGGGACATACGCCGTTTGGCCCAATCTTGTGGCGTAAGCGTTTCGGGCAGGGACAGGAACCTGGATTGACTGACAAGCTCGACATATTCGGTAAAGCTGAGACCCGGCACCAATTGCGCCTGAATATCGGGCATGTGCATCCCGAAGCGGCTGTTGCATAGCACTAGCTCTTCTTCGAGGTTGAACAGTGCAAACCCTTCTTGAACCGTCTCGATTGCGTTGGCGAGGTCGGCGCGCGCGGCCTCGGTTTCCTGATTGGCCTGTGCAAGCTGCGCGTTCGACTCGTTGAGCAATTGCAGCGCGCGTTCCAGATCCAGCGTGCGGGCGCGAACTTCTTGTTCCAGCACGGCGGCGCGCTGGAATTGCGCATAGGCCGCCCCGCTGGCATCGGTCGATTCCTCGACCCGGCGCATCAGGGCTTCGGCAATCTTCAGCAGTTTCTGGTTTTGGCGTTCCAGAGGGTCAAGCGGGTCGATCAGCGATTCAATCATGGCCGTCATCCTCGGGCGGATAGATCGCGACCCCAGTCAGGGTCTGGTTGACATGGATCGAGTTAAATTGTTCGCCATAGGTTGAAAAGCCGACCACGTTGTTGTCTGACAGGATTTCCGACAACGCGCCGGTCATCTGTTTCTGCTGTGCTTCCAGCCTGCGCAAGATGCAGTCGCAGCCCAAAATCGCATCGGGCTGGGCGGATTGGGTCAGGGCGCCAATTTCCTGTCCAAGATGGCTGATCATGTCCATCGGTTCTGCAAGGGTCAGAACCAGTCCTTCGTCGATGGCCGAGAAAAAGACAAGATCGCCATTTTCGTCCAAACGTTGGATGGCGCGCACGTGATGTTGGCCGCCGATTTGAACAACGACCGGATGGGCTGCAAAGGTAAAGGTATCAAGCTGTTCAGGGTCCTTCCCCAGCACTCTGGCATACTCGCGAGCGGCAGGTTCGGCGTTGATTTCTCGTACAATCCTCTTGGAAGGGTCGGCATCAGTCACAACCATGCGTTGGGATGTGGGTACAAGATGGTCGGTCTTGAACACTTTGATCGGACAGCGCGTGCGTACCTGGGTCAGAATCGCGGCATTTTCATGCGCCCTGCCCTGATGCAGAACGTACGTATGACCGAACCGAGTTCCATCCCCTGCGGATCCGCCAAACAGGGGGACAGGCCCCAAACCAAGGGCCAGTTCCGAGGTCAGCGCGTCCTCTTTGGTTGATAACCCGTCGATCAGAAGGAAAGTGAACTCGTGCGGCCACTCTGGCCGGGCCTCACCCATTTCCGTGCGGTTTCGGATCATCTCGTGAATGATATCGGGGGCCGAAAAATCATTCAGATCGGGCACTAGAATAGTGCGCGTCTCGAAATGCGTTGCGGGCAGGCCGATGGCAACGATCTGATCTTCGGTATAGCCGTCCCCTGCCAATTCGCCCGCGGTTGTGCAGCCTACGACCGGTGTCGGTGCAAATCTGTCCGCTGCCCGCGCAATGATCTGCGTCGCATTCGCGTTGCCGCTGACAAACAGGACAACAAGCGACAGGGTGTCCGGTCCTAACGCAGCCGCAAGCTGCGCAACAGCGTCTTGCGTGTCACGGTGTACAAATGCGGTTTTGACGATGCCTGGCGCACGGGTTCGGGCCGGTGCCCACCCGACTGCTTGGTCCATCGGGCCTCCTCCCTAAAGCGCGACGAGAGTCGAACGTAATACGGTTAGCCTTGTTCTTGCAAGACGCTGGCGAACGAGGCTTTATTGGCGATCAGAACGGCCTGTGTCCGGCTTTGAACCCCCAGTTTCCGCATGATTGCAGTCACATGGGCTTTTACGGTCGTCTCTGCGATGGACAGGTCATACGCAATCTGCTTGTTCAGTTTGCCCTCGCAGATCAATTGCAGGATACGGGATTGCTGATTGGTCAAGGTGGCCAGCCGCCCAACTGCATCGCTTTGTTCGTCATCTTGTTCTTCGTCGATCAGCACGCATCCTTCGGGCAGGAATACACCACCGGAATGGACCGTTTCAAAGGCCGTACGGAACACATCGCGCTGGCTGTGCTTTGGGACGTAGCCTGAGGCTCCCCCGTGGATGACTTGGCTGATGACCCGATTGTCCGTCATAGAGGACACAACGATCACAGGTGCTTTGGCCGCCGCTTTCAAGCGCACCAGACCGTCCAACCCATCCACGTCGGGCAGGTTCAGGTCCAGCATGACCGCGTCCGGTTTCAGGCCTTCGGCAATCATGGTCAGAGCGTCTTCCAGCCGGTCGGCGGTGTGGATCTCGCCAATATGCGCAACGCTTTGCAGCGTCATCGAAAGCGCATCGCAAAACAACGGGTGATCATCGACGATCAGGACGTTTTCGAAATCATTTTGCCCTTGAGGGTTTGCAAGCATGGGTCTTGGCCTTTGCAATGGGTTGCCCAATTTAACCAAGCGTAGCAAGGGAATGGAATGCCGCAAACTGGCGAAAAGTCGTATAAGAAAACGCGCGCCCGTTTGGGGCGCGCGCTTGGATCGAAAGACCCTTGTATCAGTTTGCCGAGGCCAGCTCCTTCGGCAGGCGGAAGGTCCACAATGTGCCGCCCTGGTTCAGGTAGTTGACCTTTTTGGCCACTTCACCACCCCAAAGCGGAACCGCGCCGCCCCAGCCCGAGATGACCGAGACATATTGCTCGCCATCCTGTTCCCAGGTTACAGGCTGACCGACGATGCCCGAACCGGTCTGGAACGACCATAGCTTTTCGCCGGTTTCATCATCCAAAGCAATGAACTCGCCCTCGGGTGTGCCGAAGAACACCAGACCACCAGCAGTGGTCATCACGCCCGACCAAAGCGGCGCGTCGTTCTTGTATTCCCACTTCCATTCGCCGGTATCCGGGTCAATGGCCTTGAGCGAGCCGATATGGTCTTCGTAGTTCGGCTTGATGGTAAAGCCCGCGCCCAGATAGGCGGCACCTTTCTTGTAGGTGATCGGCTCGTTCCAGATATCCATGCCCCATTCGTTGGAAGGCACATAGAAATTGCCGGTTTTCTGCGAAAACGCCATCGGCATCCAGTTCTTGCCACCCAGGAACGAGGGCGAAGCAAAGATCACTTCACCTTTCTTACCATCGGCTGCCGCTGCAGGATCACCGGGGCGGTTATCTTCGACAAAGATCGGACGACCGGTTTCATCCACCCCGGAGGACCATGTGATATCCTTGACGAAGGGCGTGGCAGATACGAACCCGCCGTCTTCACGGTTCAGTACGTAGAAATACCCGTTGCGGTCGGCAGTTGCATAGCGCTGATTGCCCTCGCGGTCGGTATAGGCGACGACTTCGTTTACGCCGTCATAATCCCAGCCTTCGCGCGGCGTGGTCTGGAAGTGCCACTTGATGTCGCCAGTTTTGGGGTCGATCCCGATGCGGCTGGCGGCATAGAGGTTGTCACCCTTGTTGCCTTCGGTTGGGGTCCCTGCATTGCGCAGCCAGCTGTTCCAGGGGGCCGGGTTGCCCGCGCCGAAGACCAACGTGTCGGTGTCGGCATCGTACGAGCCGCCTAGCCACGTCGCGCCGCCGCCGGTTTTCCACATGTCGCCAGGCCAGGTTGCGTTCAGCTCACCCGTCATGGTGCTTTCTTCGCCGTTCAGCGTGCCCATGTGACCTTCGATCACCGGCCGTTCCCAGACCAGGTCGCCGGTATTGACGTCCCGCGCCTGAACCGCGCCAACGATGCCGAACTCACCACCCGAATTGCCGGTGATGACCAGCCCGTCGACGATCAGTGGAGCCGCTGTATAGGAATAGCCCGCTTTGTAGTCGGCGATCTTGTCGCGCCAGACAACATCGCCCGTGTCCTTGTTCAGCGCCACGATCCGAGCGTCCAGCGTACCAAAGATGACCATGTCGCCATAGATGGCCGCACCACGGTTGACCACGTCACAGCAGGGCAGAATGCCTTCGGGCAGACGCGCGTCGTATTGCCAGACTTCTTTACCGGTCTTCAGATCAATCGCATAGAGGCGCGAGTAGGATCCGGTGATATACATCATACCGTCATAGATCAGCGGCTGGGTTTCCTGACCGCGCTGCTTTTCGCCGCCAAGGCTGAAAGCCCAGGCTGGCAGCAGGTTATCGACGTTGTCCTTGTTCAGCATGTCCAGCGGGCTGTAGCGCTGCAAGTGCCGCCCCATGCCATTGGTCACGATCTGCGTGGTGATCGTTTGGTCGTTCGCCAGATCGTCTTCGGTAACTTCTGCATAGGCCGCGCCCGTTGCAATCACACTTGCAACTGCCGCCATGATAAACCGGCTCATCGGTGTCCTCCCTAGACTTATGTCTTTCCTCCGTGCCGAATCTCCGACACGTCGGGATTGTTGGCGAGAGTATTATTCGCGGGAGAGTCCTTCGGTGAAATTGCACAATGGTCGTAGGGCTTGAGCGGACGATTTCAACTAGTGTGACCCAACTTTTTCTGAAGGGAGGATACAATGCGACGGCTTTTTTCAAGCATTTTGCTGCTTGGCCTTGCTTCGGCCCTACCTTCGGTGGCCAAACCGTTAACCGGGCAGAAAGAGATTTTTCTCGTTGATGATGCTGGGCATAGAATACTAATAGGGTACGTAAAATTCTCGCAAAATGGCGAGACAACGATCTACGATCTCGAATTCAATGACGAGGTGTTTTCCGAACATTTCTTGTCAATGCGCCCGTTTAAGTGCTTGGAAGGTCCGGACAAACACTGGTGCCATGTCCCCTACCCCTACGAGTTGCAGCGGTATGTTTCCGCAGAGGATCTGACTGATCTGGAATATGATCTTTTGTTCATCCATAAGGGCGCGACCGAATACGGTATCAACATGTGGAACGGCATTTACTACCGCTTGAACGCGGACGGCGACCATCTTGTTGGGCAATTGCACGAAATGGACATGGACGTGTTGTCGGCACCGCCCGAGGCCGGGAACCTCAGGCCGATAAAGCATGATGACATCCACGAACCCGACCCTGACAGCCACTGGTTGCCAGGTATCGTGATTGAATAGGGTTATTGAGCGGAAAGACTGCTCAGGTAAGCAAGAATAAAATCCTGAATCGTTCGGTCTTCGATACCCACATGGCGCATCTTGGTGCCGGGCATGAAACCGTCATTGTCCTCCATCCATGCGCGCAGTGCTGCGGGCGTCCAGACGATACCGGAACCTGCAAGCACGTCTGAATAGTCATAGCCGTCAACGGTTCCTGCCTTGCGCCCTACGATCCCGTCCAACTGAGGCCCATAGCTTGGATCCGTGGCATCCGGCGCGTGACAACGTCGACATTCCGAGAAAAACAGATCTTCACCGGCGTCAACCTTGATGCGGTCGAAGGTGGATTGAGCCAGCGTGGGCGGGGCCGAGATGGCGTAAGCGACAAGGCCAAGTGACAAGGCGAGGTGTTTCATAGGGTCCTCCAAACGTTTTTCGAATGATACGAATTCCGCTGGGGGCAAGGGCTTGACGTACATCAAGAAACTGAAGGCGCACCCTCATCCTTTGGTCGTAGAAATGTGGGGATATTGCGCTTTTCAGAACAGGGGCGCGTATTTCCATTCATCCGCGTCGGGTGTGACCTCGTTCGGATCATAGCCTGATTCTTGCAGCCGTTTGGCGATTTTCAGCCCTTCCCGCGCGGCTTCATCGACATAGGCGCGTCCCAGTTCCTGATTCTGCGCCACACCGTGCCCGCGCAGCAGGTTGAGGCCATAGTTGAACTTTCCAACCGGATCGCCCAGATCGGCGGCGCGTTTGTCCCATGCGGCGGCTGCGTCCGGGTCATAGGGACCCGCTAGACCATTATTGTCCAACTGACCCATCCATGTCATGGCTCCGGTATAGCCCGCCTCGGCGCAGGTTCTGAACAAAGTACGCGCCAGATCATGCCGCCCTGACTTGGTCATGTAGTAGCCCGACGCGCAGGTGGTCATGTCGGTGATACCGTTGTCGATATTGCTCATGACCTTGCCCCATCCTGTGTCCTGCGGGTTGAGCGTGCCGAACTCATCCTCGACCGTTTGGGCCGAGGCGGCGGACGCTATGAACAGGGACAGTGCAGCGATACGGATCATGGTCGAACCCTCTGGTTTGGGGGTAGTCTATCTCAACACTCGCGCGATTTCACGTCTGCCATGGTCGTAGAGGCTCTACCCGCGGGGTTTCTTCACTCCCCGCGCCGGATCATATCCCCAAAGCGCAAGTCCCAGGAAAATAAACCCGGCCAGAATCGTCCATCCGAGGGCTGCCGCGTTGAATTGCCCGTAGAGCGCAAAACGGATCAACTCGACCGCGTGGGTGAAAGGGTTGAACGCGCAGATATCGCGCAACAGGGCCGAGCTTTCGGCCATCTTCCACAGCGGGTAAAGCGCCGAGGACAGGAAGAACATCGGGAAGATGACAAAGTTCATAACCCCCGCGAAATTTTCAAGCTGCTTGATGGCCGAGGACAGCGCCAACCCCAACGCCCCGAGCATCAGCCCCGCCACGATCAGTGCCGGGAACACCAGCAGATAACCAATGATTGGCATATCGATGCCGTAAACCGCGGCGACCGCAAGAAAGGTATAGACCTGCAGGATCGAGATCGTCGTGCTGGCCAGCAAGCGGCAAAACAAAAGCCACCAGCGGGGCAAAGGGCTGGTCAGCAGCAAGCGCATGGAGCCCATCTCGCGGTCATAGACAAGACTGAGAGAGCTTTGCATCCCGTTGAACAGCATAATCATACCGCACAGGCCGGGAACGATGTAAATCTCATATGTGATATAGGTCTGATAGGGTGGCGTGATAGACAGGCCCAATGCCGCGCGAAATCCGGCGGCAAAGACAATCAGCCAGACCAGAGGACGCACCAGCGCGGCGACAAATCGGCTGCGCTGACGAACAAAACGTAGTGCCTCGCGTATCAGAATGGCGCGCAGGGCAATCAGCGCGCCGGTCATGCCGTGGCCCCTGTCATGGACAGAAAGACGTGTTGCAAAGGTTGTCCGCTGGTCAGGTCGCTGCACAGTTCCTGTTTCAGCAGCTTGCCACGGTGAAGGATGGCGACGTGGTCATCCGGCTCGATCTCGTCGGTCAAATGCGTCGCCCAGAGCACGGTCAGCCCGTCCTGCTGCGACAGCGCATGGACATGCTGCGTGATGGCTTTTCGGGCGGCCGCATCCAGTCCAACCGTTGGCTCGTCCAGCAGAAGAACCGAGGGGGAATGGATTAGGCTGCGTGCGATCTCCAGCCTTCGACGGTGCCCGCCATTCAGGTCGCGGGTGCGTTCGGCCGCGCGTTCGGCCATGTCCAGCCGGTCAAGCGCGGCTGAGATCCGCATTTCGGCATCGCGCCCCGCCAACCCGTGCAAAGCGGCGAAATAACTGAGGTTGCGGTGCACCGTCAGATCCAGGTCCAACGTAGGTTGTTGAAACACCACGCCAATCTGAGCCAGCGCCTGACGGGGCTGTTTTGAGATGTCGAACCCTGCAACCTCGATCACGCCCTGCGCCGTGGTAAACAACCGTGTCAGAAGAGAAAACAGGGTCGACTTCCCTGCTCCGTTCGGTCCCAGCAACGCACAAAACGCGCCCTGGGGGACATGAAAGCTCACATCATCAAGCGCGCGTTTCTCGCCATAGGCGTAGCTGACATTTCGGACTGAAAGCCCTGTCACTGAATGGTAATCTCCAGCCGCTGTGTTTCGCCGGTGCTGCCCGGCACTTTCAGATAGTAGCTGCCCGGCTTGATCGCGACAAAGCCTATTTCCATCTCACCAGCTTCATCGAATTCGACCGAGTCCAGCCCCAGAGGGCGGATTTCCAGTCCTTCGACGACGATTTCATCAACCCAGATCGCGCGGAAGAATTCAGGACCCACCAAAGCCAGTTCCTGACTGCCATCGCCCTGAATCTCGAACTCGTAATACATGCCGGATTTCAGCACCCACGGGGCCTCGGCCAGAGGCACACCGGCGGACAGAGTGATCGGCGGCAGGTCTTCTTTGTTCTTCGCCGACAAAATTCCGGCCAGACCAAATCCGTCATCGTCATCATCGGCCAAAGCCGCAGCTGGCAAAGCCATAGCCATCATCGCGGCCACGCATATCAATTGCTTCATCTCTTAAGTCTCCTCGAAATTCTTTCAGTTGGTCGGACGGAAGGCCGCGCCCCAGGGGAAGCGTCCGACCTTGATTGTCTTGATGGGTTCACGTTTCGCCACGTCGATCACGGTCACATCGCCGGATACGCCGTTTGTGGTGAACAGCAGCGATTTGTCGGCGTTGAAATCCATGTGCCAGACGCGACGCCCCACAAGGATGTAGTCTTCAACCTCATAGGTTTCGGCATTCACGGCCGCCACATGGTTCGACGGTCCCAGCGCGACAAAGGCGGTTTCATCCCCCTTGGACAGTTCAAACCCCACGGGTTGCACCCGGTCGGGGTGGACACCTTCGACCTCGAACTCGATCTTGGCCTTTTCGGTCTGTGTTTCCACGTCGAACACCGTGATGGTACCGCCGATTTCCGAGCTGACCCACAGCTCGGTCCCATCCTTCAGGAATTCCGCGTGGCGCGGGCGGGAATCGACCAGAGTGTTGGCGAACAGCTCTTGCGTTTCGGTGTCGATCCAATGGGCCATGTTGGTGGTCTCGGACGTGGTGATGGCGATCTTGCCATCGGGGGACACAGCCATCCCTTCGGGCTCAATCCCAACGTCGATCTGAGCAATTACGGTGCGCGATTCCGTATCGACTACGGTGGTGATCGCGTCGTCTTCGTTAGCGATGTAAAGATGGCGATCATTGGGATGCAGCACAAATTGCTCGGGGTCCTCGCCCGAGGGCAGATCGTGTAGGATCTCGCCCGTTTCCGGGTCCATCACCTGCACCGCGTCGCTGTCCGAGGCGCAGATATACAGCACCGAGAAATCCTTGGAAAAGGTGATCCCGCGTGGGCGTTCGCCGGTTTCTATCGTACGGATCACCTCGAGCGTCTCGATGTCGATCACGCTCAGCGTGTCGTCCTTTTCATTGCTGATCCACATTTCGTCCGCGGCCGCCGGTGCGCAGAGGGCGGTCGCCGCCAGAAGTGCTGTCAATCTCATCCCAGTTACTCCCTGAATGCCTGACACTGGCTTTCGCCCTCGTCTAATCCCAGCGTGTCGAGTTCCGTGCGTTGGTGCAAGAACCCCTCCAGCGGTGCCATCGCGACGACGGCGCGGTCGGTGACCAATGGGATCGGTTGCCGCAACTGGCCGTTCCACGACCGGAAATTCATCGCCCTGCCCTTGAACCCGGCCAGTTCGAAATCGTCCGACAGGATATAGTCGCGCAAAACGGTCGGGTCACTGGATTGCGTGCGCGTCACTGCCTCTCCCAAAGTCCGGTAGGCAGCCCATGCGGCATAATCTTTTGGCATCATGCTGCGGCTGGTTTGTTCGGCGAACCGGTTTTGCATCTGGACCGCGCCCCATTGTTCGACCACACGCGACCACGTGACAGGTTGCAGCCCGTCGGACCCTGCCACGGGGCGGGCCTGCCATGTGTTGAATTCGATATACCGGCTGAAGTCGTCCAATTCATCTGCGATCAGCAGGACGTCATAGTCACCGAATTCCTGTGTAAACAGCGGCACCTCTTGAGCGGCATTGCGGCGTAAGTCGGCGTCGAATTCCCATGTCTTTTCGGCGCTTAGCTCCAGACGGAATTTTTCCAGCGATCGTTTGAGCGACTGTGCAAAGGCCTGATCACCGGGATGGACGCCGGTGATCATCACCAACTCGTCCCAGCGGCGTTTTACCAGAAATTGAACCAGCGCATCGGTGCGCATCATGTTCGACGGCAAAGTATGCAGCAGATTGGCGCGGCAATTTTGGTCTCGCACATCCAGATCAGACGCGGATGCGTTGAACAGAATAGCGTTCGCCGCCTCAGGCAGGTCAGCAACGTCCAGTTGCGCTTGTGCAGGCGCATCGAGGATTAGAAAAGGGCTATCCGCCAAAGCCTGACGGGCAGCGGTCAGCCAATCGCCACCCTCGGGAACGGACGTGACGGACAAGTTGTATTTATGCCCAAGGAATTTTGCGGTTGTCAGGTTGTCGGCCAAGGCCAGCTCGACCCCTGCCACACCCAAATCGTCCGGTATCGGATCAAGGTTGGATAAAACCGGAGGCCGCGGTACCTGCATCTGCAAATATGTGACCGCAATCTCAACCTCGGCCCATGCTGCGGCCGGCAGCAGAACCGAAGCGATCAAGGCGCGCAAATAGGTTTTCATGTCGACGCCTCCTCCCTGACAATTTGATAAAATCTGCTCATCCCTTTCGGGACCATTAGACCTTAGTCGCAGCTACCCCCCAATCTGCAACCAAGGTCTAATTCCATGCTGAATTCTGCTAAGCTATGACCGGGGAAAGCGTCGTAGAGGAGGATAAGATGCGTCCAGGTTTTTATAGCGTAATGCTAAGCGCCGTCATGGCTGGCGGCATGGCGCTGGCCCATGGCGATGTCGCCCCGCAGCCCGTGAATACTGACGCTCTGCCCGATGTGGGCGATGAGTGGCTGATCGAGAACCCTTACCGCGACAAGGGAGAAGAGGTCTGGCAGGCGGCGATTGAAATCGGTGATTCCGGCTATAACCAGAACTGCGCACGGTGCCATGGTCTAGGTGTTGTCTCGGGCGGGTTGGCCCCTGATCTGAGGTATCTTGAAGCCGAAGAATATGGCGATGAATGGTATGCCGAGCGGTTCCGCGAAGGTTACACTCAGAACGGGATCACCAAGATGCCCGCCTTTGGCGAGCTTTTGGGCCAGAAGGCCGCGTGGGCCATTCGCACATATATAGAAACCCGTCCCGATGACGGGGCTTTGGACGATCATTCCGACCGGCTGAAGGAGATCCGTGATCTGCTGGCCGCGATGGCCAACGGCGGCGACGGAGACGCAGCCGCGCTACAATCTGAACTCAGCGAGATTGCGGGAACTATTGAGACCGGCTCGGGCGCGCCCGTGGCCGATAGCGTCGCCCTACGCGCCGCTGTTTTGATTTCGGGGGACAGCCCGAACTTTGCCGAGGCAGCGGAACAGCTGACCATCGGCTTGTCTGCCGCGCAATAGATCGGCAGAGTGGGGCACATGATCGGACGCTTTTTCGTTTTCTCCCTGTTGGCTGCGGCCCTGACCACTGGGCAAGCAATGGCCAGGTGTGAAGATCATGTGCCCCAACCCAAACCGCAAAACGCCAGCCGTGACATCGTGGGAGCCGACCTCGATACCATTATCGAGCGCGGTTATATTGAGTTCGCAGCCTATGAGGATTTCGCTCCGTGGTCGTTCGAGGAAGACGGCAGAATTCAGGGCGTCGATATAGAAATCGGCAAGTTGATTGCCGAAGATCTGGGTGTCGAAGCTCGGTTCAATCTGGTCGCCGCAGGAGAAAATCTTGAAGCCGACCTGCGCAACTGGGTCTGGAAAGGCCCTTTGATCAACGGACGTGTCGCCAATGTGATGCTACACGTCCCCTATGACAGTGAATTCGCCTGTCGGGTAGAACAAGTGGTTTTCACCGGTCAGTATCACGATGAAGAAATCGCGATTGCCTATCGCAAGGATGAATACCCCGAAGACCCGCCCGTTCCGGCCTATTTCCGCTTTGATACGGTCGCGGTGGAAAATGACTCGATTGCTGATTTCTACCTGTCGGCCTTTCCGGGCGGCCAGCTTGCGCAGAATGTGCACCGCTTTCCCACAGCGGGTCTTGCGATGGAGGCCTTGGTGGCAGGTGACACCATGGCGGCCATGGGCCCACGCGCTCAGCTCGAAGCCGGTTTGACGCCCGAATTGGATCTGCACACGCCGCCCTTGCCCGGTTTTGCCGTCAGCAGCTGGACCAGTGGCGTTGCGGTTCATTTCGCCTATCGCGGCCTCAGCTATGCGGTGGACGATGCGATTTATGCAGCGCTTCAGGATGGCCGGATCGAACAGATATTCGCCGCGCACGGCCTGACGCATGCACCGCCGAAACTGCGGTGACTACACCCAAGGTCTTATAGGCACCGGGTAGATCACCGCGTAGCTTAACCGAAAATACTGGAGGGAGTGACATGGAACTACATGACAGCCGCGTCATTGCGGCCCCACGTTCCAAAGTCTGGGAGGCACTGCTATCGGCCGACATTCTGAAAGAATGTGTCCCCGGCTGCAAAGAAATGTCGGGAACAGCAGAAAATGGGTTTGCCGCGACAGTGGTGCAGAAGGTCGGACCCGTAAAGGCCACGTTCAAAGGTGAAGTGACCCTGTCGGACATGGTGGATCAGGAAAGCGTCAAGCTATCTGGGGAAGGCAAAGGCGGGGCCGCCGGATTTGCCAAGGGTGCAGCAGATGTCACCTTGTCGGATGCGCCCGAGGGGACGTTGCTGGCCTACAATGTTGATGCGCGTGTGGGTGGCAAGCTGGCTCAGCTAGGGGGTCGGGTCATTGATGGCGTGGCCAAGAAAATGGCTGACCAGTTCTTTGAGAATTTCCAGAATGCGGTCGAGGAAGAACCTCAGCCCGCGCCTGCCGAGGCTGCGCCCGAACCGGCCGCGGCCCCTGCTGTGTCCGAAGTGTCGGTCGAGCCAGCTCAGGCAGCGCCGCCGCCGGAAGAGAAAAAAGGATGGTTCAAGCGCCTGTTCGGCGGTTGATCCGAAAATTTAAGGGAGGAAAATCTGATGAAGATTTCGATGACTGTGAACGGCGTAGCTGTGAGCGGTGAAGTTGAGGGTCGGACGTTATTGTCTGGATTTTTGCGTGATCA